>JBEKTN010000325.1:0-9936 GCA_049516015.1 Isosphaeraceae bacterium | reverse complement strand
GACCCCTGTCGCGGTCGAACCGTCGATCGTCAGTTTGTACCGGCGTTGCGGTTTCATCCGAGGTGGCGGGGTCAGGGTCAGCGCGTTCGTGGTTCGGTCATTGACTCCCGGACTGATCGAGATGGGGAGAAGTGATCAGGAAAGAATGCAGGAAAGAACGAGCCACGCCCCACATTTGGGCGCGCACCAAAGTTGGGCGAGATGAGCGAGGTAGGAGGACGACAAGACAGCCAAGACTACGCAGACGTCCAGAACTTAGTGCCTGTCTGATCCTCCTGCCAATTTCTTCGTGCGTGCGATTTGGTATGCTCGTACGTCTGGTGCGAGCGGGTGAGTACTCGGAAGGCGGAGATGCGTAAGCGACACCACCACAGCGGTGTCTTCTTGCCCTGGGACCTTGAGTTTACACCCAATACCCCCTTCATCGCCCAAGTACATCACCTTTTCAATCTGCATACGCCGCTTGGACGCGATATTGACCGCACTGGCGCGTAGGCTACGTACAAGCGCGTTCGTCGCTTGGGCAGGAATGGGCAAATGCGCTTTCATCTTCTGCATTAACGCTGTGACTTGCGTAGGATCATCAATCATATTGACTCATGTAGAGATCTGTGTGCATAAAGAGGCACCTAAAACCCAAGGTCAGTGGACACGGCCCTGAGCAACGTTGGATTGACCAGTATGCCGCGCGGCCGGGGTCCGCTGCAGCGCGAGGTCAGGCGTGATGCATGCCGCCCGAAGGACACGACCCATTGGTGCAGATCTGAGCGTCGATCTCGCAGTACCTTCGGACTGGCCAACCGCCGCTACCGTCGTGTGAATGGGGACCGCAGGAGTATTTTCCGCAGTGAGGGCAGGGAGTATGCCGCCCGCAGCCAACGACCATATTGTTTATGACAATGCTCACGCCGCAACATCGGCAGTAGGCCCCACGCCAGTAGTTTTGCACAGCAGGACCGCAGCATGGACCGACAGTCGACATACGTCCTCCTCTGCCTAACGACGGGTTAGGCGCCATGGTCCCGAAGCGCTCGGAGTTCGGTCACCGCCTGATCGAATGCTTCGAGTGCCCTGTTGATGACAGCGTCAACTCGGGGATCTGCAAATGGGGGTGTCGCAGGCGTGGCTCTCGCAAGCCATTGCGTGATCTTGGCCGCTCGTTCACTACGAACCGTAAGATCAGGAACTGCCTGAGCCAGATATGTTTCCCAGGTGGCCTCACGCTTGGCGTCACCGTTGCAACGGCCGCAGGAAAGAACGTGATTGAAGATGCTATTCGTGCCGCCTCTTGAACTCGGAACCACGTGGTCCATGTGCCCGTTCCGGGCCGCCTTGTCAAGCTGGATGCCGCAATACGCGCACGCGCTTACGAAGTAGTTCCACAAAGCCGCTACTTCCGAGTCTGTCGGATGTGGAGAGAGAATCGCGTGGAGAGACCTCTTCATGATGTTCTTGGCGGAGGTGGTGGCGTACTTGGCCATGATGACAATTCTCCTCTGGCGCCTAACGAATGAAGTTCAGCGGCGAGCGAAGCGAGTCCGCTGCAACGCCGGGTTAGGCCGCCCCTCTTCGCGAGCGACGATGCCGAAGAGGTCAAGAGACACTGCCAGCCACTTCGGGCTGTGAGAAGGAAGAATCCAAGAAGCGTCCTCGTTACTGGGTGCTGAGATCGTAGCGTTGTCATACATGATGCTAAACGCTTCATCTGCAGTTGGCACGATGACAAGGCTCTTAGAGGGATCCAGTGCCAAACTGTCTGTTCGAATACGCCATTCCCTTTCCCATGTGAAGTCGACATCGGCGGCGGGTTCATAACGGGCGTGACGCCAGCGATGGCTCTCGGGAAGAGGGTCGTACTCATTGTCAGCCTGATAGATCACCGGTCGTCCTCCCCTGGCGAAGAGCCACTCCTTTTGAACGGCAATGCCATAGGGCTCATAGCGGGGCCCACTCTCAGGGGTACTAATTCCACTCAAACGAAAGAGGCTGGCAGCCTCTCCGATAGGTGCCTCAGTGAAGCACACGCATGGGAAGCGGCCACGCACGAACCCGGTTCCTCCAAGGAGACACCCGGTTCGAAGAATCCTTTGCAATACTTCTCCTGCCGACTTTGAGGAGATTGGTGCTGGTGCCGGCGGCTCATGTGCAGCCCGCCGCCGAGTCCAATGGAACAGCAGATGACCGTGGTCGCGTCGGACCGCGGCGATGTGTCGGAGAACGTCTCGTCGTGTCATGCTACCGCCGGTCGGCCTAACCATAAATAGACGACCGAGATAATGTGGAATAACACGACCGTTGCGCCGTATAATCCCAGATCAAGCGTGATTATCCCCATGAAATCCTGGGATTGCAAGGCAATACCAAAGAAAAAGACATCATCTTCAGCTGCGTGAATTATGTCACAGCTACTCGACCAGATGCGGGATCGTATTCGCACTTTGCATTACAGCATCCGCACCGAGGATTCCTATGTGCTCTGGGCCAAGCAGTTCATTCTTTTCATAGGAAGCGGCACCCGCTGGAGATGGGCGAGGCCGAGGTCGGTCAGTTCCTCACCTATCTGGCGGTCGAGCGAAACGTCGCGGCTTCGACGCAGAATCAGGCGCTCAGCGCGATTCTCTTCCTCTACAAAGTCGTGCTCGATCGGCGCCTGGAACGTGTCGAGGATGTCTTGCGGGCCAAGAAGCCCCAACGACTGCCGGTTGTCTTCACGCGTGAGGAGGTCCGGGCGGTGCTAGCTCGCATGCAGGCAGACAAGGCCGTCATGGCGAGCCTCCTTTATGGGTCGGGGTTGCGCCTGATGGAGTGCTTGCGGTTGCGCGTCAAGGATGTCGACTTCGGGCAGAACCACATCGTCGTGCGCGACGGCAAGAGGCAGAAGGATCGAGTAACCGTTCTGCCTGGCTCACTCGTCGATGCGCTTCGCAGGCAGGTCGAGCGGGTGGTGGAGATCCATCGCCAGGATCTCCGCGACGGTTTCGGGCGCGTGTACCTGCCGTTCGCCCTCGCGAAGAAGTATCCCAACGCCGACCGCGAGCCGAGCTGGCAATACCTCTTCCCTGCCTCGTCGCGGGCGATGGACCCGAGGGGCGGTGTCGAGCGCCGTCACCATCAGCACGAGGCCGTCTTGCAAGGAGCCGTGCGGTCAGCCGTCCGTATGGCGGGGGTCTCCAAGCCGGGCAGTTGTCGCACCTTTCGACACAGTTTTGCCACACACTTACTGGAGAACGGCTCCGACATTCGCACCGTGCAGGAATTGCTGGGGCACGCCGACGTGCGAACGACCATGATTTACACGCACGTTTTGCAGAGAGGTCCACTCGGTGTTCGAAGCCCAGCGGACCTGCTGTGAAGCGACATCGTTTCAGGCGAAGTCGGCGAACGCTGAATGGGACATTGAACGAAACCTCACGGTAGACCCTTCCGTCGCTTGTTCCCTGCCCGCTCGCGGCGGCTCTTTTTCCATGTCTGCCGCGCGATGCCGGTCATAGCGATGAAGAACGAGCGACGCACCAAATTTGGGAGTGATGAGCGAGGTAGGAGGACGACAAGACAGCCGAAGCTACGCAGGCGTCCAGGATTTAGTGCCTGGCTAATTTTCCTCCGGACTCATGGGCCGGGAACTCTCGCAAGTCATCAAAGTCCGGAACGGGAACAGCCCAGAGGGTGCATCATCGGCCCGGAAGAACGTAGTCGCTTCCAGAAGGCCTTGCCCCTCGTCTCCCGCTTGACAGTCGGGTCGTCTGGACGAAGAATCAAAGAGCGCCGGAAAATCGGCAAATCCGGCACCGGATCAGGAGAGAATAAGAGTCATGAGCGCGCGGCCACGGGGAGACCGGAAAACGCCCCCGCTCAAGACCGCTGCCTCGAGCGGACCTACGACTGCTGGGAAGGAGGCCAGACCACGGTCCGTGGAGTCGGAGCCCAGCAAGGTGGGCAAGCGGGGAACGGTGGTGATCCCCGCCGCGCTGCGGAGGCGGTACGGAATCAAAGAGGGAGCGATGGTCATCGCCGAAGGCCGGGAGGAGGGAGTCCTTATCCGGCCCGCGGTGATCCCGCCGGTGGAGGTGTATGCGCCCGAGCGCAAAGCGCAATTCCTCCTTTCCACCGCGGTGGACCGCGAGGACTACGAGGACGCCGTGCGCGCGGTTCGTGCAATGGGTCTGGACCCCGCCCAGATTCCCCACTACAAGCCGCCGGGAGTCTGACCGAATTTGCTCACGGCCGCGGGAAATCGGGCCTTCGCCCGAAGACGCGCGTGATCGACCACGCGACCACGGCCCCGCCCAGCACCACGTAAAGCCAGCTAGACGGTCGTCGTCAGCCCCAGGATGCGCTCCACGGGCGCGCGGAACGAGGGGAGGACCTGAGCAATCCAGCCCGAAGTCAGCGACCTTTAACTCCGCCTGCATCACAGGTTTGGCTTCGCTGCGGTGGCTGGGACGAGAACTTGGCTGACCCACGTGGCCTGGGCGGGGGTCAAGGGCGGGTCGATCTGATCCTCACGATATCGCACCGCACGGTGATAAGGGCCCGCGTCGTAGGCGCGCTGGAAAACGGCCTGGAGGATGATCGGAATCGAGGGATCACCGGGCAGCAAGGGGATCCGGATGGTCGGCAGCCGGCGCTGGAGGGGGATGGGATACACGAGAAATTCTCCGGGCCGGTCAAATCGGCGAACCGAGACGTGATAGTCGAAGGGCCCCGCCTTCTCCCTCGCCAGCCAGAGGGGGACGGCCGACGAGTGAGCCCCGCCACGCAGCAGATCGATCTCGACGAGATTGACTTGCCCGCTGAGGATCTCTTGCTGTTTCTCCAGGTACTTTTGCCGTCCTTCACTACCAAGGGTCTTGTTGGTCAGGCTGAGAACTTCGATCGAGGTCACCAGGCGGTCCTCACCCTCGCGACGGGCGTAGATCTCGAGGTACGGTTCGGTTCGCTCCTCTTGAGGTGGCTGGGTGACCGCCACGATGACCGGCTCTTCCTCGGCTTCGGCGATCAGCGTAGCCACGCCACCTTCCTCGCCGCTTTCCACTGCCTCGCGGGGGCCGGCTGGAACCCGTCGAAGCACATCGACATCGGCGTCGACGTACCGTTCAGATCCCTCCATCCAGATCAGCTCGCCCGTCAGCGCAAAATAGGGCAAGGGGAGCAGTGGCTGAATTGCCGCCCGAATGAGAGTGATCAGGTTGTTGTGCAGCCCGCGAAACCATCGCGATCGCTCCAGGTATGGGTCCATTCCGGGAAAGGGCGAGGGCATGGCAGAACCCGTCAGGAGAGCAGTGGCCGATTCTCTTGATATTCTCCAGGGTTTTTCGCATCGGGTCAATCGAACGTCGAGTCGCGGCCCCCTGAGGTCTGACCCCGCGAAGCCACGGTCGTGACATTCACGGCTTTTTACCAAGATATCCCAGCTTTGTCAATTTGGTGGCTGTCACGTTTTCACCTCGCAAGACTCGCTTCTGGCTGCTGGTCCAGCTTTGCCAGGCGGGATTCGTACCCGCAGGGTTTCAGCGAAAGGTTTCAGAGTTCGAGTCTCTTCCTCCTTTCCAAAGCTTACCTGACGCAAGGACACCATACTTAATTTTTCGGAGTTAGGTATGGTGTCCCCGGAACTCTAGCCCAGCGGCTGCGGACGCCTTGCGCCGGCGTCAAAGCCCTGCGCAACATTCGCTTCGCGCAGGTTCCGGCCATCCGGTGGCCGACGCTTACTCCGGGCTCTGTGAATCATGCGCTGGCATCAGCGCCATCCGTCGATCCAGGTTCCATCGGCCTTTTCACGTCCGCTCTATGGATGGCTCTGAAGTGAGCGCAACCGTCGCCGCTGGAGGCCATCCCCACCGCCCACTCCGCGCCAATCGCGTCTTTGGTGGAGCGGATCTCAGCATTCCCACGAAAGATCGCGATTCTGCGGCCCGATAGCTGGCTCGCTTTGGCCCGCGAAAGCGGCTCCCTTCCCGGCCGCGACTGACAAATTTGGTGGCTGTCTCCTTTCCTTTTCCAGGTATGGGTCCATTCCAGGAAAGGGCGAAGGCATGGCAGAACCCCTCAGGAGAGCAGTGGCCGGTACTCTTGATATTCTCCAGGGTTTTCCGCATCGGGTCAATCGAACGTCGAGTCGCGGTCCCCTGGGGTCAGACCTCGCGGTCCCCTGGGGTCAGACCCCGCGAAGCCACGGTCGTGACATTCACGGCTTTTTACCAAGATATCCCAGCTTTGTCACTTTGGTGGCTGTCACTTTTTCTGTCCTGATTTGGCCTCTCAAAGAGCTTTCGCTTATGCGAATTGTAACTTAAACGGTATCTCCACTGATCACTGCTCAACGTCTTTGCAAGAAGACCCAATATGCCTTGCCCCGGCTGTCGACGCGTTTCATCCCGAAACGGTCGGCAGCCGGCTTTCCATCATGGATTAGATAGAACAGGTCGGAAATGACGGCACTGTTGTCGCCGTAGTATGAATGCCCATCAAAGCTTGTGTCTACTGACGAGACGTCGACAGTCTCCATCGGCGGTAACACTACAACTTCCCCTTCGGTATCCCCAGCACGGCGGTATTTGTGAAGCGATTTCGAGAGTGTCAATGCTTTATCCTTAGATGAGGCATAAAGGGTGATCCGACGTGCATTCGGCAAGATGGCCGGTGCTATATCCGTCTGAAACGTGTCGGCGTCAATATCGGGGGCCGTCAGGACCACTTCTTGGAAGACACTTGGCGCCTCCGACGTGGTTTTCAATCGGCGTAGCGCATTGGCCAGGCAACGGTTTCCCATACTATGGGCGATCAGATACACCCGAGTCGCTCCAGATCGTGCGGCAATATCCCCCAAGAAGCCCTCCAGATGTGGGATCGACCACTCGACATTCGTCTCGTCTACAGTATAGGCGAGAAACTGCCCTTGGGACGGCCAGCCAAAGAAGATCGGAGCCCCTTTGAACTCAAGATCATAGGCGAGTTGTGCTGTCCGGCGAGCGGCATCCTCGAACGACACGTTGAACCCATGCACGAAGACGAAGGCTTCCCGTAATCCCTTATTCTTAAATTCATCGTTGATTGTTGCGCGGATGAGCCTTAGGAACTCCCCGGGCACAACCTCCTCAACCTGCTGCAGCACCACGTCCTTTCTCGGGTCCTCAGCATACCGGAATCGGAAGATCGAGGGGCTCTCAAGCGCTCCGATCTTGTGGTCCCTCGGTACGGTCACGCGGCAGACGCCATATTTCATTGGGCTATCAGTCGAGTTGCGCTCTGAGTTATACGACCGAGACAGCGATTTGACCTTGGTTGGCCCCCACATGGCCAGGGAGGCGGACCAGACCCAAAAGACAATGATCAACGCGCCGGAGACCCACGACAGCGCAAGAACCCCGCGATTCATAAACTTATAAGGCAGTTTCTGGAAATAACCGCCGTTGTCCAGCCACCTCAGAGCACTAGCCACACCGAGAACAAGCAGCATAACCATTAAGGCTTTGAGTCCGTTGAAGAACATATCGGCCGCGCCGCGTCTAGCGGGGATGTCGGCCGCCGCTGCAGGCAAACGGTCTGTAGCGTAAAAGACCTTTACGGTGTATGATCCTGGTTGATCAGCCAGTTCGGCGGCCGAATCGTGGGGATATAACCGATCCGACTCTTGATGAATACCCGGTGTCACCGGCAGGGGGGCCGCCAGCGGGGACGACGCGAAGACGGTCCCGAAGCTAGCGGCGAGCCACAAGAAGACTGACGCGCCAATCCTGGTCAATGCTCCGGCGCGGAACCGCTCGATCAACTCGTTAATCCGGTATGCATTTTCGCGTTTTAATCTGTGCCGCTCTCCAAATTCGGTCTCAATTAATAATCTTTCAATCTGTCTGAGATAATATGCTCTGTAACTGCTTCCGAGAAAAAAGTTGTACCAGGCTCGATTTCTATGATAATATAGCGTTTCTGAATGAAGCTCCTCAAGTAGCCTGCGGTCCGACTCGGAACCTTCATCGGCCCCCGGCCAGCCACGTAATCGCGGCCGAATAAGTCCGCTCAGTGAAGCGGCGAGATTTAAGTCCGAAATGGCAGAAGCCAGGATCCAAAGACTTCCGATTGCTGAATATATACAGGCAATGTACAGTACAGTCTGCATCTCACTTCCTCATGTAAGTGGGTAGGCGAAAGGAACATTCGTAATTATTGTGGTAAGTTGAACGATCCAGGTAAACCGGCTCTCCTCAGACTGGGCATCTTGCCGCAATAATTAAGGATGTCTCCTTTTGTGTTGGTGTCCCCGGAACTATGTGACATCAATCGAACCTGATCCGCTCTGCCGCTTCCTCGACAGACTGCTTGTGCTGGCGTCGCCTCTCGGCCTCTTCTTCTTCCGAACGCCGTCGTTGCCGCTCCCAATCCTCGATGTCCCGATTCACCTTTTCGACCACGGCCACGAGAGTGTCGCGGTGGACGTCCGCAACCTCGTCGACCGTCGTGCGGTCGAGGATGATCCGGTCGCCTTCGACCCTCGCGATCCGTGGTCGATGTCTGGTCGCCGAACTCGGGGGCCTCTCCCATGTCTGAACGAAGGACTGTGCCCATTCGGGCGATGGACGGCGTGAGAGCTGAAAGGGGACAGCGTAAAGGGCACTGCCTTGCGTGCCATCGTTCCGGGGGGTGCCTACTTCGTTGGCGATGATCCCGGTGATCTTGATCGGTCCCGAACCAAATGACGGGGAGGAACCGCTAGCAGCCTTTCGGGGTTCGAGGCTGTCAGCATATGCAAAGCCCTGCTTGGTAATCCTGAGTGAGGACTCGGAGTCTTGTTCAGCGTACCCAGACGCGATCAGCCTTCGCAGAGTGTCCCTCAGCCTTGAATCGGACCGAGGATTGCCGGGCTCATCGAATCTCCTATCGCCCGCGATGACGGCGAGGCCTTCGTCAGACTCGAATGCTATGATCAGCCCGTCGCCTGTCGCGGCCTCTAAAAGAATCGCTGCTGTTTCGGGCGAAAGGAATTTCTGTGAAGTATCATGTGCCGGTCTGGCACTGTTTTCTAGCGGTCGGACGCCGATGGGTGGTGCCTGCTCTCTCGTACCGTGGAGAGTGTTCAGTAGGTCTTTGTATTGGTCCGCTGAGCAAGGGTCCCGGCGGAGATCGACGCCGTACTTGCCGAGCAGCCAAGACGGAGATGACTCCTGCCAGGTGCCCGCCCGCAAGACGGGGATGAATTTGCGAGGGTCTTTCCCGGAGAATGCTTCCCCGGTCATGATATCCCCCTCGTAGCCAACGCCACCTTCGCGGTGATCCGACTTTGCTTTGTAGTTCGGCGTACAGACGATAAGCACGAAGTCGTTCTCGCGAACGGAGGTCTCCATGAAACTGGGGAGTTGATCGCCCGGTTTCAGTTCCCAGCGGTCTAACCTCACATATACGCCGTCGTTCCTCAGCTTAGCGGCAAGGTCTCTTACCCAGGCATTGTGATCCTCGCTGTCCCACGAATAGGACACAAATGCCGTCGGCGTTCTCATGGTCGTCAGGCTCCGCCGGAACATCAAACCTTCATCGAGTTGCTATTTATGATAGCACTGGACACCTGCCGATGAAAAGGCAGGGCGTGGAGCGGTAAAGGGACGGGAGTCCTTTTCTTGACTGTCGCAGCGACTGTCGCCATCCTCAGCCCGTACGATGAGCCCAAAAACGACTTTCGTCTCCTTATCTTCGTGAGGTGGCGACGATGACGGTGGAGGCAGATGTGCGGTACACCTTTACAGCTCAGTTCCTATGCGCAAGTCCAATCTTCGCCCGTCGGCGCGCGGAGATCGAGCGCGTATCCCGACAACCCAGGCCAGGGGCCGGGTAGGCCTGGGTGGTTGCCCACCCAGGCCCCCCTCAGATCCGGGCTTGCACATCACGCGCACCCGGTTCCTCATCTCATGAATTCGCGACCCGCGCGATCCGTCGTCGTTACGT
>JBEKTN010000324.1:0-9983 GCA_049516015.1 Isosphaeraceae bacterium | reverse complement strand
CACGCAGCAGCTTGGCGGTCGCGTAACAGAGCACCCGCCGGGTGGGTGGCTTGGGCCACGAACGCCATCACTGAGGGAAGGGCCCGGTTCCGCATCGGTACCCAGTGGTTCTCCAGATCCGGCTGCTGGACCAGGCGCGCGGGTTCCGGGGAACGAGCCATCGCAGCCGTGGAAAAACCGGCCTGACCACCCAAGAAAATGAGTGCGAAAAAGGCAAATTGCGCCTCCGCGAAAATCGGCGTTCATCACCCCAGGGTGGGTCACGATCACCATAGTGTTCGCGTCCAGCCCAGCAACTGCGGAAAACGCTGCGCCAGGGCGACCTGCACGTAAGCCCAGGACCACCACAGCACCCAGACCACGATCAACCAGTCCCGTAATTCTCCGAGCAACCCACAACGCGCAGGCGGCACGGGATGCTTGCCCACGGAGGCAGGCTTGGGACTGGAGGGTAAGTCGACGGGATTCGCGGGTGAGTACGGCCTCTGACGTGCCATCATGAAGACCCTCGCTTGAGCGACCTCCCGGATCAGATCGGGTTATGCGGCGACTCGGACTGATGGAAGCGGGCCCAGCAACGCCTGGCCGCGCGGAAGACGCGATCGGGTTCGAGGGCCGACATGCAGGGATGGTCGGCCAGCGGGCAGACCTTCTGGTGGCAGGGCTGGCAGGGAACGCGGTGGCGCAGGATCAGGGAGTGCCTGGACCAGGGCCGCCATTGGTGCGGCTGGTTGGTTCCACTGAAGAGGATCACCGACAGTGTGCTGGCCGACGCGGCCAGGTGGGCCGGCCCGGAATCGGCGCCGATGAACAGGTCGGCCCGTTCCAGCAGGGCCGTGGTCTGAGTGACCGTGAGCCGGCCGGTCCAGTCGCGCAGCCGCCCGTGAACAGGGAGCACAAGGGCAGCGGGCGGGTCTTCCGGCCCGCCCACGACGACCACGCGCCAGCCATCTTGAAGGAATCGCTGGACGAGCGTGTTCCAGTGCCGGTGGGGCCAGCGCTTGGCCGCCGTGCCGGCACCAAGATGGACCGCCAGAAGAGGGGGAAGAGGGCCGAACCGACCTGCGTGCAGCCGGTCGGGATCGGCGTCCCGGGGCCGTCCCCGGGAGGCGGAGAATCGCAGCTCGCGGCGATCGCCGGCACCGCGCCGCCAGCCGGTACCGACGGGGACATGGTGCCGTCGAGTCGTCTTCCTGGGCCAGGCCTCGGACAGGCAGCGAGCCACTGTTGCCCGATCCTGATCATTCACATGGACCTCGACCCGCGGCGAATCGTCGGGGGCAATGCCCAGCGGGTCCAGGAGGGCCAGCCGCGCGCGAACCTCGTGACGGCCGCGAACCCAGTCCCCGATGTCAGTGAGCAGGAACGCGCCACCGCCCATGGCCCATCCCACCCGCCTCGGAATTCCCCCCAGGGCCAGGACCAGAACGGACAGCACATCGCCCCGGACGTCGATTCCAAGGTCGTACTTCGCGCTCCGGATCGACCGACCCAGCCGCCAGACCTCGCCGAGCAGACCCCAGCGGTTGGGGTGCCGCTCGAACCAGGTCCGGTCGGCGATCCGCACCTGGTCCACGCCAGGGTCGGCCTCGAATACCTCGTGATTGCTCGGTGAGGCCAGCACGTCGATGGTCGCCGCCGGATAGGCCGTGCGCAGCCGGGCGACCAGCGGACTGGTGAGCACCGAGTCGCCCAGGTGATCGAGTTGCACGATCAGAATCCGCCGCGGCGCGGTGACTGGGCGAGCTGCCCGGACCCTGCGCCAGGCCGCCATCGCCACGGTTCCGACCGCGTCCAGCGCGTGCACGATCACCCGCCACCGCAGCTTGCTGTAGCGGTATCGTCCCGTACTCACCGGTCTAGGACTGCCTGGCGACCTGGTCATACACCTCCGCCGTTCTGTACGCGACGCGCGGCCAAAGATAATGCGCGGCGACAAATCCCGCCAGACGAGGATCGGGGCCTGCGGACCAGCCGCGCGCCATGGCGCTCTTGATCTCACCCAACCGATCCGGACGTGCGTACACAACGCGATCGCCGAAGTACTCCCTCGTCGAGCCGAAGGGTGTGATCACCACCGCTGTACCCGCCAGCGCGGCCTCGAGCGCCGCAAGTCCGGGCGTTTCGAACCAGCTTGGCAGCGCCAGCACGCGCGCCGCGGCGTAGGCCGATGCCAGGAGCGGATCTTCATGGTCTGTCGCTGCCAGCCACGCAACGGCATCGCCCCCTTCCGCCCGACACCGCTCGAGGTAGGTGCCGCACTCCGGCGGGGCTGCTCCCAGAACGACCAGGCGCAACTTGAGCGCCCGCACGGCGCGGATCACGCCCAGTGTATTCTTGCGCGGCTCGACCCGACCCACGAAGAGGGCGAACTCGCCGGCGCCGAACCGCTCGCGAAAGAGTGCGGGACAGGCCCCACGAAACGTGCTCAGAACGCCGTTGGGAACAACCGCGATCCGTTCTGGATTCACGCCGAAGAGGGCGGTGAGCTGCCGCGCCTCGGCGTGCGAGCTGGGCAGGATCCGGTCGCAGAGCGCCAGCAGCTCGCGCCTCCAACCCGGCAGGATGGGGCAGAGCCGGCGGAGCGACCAGGCCGCCAGGCTGCCGACCTTGCGCGTCCAGCTCCGCTCCAGGCTCCACAGGGCGCCTGGCTGGAACCAGCAAATCGGCGAGAGCACCACCGGTGTTCCTCGGGCCTTTGCCCGTCTTGCCAGCTCCAGACCCTCGCGAGACATCCCGAAGAGATGGAGCAAGCGCGCCCGTTCCAGCCGGTCGGTCCAGGCACAGAAGGGACGAACGGGAAGGCCCATCGCCTCGAGGTGACGGGCCGTCTGGATGAGCTGGTTCTCTCCCCCGCCGGGAGCCTGGAACGCAAACGAAGGGGCGTGCAGCAGCACCGAACCCTTGCGGCACGGACCCTGACAGCGCGACCTCAGCCAGGACGCGCTGGTCTCCATGGATCCTCGGGCTGGGACGGCGTGAGCAGTCATCAGCCGGTCCCCGTTTGCTGGAGCTTCCACCAGCGCAGTCCCTTTTTCAGCCTGCCGGCAAGCGACGCGGCCGAAAGCTCATGAATCGGTGTCACCGTCTCCCAGTCCAGCGCCTGACGCACGGCGGCCTTCAAACCAGGATGGCGATGGTCGATCAAGGGAGCCACGACAACCGGGTCCCTGGGAGCCTCGCGCCGCTCGTAAACCAGCTCTTCAACCTCGATGACCGTACGGGAACTCGAAACTGGCAGCGAGCAGCAGAAGCAGCCGCGCTGGATCTCCATTGCCAGAGGGTATTCCGTGTCCCACTCGTCGAACTGGACCTCGAAGCGGTTGCCCTCGCGGGGGAGCACCATGTACCTGCGGCTGGAACGCCAGCGCCACCACCGGGCCAGTTCGGTCATGGTGGCCCGCCAGACCAGAGACTGCCTCCCCAGCAGGCGGTGCAGGGCGATCAGGATCTCGGGCATCTTGCCCAGGCGGCGTTCGGGATGGCCGTACACCAGGGCCGGCTCGCCGCAGGCGATCTTCGCCTCAACGATTCTGCTCAAGTAGTCCGCGACGACCCCGCTGTCCTGCACCCCGGCGTCGAGAAAAAGCCCCTCGCAGACCGGGTGCACCGGAAGTTGCAAGACCCGGGAGAACCGATCGCCTTTCCACGGGAAGAAGGGAAAGTCGTCGTAGTCGAGCTGAAAATCCGACGAGTATTCGTAGCCCAGCGCCTCGACGGCGTCATCCAGGCCGGGGTTCCAGCGCCCATGGGGCGCGGCGAAGCCTGCCGGCGCGAAGCCCGCGTCGCGAAGCACCCGATCCGCACGTTCCAGGTTGCGAAAATTAGCCTCGGGATCGCGATAAACGTAGTGAAAATGACCGTGCGATTGGGTGTCGTGGCGGCGCAGGTCGCTCAGAACCTCGGCTTCGTGCTCGTAGGCGTGAGTGCTGACGAAATGAGTGCAGCAGTCTGCCAGCAGGTTCCCTGTCAGGGCGAACCGGTGGTAATCCTCGGGGACCGGCTCATCGAGATCGACCCGGAAGTTGAAGGCCGAACGAAAGGGGTAGGGGAACGGGGCCAGCCTGATCCAGATTCCCCCGGCGGCGAGCACCTGCTGGCGCAGAGCGCCCATCAGGCGGCGGCGGATCCAGGCCTTGGGCTGGCGCGACACGCGCTCGCTCAGGTTCCACTTGCGGACCCTCCAGATCGCCCGGGCATTCTGGTGATCGATGAGTGCCTGGAACGGATCGACGGGCTCGTCGCGCCGCAGCAGGTCGATGTCGATGGCGACATGCTCGCCGGTCAGCAGCGTCTTCAGGCTGCTTGCCGCGACCTGCCGGCCGTCGTAGAGGACAAAACGGCCTCTGCGAAAGGCAAATGGATGCGCATCGCGGACTGCTTCGTGAGCGATGCCTTCCTGGGTCAGTATCAGCTCCAGGCCCGGCGGCGTTCGCCAGAGCAAGAGCGGCAGAGGAGCCAGAACCGGGCGATAGAGATCAGACATGGTCACCTCCTGGAACCCGGGCCGACCAGAGGGTCATCAGCCGTGCCGCCGGCAGCCGGCGGAAGAGCCATGTCCTTTCCTCGGCCGGCGCGAGCAGTCGAACGATCCGGACGTCCTTGAACCTGCGCGCCAGCTCGGCCTGGAACCCGGAGGGCCAGAACCAGCGCTCGCGCACCAAGCCCCGGGCAGGATACATCCAGCGGCCGCGATATTCGTCAATCCGCTTCACCAGGGCGCTGGGCAGCCAGGGCCGCTGCGCGTCGAGCGCGGCGATGTTCTTGTCCACGATCGCCAGGACCCCGCCGCGGCGGAGCACCCGCCGCGACTCGTCGCAAACGAGGTCTCGCGACCGCGGATCCAGATGCTCGAACACCTCGATCGCGATGATCGCGTCGAATGTCCGCGGGCCGAAGGGAAGCCTGCGGGCCGTCGCCCGCACTCGCGGCACCCCCGTCGCCTCGGCCAGCATCGCCGCCGAGAGGTCGAGCCCCACCACCTGGGCTCCTAGAGCCTGCAGGGCCCGTGCGAACCGCCCTTTGCCGCAACCAAGGTCGAGAATCCGCTTGCCCAGGAGGGGCTCCAGTGCGTCCACGATTCCCCGCAAGCGGTAGTCGGCCCCGGCAAGCGACGGCTTGAACCGCCGATGCAGAGAATCGAACCGGAACGCCACCTCGGCCTCATGAGTCGCGATCATGATGCCCTCCTCGCCAGCCAGAGCTCGCGCAGCTTCCAGCTCCGCACGGCGACCGAAACTGCCGACAGGGCGCAGAACATCAAGCCCTCGAGGCCGTCGCGAAACCCTTGCTTCCCGAGGTAGAGCTTGAGAAATGTCCAGATCGGCCGCAGGGCCACGTCGCTGGTTCGAAACCGCCGTCCCGATTGGTGCAGATCGCAGGCCTCGAGCGTCGTGTAATGGTCGATCTTGCCCAAGAAGACACGGATGCTCGGCAACGTGCGATGCTCGAGAAACTGCTCCATCCGGCCGATCGGGCCTGCGATCGCCACGGTCTCGTGCACCAGGCCGGTCCAGCGCCCGCGATCACGCCGGAAAAGCCGTAGCGGGAGGTCCTGCTGCGTTCCCGAAAAGCCGAACGGCCGGCCCAGGATCTCGCTCTTGATCGGCACGCGGAAGCCGACGCAGGTGTTCGAGGAAGCGGCGAGCCACTGGCGAATTTCGGCGGCCAGCTCCGGCGTGACGCGTTCATCGGCATCAATCGAGAGCACCCAGTCGGCCGAGGCCAGGGCCAGCGCGGCGTTACGCTGATTCGCGAAATTGTCGAATGCCCGAACCGAGACCACGTCGGCCAGACGCCGGGCGATCTCGAGCGTGGCGTCCTCACTGGAATCATCCACCACGACGACCCGTTCAGCGGCGAACCGGGCGGAATTCAGGCAGGCCGCGAGGTTCTTCTCCTCGTTGCGGGCCACGACCAGGACCGACAGGCGAGGCTCAAGCATAGGCCACCGCCTTCCTCACCACGCCCGCGATCGCTCGCAGCGGAAAGTAAACGGCATAGACCGCCAGGGCCAGGTCAAGCCGGCCGAGGAGCGCAAGCACGATCCAGAGATGCCAGCGCAGGTCGGCGTGACCGACGGCAGCGACGAGCTTCCTCGGCGCTCTGGCCAGGGCGGACAGGAGAGCAGGGCGTCGCTCAGATCGGGCCCGTCCTGCGTCAGGCTGGAGAGCAGCTTCGCCCTCACTCTTCGCCTTCCCCTCCCATTGCTTATCTTCTGCAAACTCAAGGCCGGTGAGCGACTGGATCATGAACACGTATTTGCCGCCGAGATAAAGCATGCCGATGGCCAGCCAGTAAGGCTGCCGGCTGGACTGGAAGACCGACCAGGCGATCGCAGCGTGCAGAGCCACGTCGGCGAGCTCGTCGAGCACGTGGTCCAGCCAGCGGCCGAAGGCCGAGCTCGTCCCCTGAAGCCTGGCCAGGCGGCCATCGGCGGTGTCGAGCACCAGGGCCGCGGCCAGGGCCAGCGCGGCCGCGATCGATGGCAGGTATCCCGGGCCGCCGCAAGCCACGATTGCCGAGGCGGTGAGCATGAGTGCGGCGGCCGCGAGGGTGAGCTGGTTGGGACGCACGCCGGTGCCCTCGAGCGTCGCGGCCAGACGCTCGGCAAGAGAGAATGCCCAGAACCGCCCCAGGGGCTGATAAGTCAGGCGCCGTTTCAGCTCGTCCTCGGCCGTCGCTAGCGAACTTGCTCGATCGAGCCTCCAGATCACGGCGGTCTCGGGGTCGCCCCCACAGCGAACGGCCCGGCGCAGGCGGCGGAGATCATAAAGCCGGTCGGTCCGCATGATGGCGGCTCCGGCCTGGGGCGGCCCCGTGAAGAACATGACCCGGTTCGCGACGTGATCGGCCATCAGCCCCTGGAGCAGGGCATGCTCGTCCTCCCGGGCATGAACTGCGATCGGACCGCCCGGAGATCCCACCGTGAGCGCCTGCTCGACCAGGTGGCTCAGCACGGGACGACCCAGCAGGATCTCGGTCGCCAGCAGGCCTCGCGGTCCGCGGGGCCGGGCGTCGATCACCAGGTGGAGAGCCGGCGAAGACATGGATCGCCTCCCCGCGGGTTCCGAACTCTCAGCAAGAGCGACGGCCGCGAGCGACTCCTTCGCAACGCGGCGCCGCAAGGCTTTTTACTACCATGGAAACCTGCGAAAGAACGCTTCCTGCCGCGCGGTCCAGGATCCCTCGCCCACTGTCGGCGGCTGCCACGCCGGGCCGACCGCGGCAAACCGCCGCACCGCGGCAGCCAGGCTGACAGCCAGATCGATCCGCCCACGCAGCAGCCAGTATCCCAGCCGCACGGGCACCCAGAAGAGGTGTGCGACCAGCCGGAATCCCCTCAGGTTCTTCCACGCGAACAGGAAGCTGTTGCGGATCGCCAGCGCGTCGCAGCGCTCGATTCCCATTTCCGGCCCGAAGGTGCCAAAGCCCCGATGGTAGGCGACGGATCTGGGCTCGTAATACCCTTTGAGGCCGGCCATCCAGCCGCGAAAGCCCAGGTCGAGATCCTCGATCCGTCCCGGGAAGTAGACGGGATCGTACCCGCCAAGCGCGAGGAACTTGCGGCGGTCGACGGCAAGCACGGGACCCGCGGACGCCGTCAGGTCGGCCCGGTCCAGCACGCGCTCGTGGCCAGGAACCCGGCACATCCCCTGGACCAGCCCGAATTTCGACCGCACCCTGGTTCTCATCCCCTCGTACTCACGGCCGTCGAACGACCAGCAAAGCGGTGCCGAGAACAACGCGTCGTCGTGGTTCTCGAACACCCTGAGCAGGGGACCCACCGCGCTGGGGGCCAGCTTCACGTCATTGTTCAAGAGCAGAACGACCGGCTCGTCGAACGCCGTCAAGACCCGGTTGAAGGAGGCCAGTCCGCGGTTCTGCTCGCGCACGACCCGTACCCCGGGCCAGCGTTGCGACACCAGCTCGGCGGAGCCGTCCGTCGACTCGTTATCGACCACGGTCACGCCGCATGGCACCGCGGATCGCGCGGCCGCAAGGGTGATCGAGGGCAGACACTCGGTAAGGAGGTCCCGGCCGTTGTAGTTGAGCACCAGGATGTGGGTGCGGTCGATCGTCAAGGGTTCCATCCCTCGGACTGGCGACGACATTCGACTCAGCGACCGGGCGCTCGACCGGGATCGTCGTGTGGCTCTCAAGCGATTGCCGGAACTGGCGTTGCAATACCCGGCGCGTGGCTTTCCCGGCCTCCGTCTCGAGCCGAACTTCCATCCGGAAGCAATTCCGGCCGTACGATACGCCGCAAGTCATTGCCGGTCAAGCCCGGGGCAAGCTCCTTCCGGCTTGATTGACAGGCCGTTCCATTTTCCGAGCGTCGCCGAACAGGGCGGTGTCCGCCGTCGATGCCGCGCGCCGAGCTGGTTACAGCACTCCCTACCCGGCAGGGGTCAACATGCTAAGAAAAGCTATGTTCCGGGCTGCCACCGATGCCAGGATGGCCTGAACCAGCCTTCGAGGTACCTGGTTCAAGCCGCGAATGGCTAGGGGGAGCAACCGACGCCCGTGAGAACCTCAAGAAACTTCGTAAGCGCTCGCCAGTTGGTGCGCCAGGACGGGGGGCGGGTGGCCCATTTTACGGTGCGCAACCGCTGCAACCTACCCAGACGCGCGCACCAACTGGCGAGCGCCTACCTTATTTTCCTGGCGCTCGCCAGTTGGTGCGCGACAAAAAGGAGAAAACACAAGATGGGAGGAGTGTTTTCCGGCGAGATTCCGCTCCGGGGTAGTGACTTTCCCCGCCCGATCGATTAAAAAGCACGCAGGATGGACCCCCATTGTAGCAGTATGGAGACACACCATGCGTGCCACCGACGGCCTTCAGACTACCATCACCCTCGGATCCGTCAACCATGACGGTCAGGCTTTCTCCCTCGGACTGTGCTGGAGGTATCCTTGCTCATACCACAACAGGACGAGCATCTCCCCGACCAGATCGAGGCGTACGTTCATCAGGCCGGTCTCGAAGTCCAGCGCCGACTCTTCCAAGTCCTGATCGAGAAGGCCGACCAAGAACTGGTCCTGCAGCAGCGGCGCGGCAAAGGCGGCGCCGGCATCCAGCGCCGGGGGACATGTCCCTACACCTTCAAGACGACCTTCGGCGAGGTCACCGTTCAGCGGTCGCGGATCAGCCACAACCATGACGGCACGATCGAAATACCATCGGCGACCGTCTGGAACACATCCCACCAACTCGCCATCACCGAGAATCTCCGGGACGCGGTCTGTGATCAGATGAGCGATCGATCCGCGGGAAAGAGCCGCGCCGACGTCTGCCAGTCCGCTGGGGACGAGAGTCTGCTGGGGCGGAGCACGGTCATCGACATCGTGCATCGGGAGGGCAAGCAGTTGATCCTCGCGCAGCGCGAGTGCGCCCGCGCGATCCTGGACGAAGCGTCTGAGGCCCAGTTGGCCTTACTCGGTCCCGCGGCTGCCGACCCCAACGCCGTGACAGGGTTCCTCGATGACGACCCACCGTTCGACGACTCGGAGGAAGCCCAGGCCGAGTGGGAACAGACCCAGGCCGAGTGGGTGGCGACGGGCTTTCCCGGATGTGAGCCGGCGTTTCCGGTGGCCAAGGACGAACCCCGCGCGGTGGATGAGGGATTCGTGATCGTCGAGCCCGATGAGGTCAAGACCAAGGCCCAACCGTCGACGGGTCGCAAAGAGGTGTGGACGTACACGGCAGTGGTTCTGGTGGCCGGGTTGCGATACGTGTTCGCGGAAGCCACGGCGGAGGGCCTGTGGTTGCAAGTGTCGGCCCTATTGCTGCAGTTGGAGGTTCTCAGCGGCGAGCGTCGGTTGCTGGTCTTGGGCGACGGTGCCGCATGGATTTCGAGCGTGGTTCGAGAGCCTGGGGATTTCCCTCAAAGCGATGATCTTGTGCTGGTGGCACCTTCGGAAACGATGTTATGAACAGATGAGTTCAGCGGGCGGCCCCAAGGATCTCCGCCGCGCGTTCG
>JBEKTN010000323.1:0-9992 GCA_049516015.1 Isosphaeraceae bacterium | reverse complement strand
CTTGTTTTGGAATAATGAGACCGTGTTCTCTTCTACATTATTCCAAAAACCTGCGGGGTTTTCAAGCTTTTCTTGAGAAATCTTGCCCTCCGGGTTATATATCACGCTTGATTCAGGACTAGCCCGGCACGAAAGAAACGCCTGTAGGTCAGGCTTTCCAGCCTGACTCTGAACCTTGTCAGGCTGGAAAGCACGAACGGGCCCGCGCCGCACGGTGTAACGCCATTTTCTTTGTGCCAGAAAGTGGTGGCAGCCATGGCGACCCTTGCTGGGCGGGCGTTGATGGCTCCGTGAACTCCGATTTCGTTCGGCTTCTCTACCGCACGCATGTCCACTTAAGGTGACCCTGGTCTTGTACTAACTGGTTCGGGCATTTGGTCTTCTGACCCGACCGACCTCTGCGACCATCGGCGCCGAACCGCGATGATCGCCCAAAACCTCTACTAATCTCTACCGGACGTTCGTCCAGTGCAGGTGAAAAGCGGCATCGACGGCGGCCCCCGACGATTCACTGAGATCGCACTCAACAACGCGCAGGTCGATGAGCCTGGTCGGAGAAATGTCGAAAGGGTGGCTGACGGGATTCGAACCCGCGATATCCAGATCCACAATCTGGTGCCTTAACCGCTAGGCCACAGCCACCATCACTCTTGCTTACGGACACGATAAACGGGCTTCCGGGTTCGCGTCAAGGCGGAGGTTTGCAACCGTACAGGATGGTCAGGCGAGGGTTCGAGAATCGGGTTGAAACGCTGCCCGGGCAGGCCCGAGGGTTGTACGCGGAGGGACTGGATTTGAGGGTGGGTGGAAGGCCTTCCCAGGAAAACAAAAATGGGCCTTGACATGGGCTATAAACTCTTGACGTGCGACGGACATATTGCTGGGATAAGGCGCGGGGCTTGGACGCCGATCGGGTCGGTACAAAATGGGGTGCGAGCGGTCGATTGAGTTCGCCGCACGAGGCTTCGGAGCGGGTCGAACGGATCACGGGAGGTTCGGTGCTAAGGATCGGGATTGCCGGTTGCGGTAAAGCAGCGCGGATCCATCTGGATCGGCTCGTTGCACTGGCCGAGGTCACGGTCGTCGGCTGTGCCGACTCGGATCGGTCGTGCGCGGAGTCGCTCGCCTCGAAAATCGACCAGGCGGCTGGTCCAAGGCGGGCTCCGGCCGGCGTTTTCACCGACCACCGCGAGTTGCTGCGGCGGCTGGGCCCCGACGCGCTGTGCATCTTCACCCCGCACTTCTGGCACTACCGGTTGGCGATGGACGCCCTTCAAGCCGGTAGCCATGTGTTCATCGAGAAGCCACTCTCGACCAACGTCCAGGAAGCCTCGGATATCGTGGGCCTGGCTCGGGGACGTTCGCTCAAGGTCGCGGTCGGACATCAGTACCGGCTTTGCCCCCGCCTGGCGGCAGCGCGCCGCCACTTGCAAGAGGCAACAATCGGGCCGCTTCGAATGGTCACAGCCGCCCTTGCCCGGCCCTGGCTGGCAGTCCAAGAAGGAGCGGAGAAGAGCTGGAGATCCGACCCCAAAATGGCAGGTGGCGGCGTGCTGGCGGATGCGGGCGACCACCTGATCGACGCTCTCTTATGGACCACGGGCCAGGCGGCCCAAGAGGTCTGTGCCATTCAGAGCATGCTCGAGTCCGGGCTCGACCTGGTCACGGCCGCCGCACTCCGCCTGAAGGACGGGACACTCGTGACCCTGGCGGTATCGGGCGTGTCTCCCGAATCTCTCTTTGAACTGAATTTCTTCGGTGAACGCGGGCGGATCCGCGTTACCGACCAGATCCTGGAACTGGATGACGAGACCGGAAGTTCCCGCCGCCAGATCGCTCTGCCGGAGCAGCCGGAGTCGATCGACGGTAATTTTGTGGCCGCACTGATCCGCGGCACACCGCTGTGCTGTCCCGCCGAAGAGGCGCTGGACACGGTTCGCCTGCTCGAGGCCGTCGCACGTTCCGCCGCGACGCGGCAATGTGTTCGCCTCGTTTGATGGTGGACTCCCACGGCAAAGCCAACATTCGCGAACACCAGACCCGTTCGATTCGGGGACCGATCGTGATCGACGGAATGCGACCAGAAGAAAGACTTTTCAAGGTGGCGACAGCAGGATGCCGACCAATCCAGAAAGCGAACCGCCCGCGGAACTTCGGGAGCGATCCCGAGGAGACTTCCCGAGCCGCGAACGGCCCCGGCGGCGACCAGCCGCAACCCGGAAATCTCGATACTTGACAATGATGCGTCACGTTGGCTAGGACTATGGCTCTGCCCTCGGATCCTCCAAGGCGAGGACTGGCCATCGCAAACACTCTTGAATACGGGGAACTCACCCCGAAAATCCCCTGGCCTGAGGACTGCTTCCATGCTCGACCGTGCTCTATCACTTGCGACCCTTGACGACCCAACTCGCCCCGACGCACCGTGGGACGAGTGGTCGACCTCGCTCCCGACCCTGGACGCGCGCCACCCCGGCGAGGAGGAATTCGAGGAAGAAGAAATCGAAGGCGACGAGGAAGAGGAATTCGACGACTTCGAAGACGAGGAAGAAAATATCGACGACGACTTTGACGAGGATGAGGAAGACGACGAACTTGACGATGAAATCGATGAGGAGATCGAAGACATCGACATTGATGAGGATGAGGACGAAGAGTTCGACGACGACGAGGATGATGAATTCGACGAACTGGAGGATGAAGAAGAGATTGACTGAATTCCCGGCGAACTCGAGCTCCATCGCGCTCTCTCTCCTCGTTGACTCTGTAGGATAGGGGAGAAAGCAAAAACGGGGTGCCTGGCGAACACGATGCGATCATCGCGGGCAGGCGCGCATGCTCCCATGCATCCTGCCCGATTTGCTGCGCCCGGTGGCTGAAGTCGACCTGGTGAATCATTCCGACTGTTCGGTCCACCCTCCTGGCGTTTTTCTTGATCGGAGTCTCGGCCGACTGGTTCGCTCATTCCGCTTCGACTAAAATAATAACCTCAAGGGGCATCGCAGAGTCTCGCCGTCCATGCGCCTGATTGCGTCTTGTGGGGTGAGTCTCGTTCCGGCTATTCTCTTGAGTCTCGTTCCGGCTATTCTCTAAGGCCTCGCCGCATCAGCCTCCTCGCACGGTCACGGCCGTATGAGTCGAGGCGCTGGTTTGCCGGCCGGGAGGGAGCACGCTTAAATGGGCTCGTCATATGATCGAACAGGCGATTCTGCTTCGGAACGCCCTTCTTCCGAGATCTCCACGCGTAGATTGCGTGAGCAAACCCAGCGCGACTTCGAGATTGACTTCCTGGGGCGGGTCCTCGAGCAGGATCCTTTTTTTGTGGATGCCCTCAGGGTCCAGGGGAACAATTTTGCCGCCAGGGGAGAGTATGCGCGGACGCTCCAGCTCGACTGTCGTTTGATCCGCCTGGTTCCTGATGATGCGATCGCCTGGTATAACCTCTCGTGCACCTACGCGGTCCTGGGCATGATCGATCCGGCCTTCTCCGCCCTGCAGCGATCATTGGAGTTGGGGTACCGCTACGTCGCACGATTGAGGCAAGATCCCGACCTCAAGACGCTGCGCCGCGACCCGCGCTTTCTTCGCCTCCTCAGGCGGTTTGAATTCCTTGTCTGATCCCGCTCCAGGCCCGGATAGCAACCCGGTCGCGGCGATTCCGAGACTGGCGACCGGAAACGATGACCATTGAGGTCCGCGGGATTCCGCCACGGTTCGAGGATAACCGCCCGCATGACCGGGTCCGGGCGCAGATGCAGGAAAGACCATGACTCATCATGAATGGGAGGAGGTGCAGGAGGCGACACGGACGGTGCGGTCCCGCTGGTCCGGCACCCCGACTGTCGGTCTTGTCCTGGGTACCGGCCTGGGTGCGCTGGCCCGGGAAATCGCCGCCGCCGCATCGATTCCTTACCCCGAGATCCCTTACTTCCCGCGATCCACGGTGGAAAGCCACAGGGGTCAACTTGTCTGTGGAACCCTGGCCGGCCACTCGATCGTCGCGATGGAAGGGCGATTTCATCTGTACGAAGGATACACGCCGTCCCAGGTCACCTTTCCGATCCGGGTGATGAAGGAGCTGGGCTGCCGGCTGCTGATCGTCTCCAACGCTGGCGGCGGGCTCAATCCTCATTTCGAGAAGGGCGACCTGATCGTCATCGAGGATCACATCAACCTGCTGGGGGTGAACCCGCTGATCGGTCCCAACGATGACCGGCTGGGCCCCCGATTTCCAGACATGATCGAGCCTTACGACCGGGAACTGCAAAACCTCGCGCTCCAGGTTGCTCTCGACCAGAACATTGTGGCCCATCGCGGTGTCTATGTAGCGGTCACCGGTCCCAATCTCGAGACCCGCGCCGAATATCGGTTCCTCAGGGCGATCGGAGCCGACGTGGTGGGAATGTCCACGGTCCCCGAGGTTCTGGTCGCCGTGCACGCGGGACTCAAGGTGCTGGGCTTTACGATCGCGACCGACATGTGCCTTCCCGATGCGCTGGAACCGGTTCGAATCGAAGATATCCTCGCCGTGGCCAACCAGGCCGAAGCCAAGCTACGAACGATCGTCAAGGGAGTGCTAGAGCGGTGGAAGGGGTAATGCCATGAGCACGGTCGCGAGGCCGAAGGCACCGGCCCGGAGTCGTCTCGAAGCCGAGCGGCGGCTGGTGATCCGGGGCGCCAAATGGGAGGACTATCTCACCCTGGTTGACAGCCTGGACGAGCATTCTCCCCTCCGCGTGGCCTTCGACGGCAAAGACATCGAAATCATGACCAAGGGCACGGCCCACGATCGGTTCTCCAACCTGATCAATCAATTAGTCGTCGCGGTCGCGCAAGCAAAGGGCGTGCATGTCGAGCCATACGGCGAGGCCACATGGAGAAAGCCCGGGGTCAAGCGCGGCCTCGAGGCCGACCAGTGGTACTTCTTCGACGCGCGGAAACGCGAGCGGATCGCCAGGATTCAGCGGGCTGACAAGGCGCGCGGCCGGCGCACCAACAGCACCGAGGGTTTCCCGAGCCCCGATCTGGCCATCGAGATCGACATCTCGCCACCCAAAGTCGACCGGCCCGGCATCTACGCCGCGCTCGGCGTGGCCGAACTCTGGCGGTTCGATGGCGATGTTGCCGTGATCGAACGCCTCATGCCGGGGGGACACTATGAGCCCATCGCGGAGAGCCAGTGGCTGGAGATCACGCCGGCCGACGTGGTGCGCTGGCTGGTCCAGGAAGATACGGCCGAGTTCATCCCCTGGCTCAACCGCGTCACGAAGTGGGCCCGAAGACGATTCGCGGGAAGAAGACCATGACCCGAGCCATGACCGATGCTAGCGGCTCCGGCGAGGAGCCTCGCGCGATGTCCAAGAATGCCAAGCCCTACAAAGAGACACTCAACCTCCCGGTCACCCGGTTCGACATGAAGGCGAACCTCACCGTTCGCGAGCCCCGGATTCAGGCTCGATGGCGCGACCAGGACCTGTATGGCCAGGTACGACGGGCCCGGGCCAAACGGGTTCGCAAGGTTTTGCATGACGGGCCTCCCTATGCCAACGGCGAGATCCACATGGGGACGGCCCTGAACAAGATGCTCAAGGATTTCGTCGTGCGGTCGCTGACCATGAGGGGTTTCGACAGCCCCTATGTTCCGGGCTGGGACTGTCACGGCTTGCCCATCGAGCACAAGGTCGTCAAGGACCTCGGCGGCAAGGCAGCCGCGATGAGCCACGCCGAGATCCGCGCGCTTTGCCATGCCGAGGCGATGAAGTGGGTCGATGTCCAGCGGCAACAGTTCCGCCGCCTGGGCGTACTGGGCGACTGGGACAACCCCTATCTGACCCTCGACCCGCGGTACGAGGCCGGCATCCTCGACGTGCTGGCGGACCTGCTCGACGACGGCTTCATCTTCCGGCAACTCAAGCCCATTCATTGGTGCATGACCGACCGCACCGCGCTGGCCGAGGCGGAGCTCGAATATCACGAAGAGACGACGCCCAGCATCTACGTCAACTTTCCCATGGTCTCGCGCGTGCCCGCTTCCTGGACACAGTCGGACGAGTCATCCGATCACGACTGGCACGCCATGATCTGGACGACGACTCCCTGGACCTTGCCGGCGAACGTGGCCATCGCCGTTCACCCCGACCTGACCTATGCCGGCATTCGCTACGTCGACCCGTCCTCCGGGCGGACCGTGCGCACGATCCTGGCGGCGGACTTGGTGCCCAAGGTGATGGCGATGGGGAAGATCACCGGCTACACCGAGGTGGGCCGGTGCCGCGGCAGGGATCTCGAGCACGGCGAGTACCGCCATCCGTTCATCGATCGGGTCTCGCCGATCGTGCTGGCCGGATACGTGAGCGTGGAGGACGGAACCGGCCTCGTCCATACCGCGCCGGGCCACGGCGCCGAGGACTACCAGACCGGGCGGACCTATCAGCTCTCCGTGCTCAGCCCGGTCGATGCGTCCGGACGGTTCGCCGACGAGGCGCCCCATTGGCTGGCCGGCCAGCAAGTCTTCGCCGCCAATCCCCGGATCGTCGAGCACCTGAAGGCGTCTGGCCACCTGTTCCACGAGATGGCCCTGGCACACAGCTATCCTCACTGCTGGCGGTGCAAGAAGCCGGTGATCTTCCGGGCGACCGAACAATGGTTTGTCGCCGTCGATCACAACGACCTCCGCCAGCGAACCCTGAAGGCGATCGAGGACGTGAACTGGCTTCCCTCCTGGGGCCAGTCGCGGATCGAGGCCATGGTGTCGCTCCGTCCCGACTGGTGCATCAGCCGTCAGCGATCCTGGGGCGTGCCGATCCCGGCACTTGGCTGCACGACCTGCCACACCCAGCTCCTCACGGCCCAGACGGTTCGCCATTTCCGCGACCTCTTCCGCAGCGAGGGAGCGGACGCCTGGTTCACCAGACCGGTCGAGGAGTTGGTGCCGCCGCAAGCGGCCTGCCCCAAGTGCGGCGGCACCATGTTCCGCAAGGAGGGAGACATTCTGGACGTCTGGTTCGAATCGGGATCGAGCCATCGCGCCGTGCTTGCGGAGAATTTCGGGCTGGGGTATCCCGCGTTCATGTATCTCGAGGGATCCGACCAGCATCGCGGCTGGTTTCAGTCGTCGATTCTGACGGCCGTCGGCACGACCGGGACCGCCCCGTTCGAGACGGTCCTGACTCACGGCTTCGTGGTCGACGACAAGGGCGAGAAGATGTCGAAGTCGCTGGGCAACGTTGTTCTGGCGGTGAAGGCCACCGAGCAATACGGGGCCGACGTCTTGCGGCTCATGGTCGCCAGCATGGATTACGCCGACGACATCAGAATCAGCGAGCGCGGCATCAAGGAGACGTCGGAATCGTATCGCAAGATCCGCAATACTTTCCGCTACCTGCTGGGCAACCTGGAAGACTATGCGCGGTTCGATCCGGCGAGTTGCGATGCGGCCTGGCTGCACGAGATCGATCTCTGGGCTCTGGGTCAGCTCAACCAGGTGATCCGCGACGTCACAGCCGCTTACGAGCGGTTCGAGTTCTACCGGGTTTGTCAGCGGATCTACCAGTTCGTGTCGGTCGAGCTTTCGAGCCTCTACCTCGACGTGCTCAAGGACCGCCTTTATGCCGAGTCTCCCGACAGCCCCGGCCGCCGGGCCGCCCAGTTCGTCCTGGCCCGGCTGCACGACGGCCTGACCCGGCTGCTGGCCCCGATCATTCCGCACACGGCCGAGGAGTCGTGGGATTACCTGCCGGCAACTCCGGACAAGCCGGTGAGCGTCCACCTGGCCGATTTCCCTGGGCCGGATCCGCGCTGGGATGACTCGTCACGCGATGCGCGGTGGGAAACCCTGCTTGAAGTGCGCGAGACGGTCCTTCGCGCCCTCGAAGGCTTGAGAAAGGACAAGACGATCGGTAGCGCCCAGGAGTCGGTGGTCACGGTCACCGCGGCTGCCGCCGATCTTCCTTTGCTGGAGGCGAATCGAGAGTTGCTGGCCACGCTCTGCATCGTCTCGGAGATCAAGTTCGCGCCGGCCGCACCGACGTCGGGAGGCCCGGATCGGTTCTCTGCCGCCGCGGTACGCGCGCCGCACGCCAAGTGCGAACGATGCTGGAATTATCGACCGAGCGTTGGCCAGAGCGCAGAGCACCCAACGCTCTGTGATCGGTGTGTGAGCGTGATTCGTGGTTGACTTTGAATTCCATTCCTGCGCGGTCATAATGAACTTGTCTCATCCTGCTCACGGCCGGGAGGTCCGGCACCATGGATTTCACACCCCGAACGCCGCCGATTACCGACCCGCCGATCCGGCTGGCGGTGTGCGTCTCGGGCGGCGGAACGACGCTGCAAAACCTGATCGACCTGATCCGGGCCCGGCGGTTGCGGGCCGAGATCGTCCAGGTCGTGGCAAGCCGGCCGCGGATCGGCGCGATCCCCAGGGCCGAGGCGGCGGGCCTTCCTCTGTCTCTGGTCAACCGGACAGAGCATTCGTCGGCCGAATTCAGCGCGTCCGTCTTCGACCCGATCCGCCACAGCAGGGCCGACCTCGTCATTCTGGGCGGGTTTCTGGCTCTGGTGAAGATTCCTCGCGACTACAAAGGGCGCGTGATCAACGTCCACCCGGCGCTCATTCCTGCTTTCCGCGGCAAGGGTTTTTACGGCGCCAAGGTGCACCAGGCCGTTCTCGATGCCGGAATGAAGGTCTCCGGTTGCACCGTTCATTTTGCCGACGACGCCTATGACTCCGGCCCCATCATCTTGCAGCGGCCTGTCCCGGTGATCGAGGGCGATACGGTCGAGTCCCTGGCCGCTCGCGTCTTCCACGAAGAGTGCAAGGCCCTCCCCGAGGCGATCGAGCTTTACGCCGCTGGCCGGCTCAAGCTCGAAGGACGCCGCGTTTTTCTCGTCGCGCCACTGTGATCAGGTGGCGTGGTCGAGACGGTGGAACGTCTTTCCGAGCGACCTGATCTTCACTTCACCGGCCTCAAAGCAGCAGATGGTCCAGACTCGTCAACCCCACAGGCTCGCGGCTGGCAAATGGCTCGGCATGCTTGACCCCGGCCATCTGGCCCCAGAACCGGGTGCGATCGCAGACCGAGTCAATCACTCCCGGCTTTCCGGCCGGCTGGTTGTCCACCAGTTGCGATCGATAGCACCTGAGGGCCTGATCCTTCGCCTCGAGCTGGTCGGAAATGTCGATCAGCAGGCTGGGACGCTCGACGATTCGCAAGTGCACGCTGAAGTAGTAGAGAATTCTCGACGGATGGAACGGCACCCCGGGGATGTCGGACCTGGACAGCTTGCTCCAGAAACGGGCGTCCTCCACCAGCTTGGTGGCCGCGGTATGGTCCGGGTGAGCATCCTCCCAGTAAGGCGCGAAGATCAATCGGGGCCTGACCTGGCGAAAGACGCCAGCCAGCTCGCGACGGTTAGCCAGGGTGGGCTCCAGGCTGCGATTCGGCAGGCCAAGATTCATCCGCCAGGGGTTACCCAGCGCCGAGTTCGCCGCCAAGGTCTCCGCCGCCCGCCGCTCGAGAGATCCCAGCGGAGTCGGCTCACCGCTGGTCAGGTCGAGGATTCCAAGCTTCCATCCTTGCCCGATGAGGCGGATGATCGTCCCTCCCATGCCGAGCTCGGCGTCGTCAGGATGCGGTGCCACCACGAGGGCGTCGAGCATGTTCCGTGCTCATCGCTGAGAAGATCGGCCAAGGACCAGACCTCTGGATTATGAGAAGACTCGTACCAGCACGCAACCTCGCCGCTCGGATTCCCTGAAAGATGTGCTAAGGAACAGGCCGGGAATAACTTCCCGGAGTATTCGCAATCACGGATCAGGTTATGGCAAGGTCTCCTGACCTGGCCGCCTCGCCGACCGAAGGACAGGTATTTAGGAAACGAAATTTATTAACTGTCGCATTTGGCCTTTTTGGCGCGCGGTTTGGTTGGTAATCTGGGCGGTCCAGAAAAGGATTTTTCAGCTTTTGGCAGGAAGCCGTGATGATTACCAA
>JBEKTN010000322.1:0-10062 GCA_049516015.1 Isosphaeraceae bacterium | reverse complement strand
GGAGGCCTTCGCCATCGCCGGAACGGCGCAACAAAAACTGGCAGAAGTCCGCTCATAATTCGCCGGCCCTTTTTCATCAGCCCACCCCAACCCTCTCCCGCGAGGGGAGAGGGAGCCAGAAGCCCCTTCGGCCTATGGTGTTATTGCTAATTCAACGGTATTGCCTTTAACCTCCCCAGGAAGTGGCCCGGGCCGCCGGCAAGCACTTGGGAAGGCCCGCCGGAATCCGGACCCCCGTCAAGGTGACTCGGGAGCAAGACACCCTGGTTCGACGGATGAAGACCGAGGGGGAACCAATCGCCAGCATTGCCCGGGCAACCGGACTGTCCCGAGTCACAATCTATCGGGTTCTCGATCGACCCGCCGCGGCTGCGAAGTGAGGCCCGGGCCGCCGCTAACACAAAACGAAAATCGCGAATCAAGGTGAGATTTTTAGCCGGGTCTTCCCTCCTTATCTCGCCTGCGGAGGGCCCGCGCCGCGGCGGCGACCTTGTCCGGGTTGTCGCCGAAGAAGCTGTAGCTCAGGTTCCAGCTCTTGACCTCCTGCGCGATGGCCTCCGCCTGATCGATCTGGTGATTTGCCAGGGCGGCACGCGCCTCACGCAGCAGGGCGCGGGCGTTCTCGCGATTATGGGGCAACGACTGAGCCGACTTGCACGTGCTGTCGGGAGCAGGAGCGGCAGGCTGATCAGGGGTCGGCGATCCAGCCGCGCCGGGTGCCGCAAGCGCATCGCCCTGGCCAGGCGGTTCCGGCTTGGGCTGGCTGGCGAGGGCAGGAGCGGCAGGCTGATCAGGGGTCGGCGATCCAGCCGCGCCGGGTGCCGCAAGCGCATCGCCCTGGGCAGGCGGTTCAGGCTTGGGCTGGCTGGCGAGGGCAGGAGCGGCAGGCTGATCAGGGGTCGGCGATCCAGCCGCGCCGGGTGCCAGCGCGCCGGGCGCATCGCCGTGGGCAGGCGGTTCCGGCTTGGGCTGGCTGGCGAGGGCAGGAGCGGCAGGCTGATCGGGGCTGGGCGATCCAGCCGCGCCGGGTGCCAGCGCGCCGGGCGCATCGCCGTGGGCAGGCGGTTCCGGCTTGGGCTGGCTGGCGAGAGCAGGAGCGGCAGGCTGATCAGGGGTCGGCGATCCAGCCGCGCCGGGTGCCAGCGCGCCGGGCGCATCGCCGTGGGCAGGCGGTTCCGGCTTGGGCTGGCTGTCGGGAGCAGGAGCGGCAGGCTGATCAGGGGTCGGCGATCCAGCCGCGCCGGGTGCCGCAAGCGCATCGCCCTGGGCAGGCGGTTCCGGCTTGGGCTGGCTGGCGAGAGCAGGAGCGGCGGGCTTATCAGGGGTCGGCGATCCATTCGCGCCGGGTGCCGCAAGCAACGGCTCCGTGGCCGGCTCGGCGTCGGAACTCTTCTGGATCGACGCGTCAACTGCCGGAGCCGCAGTCGCAAGGGTCTGGCCAATGGCCGCCTGGCCAATGGCCGCCCGGCCTGATTCCTTGTCGCGAAGCTTCTCGGACTCGACAAACTTCGCAGCAGCCTTGGCCTGGTCGCCCTTGTCCAGCAGGTCGTTGGCCTCATGTTCGGCCACCAGGCTCGGCGGTTCGGCGGCCGGGGTAGCGGCAGGCGAGCCGGACCCCGAGCGGACCCGGGCCATGGCGATGTCGTGCAGCACGGATTCGGCGCGGTCGGCCGTGAGGGCCGGCACAACGTTCATCCGCTGGGCTTGCAGCGCCTTGGCCTCAGCCTCGTTGAGCCTACCCAGCTTCATGAGCTGGCGGGATTCCTGGACCAGCACATCATAGACGCCCTGGCTGGGTCGTTCCCTGGGGGGGGTGTTGCTGATCTTATCTCGCTTGCGGAGGGCTCGCGCCGCGGCGGCGACCTTGTCCGGGTTCTCGCCGAAGAAGCTGTAGCTCAGGTTCCAGCTCTTGACCTCCTGCGCGATGGCCTCCGCCTGATCGATTTTGTGATTTGCCAGGGCGGTACGCGCCTCACGGAGCAGGGCGCGGGCGTTCTCGCGATTATGGGGCAACGACTGAGCCGGCTTGCTCGTGCTGGCGAGATTCTTGGGCCGCTCCGTGTTCAGGTCGGTGCGGACCTTGGCCGGTGTGTCGTCGAACAGGCCCCACTTGATGTCGATGGCCTCGGCCTCGGCGATCTTCTTTTCGGCCGCCTCAAAATTGCCCTGGGCCATCTGTTCCCTGGCTTCGTGCAGCAGCCAGACGGCGTGCTGCTTGACGTCGGGAGTGATGGCCACGTCGCCGGCTCCACCGCGGGCTGGGTCCCCGGACTGAATAACACTTGTGGTCGCCGGGGCTGCCTGCACGGCGGCAGGGGTCATCGCCGGGGCTGCCTGCACGGCGGCAGGGGTCATCGCCGGGGCTGCCTGCACGGCGGCAGGGGTCATCGCCGGGGCTGCCTGCACGGCGGCAGGGGTCATCGCCGGGCTTGCAGCGGTCTTCGCCGGGCCTGCTCCATCGGTTGCGGTCGATCCAGCCGCGATCGAGGCCCGGACCTTGGAGAGTTCCTTGAGATAAGCATCGAGCATGGTCTGATCGTCTTGCTGAAGCTGATCGCGGTACATCTGGGCAGCATCGAGATACTTTGCGGCGAGCTCGAAATTCCCGCTGTTGAAAAGCCGGGATCCAGCTTCGAGATACTTGATCGGCGGCGCTGGCGCGGGCTTGCGTGCCGCCTTCGCTGGCGATGACATCGCGTCATCGGGAGATGCACCCTCCGTGGCCGCTCCCCATGCGCCGATGATCAAGATGACAGTAAGCGTACTGAGCCTTCCCAACGCGACCTCCTTTCGCCGCCACGAGGACAACCGCCAACATCCCTGATAGCGGTCCTCTCGATTTCCCCACGGCGGGAGACATTGTCGTGCATCACTTTGCGCGCATGCTGCCGCGCGACATTTCCTGCGTATCCTACTCCATCGGTAGCGAGAAAGAGAGACTTTAATGTTGTCGCCCTGCTAGCAAGTCTCGCGACCAGGCCGCCGCGTGTGTGTGGAAGGTGACAGCCACCAAATCTGGGGAATACAGGTAACTGTGGCAAGCCTTATGATTGTCTCTTCGGTCTTCCACGAGGCCGAATCGTCCATTCAGCCCCAATCGCTGGGCCGTGTCTGTGACCCATTTGGGATCGCCGAAGGGCCGACCGCGATTGACGCAGCACCGCACCGCCTCCACTCACTTCGGCTTCCGTTTGCGGCTGGTTGACAAGTTGCAGCCAATCGGTGGGGCGAGGCAAAGGCCACGCCGAGAGGATGGGGAACGCCGTGTCTTCGCGCTCCCTCAACGACCCGCTCGAACGCCAAAAAGTCCGCGTCCTTGGTGAAAAGCAGTCTCCGGCCCACGCCTCGGTTGAGCACGTGGAAAACCATCCCCCCCGGAGAATGTCGCCTCGGTCGTGACATTCACGGCTTTTTATCAAGATATCCCAGCCTTGTCAATTTTGGTGGCTGTCACCTTTAACCTCCCCTACCGCCTCTACTTCGGCCGTCCGCTGGTTTGCTTCAACGCCCTTCACCTCGAAGGCGAACTCGATCGGATTCCGGCGGGGGTCTCCTCCGTCTGCCTGCACATCACCGACCTGGTGACCCTGATGGACCACACCACGGCCGCCACCCTGCTCGATTTCGTCGAGGACTTCCGCCGCACCGGCCGGGGAATTGCCAAGCTTGTGGGACTGGACCGGCTGAAGGGGCACTCGCATGCCGCGTCGTGCCTGCGCATGAACTCGCCGGTCCTGGCGCAAGAGCTCGCCCTGGCCCGGACCGAACTCGCCCGGACCAGCTTGAGCATCGCCAGTCCCGAAGTCCCTGACCCGGTCGCCCACCTGGAGCGGCTCAGCCTGACCCACTTCGGCCCGATCGACGGCCACGAAGATAACCTCGTCACGGCGTTCTTCGTCGGCGGCACAAAAGTCCTTGTCAACGGATTGAGCGAGTCGCTGGAGTTCTTCCGGTCCATCATGGACCGCGACGACGCCGAGGACTACCAGACGGTGCGCGACCTGGCGTTGATCGGCCTTTGCGGGATCGATAGGCGCCGGCCGACCACCGCGGAGACCTGGTCCAGTCTCCCGCTCTCGGGCCCCCACGATCATGAACGCCTCCACCGGGGCGAACTCGTGGAGTCGCAGCGGCGCTACATGTAAATCCGTTCGTGTTGCCGGCCAGGCGGTTGCCGGCCGGACCAGACTTTGGCAGGATAATACAGGCATGCGCGCTGGCCAGGGCGCGCATGCCTATTTTTATGGATCGGGAAATCAGAGAGCCATGAACACAAACCAAGAGAATCAACCATGAACTACCGTTTCAGACGCGTTTCGATGCTGTCGCTCGGGTGCGTCCTGGCGTCAGCCGCCCTGGCTCTCGGGGCCGACCGGCCCGCCAGCGACATCCTCAAGGACATCGGCGCGGTCAAGATGCCCGCGCTTGATCGCACCAAGGTCCGCGACCGAGTCTACGTGCAGGAATACGTCAAGCAGCACCAGGAAGCCACGAAAACGCGAGACAAGCTGATCCTCGAGCTGTACAAGGCCGCTCCGGGGAACGAGCGCATTCCCACGCTCATGGCCGAGCGGTGGGCAAGCACGCCTCCGGGCGGTCCCCAGAACGATGCGTTGATCAAGGAGATCGACGATGTCCTGGCCCACACCAAGAATGACAAGCTCAAAGTGGAGGGAATTTTCTTCAAGGCCCGGGCGCAACTCTTCAAGGACCGGCAGCACGGGGAAGGCAAGCTCGACACGACCGCGATCGACGCATTCATCCAGCTCGCTCCCAAGGACCCGCGTGCCGGCCGCCTGATTTACATGGCGGCCATGACGACCAGTGATCCGAAAACCAAGACCGCGCTCGAGGACCGGATCCTCAAGGAATACCCCGACAGCCAGTTCACGCCCATGATCAAAGGCGCTCGCCGCCAGCGCGAGGGAATCGGCAAGCCGTTCGAGCTCGAATTCGCCGACGCTGCGAGCGGATCGACGATCTCGATGGGCACCCTCAAGGGCAAGGTCGTGGTGGTCGACTTCTGGGCAACCTGGTGCGGTCCATGCGTCGCCGAGCTGCCCGCGATGAAGAAGCTCTACGAGAAGTTCCACGGCCAGGGTGTGGAGTTCCTCGGCGTCAGCCTCGATCAGCCCAAGGAACAGGGAGGGCTCGACGCCCTCAAGAAGTTCGTCAAGGAGCGGGAAATCCCCTGGCCCCAGTACTACCAGGGCAAAGGCTGGGAGAGCGACTTCTCCAGATCGTGGGGCATCAATGCGATTCCGGCCATGTTCCTCGTTGATCGGGAGGGCAAACTCGTCTCCGTCGAGGCTCGGGGCAAGCTCGAGAAGCTGATACCCGGGCTGCTGGCTAAAGAAGACCGAGAAGACGCCAGCGAGGCCCCATAAGCATTCGTGAAGCAACTGAGGGTTCGGGGCATTGCCTCAAGACCCCTCTCTAGCTTGTGTTCCGCCGGGCCAGGCCGGCTCGAGGGCGACGGGGTACTCGCTGGCGGGATCGACAACCCGGAAGGTCCTGCGGCCTTCGAGGATCTCGAGCAAGAGTTTACCGCAGAGTTTGCCCCTCCAACCTTCCAGTAATGCCGGGCGATCATGCTCGGGCCGGCCGTCCAGGTACCAGCGAATCAGGTGCTTGAGGTCCGACACGTTGGCCACGAGTGAGCCGGAGACCTTGTGCTGGATGCAGAGCTGGGCCAGTGCGGCGGATAACAGGCTGGCCACCGTCGATGCGCCGGGGCTGTCGTCGGGGCGCTGAAACAGTTCGGGAAGGCGATCCTCGGGCACAGCGCGAGCCTCTTCGAGTACCGCAAGAATCGCTTGAGTTTTGCTGAGCAGGGCCGGACGGTTGAAGTCGCGCAGCGCTTCGAGGTCGCGGCGGCTCGCCGGCTGGCGCTTGGCGATGGCTACCAGCAGATCGTCCCGCATGACTTGCCGCAATGGCCGGTTTTGCCTTCGAGCTTCGTCTTCGCGCCATTCGGCCATCCGCCGCGCTGCCTCCATTCCCCGGCGGCTGAGCTGGTGCAGCCCGGGCAGCCGCCGCCATCGCTCCTGATCGGCCCGGTCCAGAGTGGCGGCGAGAAAGTCGGCAAATTCGGCCTCGGCCCAATCGGATCGCCCCATCTGCTTGAGCTCGGCTTCCAGTTGATCGGCGAGGTCCAGCAAATGGCGCACATCATCGAGCGCATACCGCAGTTGGGCCGTGGTCAAAGGTCTTCGCCGCCAGTCGGTGCGGGTCTCGCTGCTGGAAAGCGAGATGTGTAAGACCTGGGCCGCCAGGTTGACCAGCGAGAGCGGGTAGCTGTAGCCCACAAGTCCCGCGGCGATCTGGACGTCGAAGATTCGCCGCGGCACCGCTCCGGTGTGCAGTAAGCATATTCTCATGTCCTCGCCTGCCGCATGCATCACGACCTCCAGCTCGGGGTCGTGCACCAGCTCCCAGAAGGCGCTCAGGTCGCGCACCGCCTGGGGGTCGATGGCCGCCAGCCGATCGGCTGTCGCCACCTGGATCAAGCAGAGCACCGGCTCGAACGTGTCCTCCGACACGAACTCGGTATCGAAGCCGAAGCGTCCGGCGGCCCGGACATGATCGACCAGCTCTCGGAGCTGGGCGGGCGTGGAGATCAGGATCTCGTCCTTCGCTGCGGCCATGGCACATTCCACGGGAAGCAGCCGGGAGCTCAGCCCAGGACCCGGCCGGGGCGGACTCACGGGGATCAGGTCATGATGGGGCGCTTACCGGGGCAGCCGGCCGATCCAGATGGTGCAGAAACCGGACGATGGCATCGTTGGCGGCCTCTGGGTTCTCGTAAGGAGCAAGGTGTCCGGCCGCGGGGATAATCTCCAGTCGCGCGTGGGGTATCGACCCGGCAAGCTCACGAGCCTCCGCCGGCGGCGAGATCACGTCGTCCTCGCCCACCAGAACGAGGGTGGGCACCGTAATTCGCTTGAGGTCGCCCCGCCGATCCGTGCGGATCGCCATGCCCCGCAAGGCACCGGCGATGCCCCTGGGCGACGTCCGTTCCATCACCGCCAGCATCGCCTCGACCCGCTGCGGATGCTTCTCCCGCGTCGTCTTGCCGAAGAGACGGGGAACCATTGTTTCGATCATCCACCGGCCAGTTCCCTCGCGCAGCACATTGCGCGCTGTCTCCTCGCGTCCCTTCGCGGCCTCGGGAGTGTCAGCCGCCGCACGGGTATCGCAAAGGATCAAACCGCGCACCCGCTGGGGATGGCGGAGCACCAGCGCAAGCGCCACGTATCCCCCCATCGACAGCCCACCCAGGACGACGGGTTGCTTGACTTCCAGCCGATCCAGCAACTCAACGACGTCGTCGGCCATCTCGTCCATCGTGTAAGCGCCGTCGGGAGATTCGGACTGGCCATGCCCCCGGAGATCAGGCGCGATCACCCGGTACAAAGAACCGATCGACGCAAGCTGCTCCACCCACATCTCGCGGCTGAGTGGAAACCCATGAAGCAACACCAGAGTCGGAGCGTGCCGCGTGTCTGAAAAAGCCAACTTCATCGGCTTTGTCCCTCAATCGATGAATCCGGTCAGAGGGGGAACTCTTCCAGTCTATGCGATCCAACCCTTGGACGCGAGACGGCCATGCCCCGCAAAGACCGTCGCTCCAGACCCCAGATTGTGAACGGACGAACACAATACGCGCTTCAGCGTGCCTTTGTCGCTCCCCTACGTTCCATGGGGCTCTTTGGTTCGGGCATTCAGGTCGGAACTCGTGGACTGTCTGGCGGCGACCGTGGCCGCTGCCCTACAATGGCCATGGAAACTCGATACGCATGCTCTTGCACTCAGCCCGACAGGATGAGAACCCATGCCGACCGCCAACGAACTTTACGACCTTGCCGTCGATCTGCGCGACCAGGGCGACAAGCCAGGCGCGGTCTCCAAGCTCGAGGAAGCGATCAATCTGGACACCAGCTTTGCCATTGGTCATGGCATGCTGGCCAAGCTTTACGCCGACCTGGCCGAAAGCGATAAGGCCATCTTGCACGCCAAGAAAGTCGTCGAGCTCGAGCCGGACGACGCCTTCAGCTACACCGCGCTCTCGGTGATCTACCAGCGGTGCGGCCGCATCCCCGAAGCCGAGCACGCCAAGGCCATGGCCTATCAGAAGCAGATGGGCTTCGAGTGAGCCAAAGCCCCGCGACGTTCCGAAAACCCGGAAGTCAGTGGCAATTTCCACGGATCAGTGTTCGGAGCAAGAATTCATGTCAGGCGGAATCGCAACCGTTCTGCTTCTCCTTGCATGTCAGCAGGGTGCCCCGGGCGCCCAGCCCGAGCCAACGGTTGCACCGGCCAGCGCGGCCGATCCCTGGTACGCCTCCCATCGCGACGAGTTTCTGGAGCTGTACACTCATTTGCATACCCATCCTGAACTGTCGTACCAGGAAGTGGAGACCGCCGCTCGGGTGGCCGCCGAGCTGAAGAGGGCCGGGGCGAAGGTCACGACCGGCGTGGGCAAGCTCGGCGTTGTGGGCGTGATCGAGAACGGGCCAGGGCCGGTGGTGCTGGTCCGTACCGACATGGACGCACTTCCTGTCGTCGAGCAGACGGGGCTTCCCTACGCGAGCAAGGTCAAGGCCCGGGACTCGCAAGGCCGTGAGGCCGGCGTGATGCACGCCTGCGGTCACGACGTGCACATGACCTGCTTCATCGGCACGGCGCGGTGGCTCGGAGAGCATAAAGACCGCTGGAGCGGCACGGTCGTGATGGCCGCCCAGCCGGCCGAGGAAGCCATCGGCGGGGCTCGCAACATGCTCGCCGATGGTTTGTACAGCCGCTTCCCCAAGCCTGACTTCGCCCTGGCGCTGCACTGCCACTCGAATGAGCCCGCCGGCACCGTCCTGTACCGCGGAGGCCCGCTCCTGGCCAGCTCGACCTCGCTCTCCGTGATCATTCGCGGGAAAGGCGGCCACGGAGCCTGGCCGAACCGCACCGTCGATCCCATCGTCCTGGCGGCGCTCGCCATCCTCGATTTTCAGACGATCGTCAGCCGCGAGGTCGAGCCAATCCAGCCGGCCGTGGTCACCGTGGGCTCGATTCACGGGGGGACCAGGCACAACATCATCTCCGACGAGGTCAAGCTCCAGCTCACCCTGCGGGCCTTCTCCGAGCCGGTGCGGCTCCAGCTCATCGAAGGCATCGAGCGCAGGGCCAGGGCACTCGCCCAGGCGCACAGGGCGCCCGCGCCCACGGTCGAAGTCGAGGAGTTCACCCCGGCGACCGTCAACAACCCCGAGCTGGTCGAGCGCGTCGTGCCCTTCCTCACCAGGGCCCTGGGGGCCGACCATGTGAAACCGACCGAGCCGGTCATGGGGGCCGAGGACTTCGCCCTCTACGCCGAGGGGAATGTGCCGATCATGATGTTCTGGCTGGGCACGATGTCCCCCGAGCGGATCGCCGCGGCCAAGGCCAGGGGAACCGACCTGCCGACGCTGCATTCGGGCCTCTTCTACCCCGAGACGGCGCCCACCATCGCCACCGGCATCAAGGCCATGACCGCGGCGGTCGTGGGCTTGCTGCCGCGGAAGCCGTGATCAATTCAAGACCCTGCCCGGGCGGTCCTGGACTTCTGGAACTTCTCGAGCATCTCGGCGCGGAGCCGGCGTGAGCCATCGAAATACGCGTCGGCCGGCTCGAGCTGGAACTCCTTGATGAGCGCCTGGATGTCCTCGTCGCGGGCTGATTCGATCACGAGGTTTGCTCAGGAAAAACGTAGGGGAAATTGCAGGTCTTCACGCCATGATCGACGCTGGCCCGCGAAGCCCTTTGACCCCGCGAAGCCCTTCCTTCGGCCTGCCGGGTGAAGCGGAAAGCGGGACAGAAGCGGAAAGCGGGACAGGTCCGATATTGTTAAACTGGGCGGCCCCGCCGACGTCCGAGCGATCTTCAACCGGGCGAGGCATTTTGATTTCGGCCCACCCTTCGTGGGCGACCCGTGGGACGATAGGCCGACTCTAGGCCCAAACGTTTCGCGATTTCCTTCTGCCATTCCGGCTGGCCAAAGGGGCGGCCTCGTTGCACACTCCGACGAAGCGC
>JBEKTN010000321.1:0-10064 GCA_049516015.1 Isosphaeraceae bacterium | reverse complement strand
CGTCCGTGAGAACTTTCATCATCCCCTCCCTGGGACCAGTTCTCGAATCCGAAACCACAACGGAGGGGAGTAGAACAGAAAACTCGAATCATGCCGAGACTATTCTGCGGGGATTCCCCAAGTGCCCTCTGGCCTCGCCGTGCCCGCGGACTGGGCGGACCTCCCTTCGGTCTTTCCTCTCAAACCGTGCTTTGCCGAACTGCCGAGCATCGACCTGCCCCGGCCGGAAGGGACCTCCCACGCCTGTGCTATGTTCGCCGCGCGGTGCGCGTCCTGGGATGGCCAGCATCACTGGCGCGAGCAGCGCCTGACCCATTTCGAGAAAGTCTCCCAGCTAATGGCAATGGGGGCGCCCTTGCGGCTGCGGCCCGAGCTAAACGGGAGGCGAGTGTGGATCGACCCCGCGGTGACCATCATACCGTCCGGCGAAAACGCCCGGATTGGTCGAACGCGGCCGCCCGCCTCGTTTCGTCAACTTTTCCAGGCGTTGAACAAACCCCTAGGCGGCAACCAGTCTCCAACTCGGGAATACATGCTCACAGGATCCGGAGCATTCGTTGCAGAATGGCTGCGAGTGACGCTGGGGAACGGGGAAACCGATGATACCGCCAAGAGCCTCCCGCTTTCTGATCTCGTCCACGACTTGGATTTCGTCTATACCGGCCCGACCCTGAAAAAAGGGGACCAAGACCACGTGATCGAACGGATTCAGCAGTGGGCCTCGACTTCGTTCGAGGAGCGGCAAAACTGGGTGACACGGGTGCAGCTACACAGCCTCCGGACTTGGACGAGCGGTATCCACCTGCTCCAATGCGTCGTCCCAGCCTCAAGTACCTTTCTTACCGGGCAGGGCCCGATCAACCCGTGGTTTATTGAGAATGAACTCAGCGCTGATCAGCTTTCCCTCCTTTTTCCCCCCGAAGAGGTATGGGAATTCAATCCCCAGTTCCGCAACGGTTCGTCTGGATTCGCCCATGCCGTTTTGATCTGGCTGAACTTGACGCTTATTGTCGCCCGGCTCCGAAGGGTTTTCCTTCCGCCTCCGCCGCCCAGTTTTTCTAGTTCAGTTATGGAAGGTTACAGGATGCAAATCGAGGCAAACCCGCGAATCGCGTTCGGTTACATCCGCCGGGGGTCAGCTAATCGTCTCTCTCGCCGGCTCCTTCACGCTGAGACTCTGATTGCTCAGTTATCACAGTCAATGGTTGATTGTTCGTCGCCGTCCGCCCTGGTGGCCACTATTAAACAAGCTTTTGATCATCATCTCGCCCAACCGACCGCGTAAGCGTTCTTCGGCTTGCCAATTGCAGCTCCGCCCACGGTCGGCACTGGGATTTCATCCGCAAAGACGCTAACGCACGCCGGGCCGCGACTACTCGGGCCAGAGCCTTCTTGGCTGGGGAGATTCGGGGGTATGCTCACGTCTGGCCGCGTGAGGAGGAACTTCCACCGGAGTGCGTGGCCTCTGACCCGGTGACCGGGGACGAGTTGACCGGGGAGGACAAAGTCGATCGTGGGCGGCCCGCGGGCTCCGGCCGCGTGATCTTCAGTTAGATTTGGGTTCTCCCGCACTTTCGATGATCCAAGACCGCCAACCAGCTCGATAGACCTCATTTTCCAGGGGATTCTTGGTCGTTCCAGCCCGGAGAGGCATCGTCTTCATCGAGAGTGCGGGAGAACCTAGATTTGCCTCCCCAGATGGCGGTCATTGCGCCCAAAGCGCCGTCAATCTTCTCGACCAAGATCGTGTTGAAATGCTTGATCCTTGTCCCCCTGAGCACATAGAGGACTTCGTCGTACCGGTTCTCGATGCCGATCAATTTGACGTGGGCAATGGACCAAGCCTTGCGGTCTACACCGGCCTGGCTCAGCCGCCAGAAGCCGCAGCCGCTGATCCCATAGGGTCTCGGAAGCCGAGTCCGCCTGCCAGCATCGTCAGCCGCGCGGCGGGGGTGAAAGTCCAGATCGACATGAAGGTCTGGATCCACCTTTACGCCTTCGGGCAAGGGCCACGGTCCCCGGGTACCGTCGTAGATGAACGTGCCGTAGAGCAGTGATCTGCACGATACGGTGGATTTGCAGCGGTTGATGACGAGGTTCTGACTTGGGAAGCCGTTCATGAAGTAATAGGAGCCCATCACCTGGGAGTCAAACGGGTCCAGGTCCCCCAACTGGCAGAACGTGATGTCCGGTCCGATCTGCTTCACCACGTCGGGGGGCAGAATGACCACGCAGGAGTCATAATGGTCATCGACCCGCTTCCCGGAGGCCGGACGGACTGATCGGCGGGTACGCAGGGGATCGACCAAGATCAGTTTGCCCCCTGCACTCCCAGGGCTGATGTAGACGGCTTGCCCTTCCGGGATCACCTTATCGAATACATGCGCAGCGGTCAGAATCAGGTGGTGACCTGCAACCTCCAAGGGCACTCCGGTCCCGAGAATATAGGGCAGACTCTTCTCGGTAGCCCCGTAGAGAACGATCGTTCGAGCCGCGACAAGGAGCGCTGCTTCTACCTGCATCCGGCGAATGAACGCCCTGGCTTCTGGGAACTTGTCCGGCACGAGCATCCCGGGCGGAATCCAGCCGAGCCAGTCGTAGAGCCGCTGGAACATGGGCGCGTCACTTCCGAGGGATCGGCAGAAGTCCCGCGACCAGCGTGATGGTCAGGAGCAGTAGCGACCCGATCCAGGGTTCGTGGATCTCCCAGACCTTGAACATCCCACCGAGGTTGTAAGCCCAGACCAGAAAGGCCGGAATCGACCAGCCGATCATCAGCCACTTCCCCGGCTGGTCCTTCCGCCCCAGGATGGCGATATAGAGGGGTGCGGCGATCAGGCCAACAATGAGCGCGACGAGGTACGCGCCGTTCTTTTTGGCCGCCTGATCGTTAGGAACTGTCTGGATGATCCCGAGAGCGGCGAGGTAAAACGCCACCACCTCGGCCGGGATGTACTTGACGATCCGCTCGGCCGCACTTTCGGCCGCACTGTCGGCCTGCTGCCCGAAACCTTGCGTCAGCCCGACGCGCGGCAGGGGCGTGATCAGTCTACCCATAATGAGGCATCTCCATCTTTCTCGATCGCCCATATCCGCCGATTTTTTCGGAACAGGGCTGCTCTTTTCCCTTAAACAGACAATATAGCCTTTTTCCGCTTCTACGGTCAAAGCCGCCAGGTTTCAAAAAGCCGGGCCATTCCTGAAGCCTACACATTAGGGCGCTTCGGTCACATCGACCGCGGAGTGTCGGACCGACGCGCGCAAAAGGAAAGAAAAGGTGACTCGCTGGGCCGGACAACTCCAGGGGAAAGCCATCCGTGCGTGCCGATCCAACCGCCGCAGACACGGACGTTCGCCGAGGCGATTTATCGGGTGCCGGAATTGTGCTGCTGAAGTGCCGTAGTAGACCGATCTGAGTTTCGCAAAACGCCTGCTCACAAGGACTCGCGGAAAGCGGCATCCGGTGCAGGTCCCGCCGCCTTTCCCCGTCCTTTCAGCGACATCCTCGGCGAAGATCTTGCAAGGTTTAGCAATCATCCGGCCGCCGCCCGCATTCTCTCGCCGCCTGCTTGGTCGTGTTCCCGTCTTCGTTCGGAAGTTAGGATTGTGATGGCCGTAAACGATTGGGGCTCACGATGTGGATTGCGCGCAAACCGATCTGGCGGTTCGACTTGCGCTCTCTTCAATGTAACAGCGATCACCAGTGCACGGAAGGGCAACATGGACTCTTTCTCGCCCGAGAAACGCTCGGAGGTGATGAGCCGAATCCGGAGCAAGGACACCAAGCCAGAGTTCGTCGTCCGCCGTCTGCTCCATCGGTTGGGTTATCGGTTTCGGCTTCACCGCAGAGATCTTCCCGGAAAACCTGACATCGTACTCCCCAAATGGAACACAGTCATCTTTGTACACGGTTGCTTTTGGCATGGGCACGATTGTCCGCGAGGGGTAACCCCGACAAGCAATGTTGCATATTGGACCGAGAAGCTCAGAAAAAACAGAGACCGCGATTCGAGAGAGCGCGCCGCGCTTGAAGCAACTGGCTGGCGAATCCTGATCATCTGGGAGTGCGAACTCAAGAACCTTGAAGCCTTGGCTGACAAGCTGCAGGGCATTGCGAACGGTAATGCAAGACAGACCGCTAACGGTTGTTGATCTGTTCTGCGGGGCCGCCGGGAAATCGCAGGAAGCTACCCAGGGCCAGACCTTAGGGCGGTCGGGCGACCAGAATGACAGAGTTTCGATGGGCTGTCCCACCGAGCAGGAGATTAGGCCGTGCTCGGCTCGAGCCACGGGACGTTGAAGCCGAGCCGAAGCAGCTTGGCCTCCAACTCAGACCGCTCGCGGTTCGCCTTGATCGGACCGGCCACTTCTGGTAGGAGCCCGAATTCCCGGGCGAGCCTCATCGCCTCCTCCCGCTGACCCGAGGCGAGGGCTCGGATGATCTCGACATCGTACCGCGTGAGGTTCACCGCCTTGAGCCGGTAGTCGACGAACGCCTCCCACGCCAAGGGGCACCACCTGCTGACGATCTCGTTGCCGATGACGTTCGCGTAGCTACGGATCTCAAGCTGCGCGTGGGCGTCCATCCGCAACATGAGGAAGTGGAAGAGGTTGTGGAGGTCGATCTTCCAATACGCCTCAGTGTAGGTGGAGAGCGGCAGATCCTTGCGGGCCTGTTCACGCGCGACGCCCTGGCGGAGCCGCTCCTCGTAGACCTCGCGGCTGTACCTCTGGAGCTCACCCTCCTGCCGTGATAGTTCGGCGCCGACGGCCGGGTCGAGGAATCCTTCGCTTCCCTGTCGATTGCCGGTCGACTGCTCGCGCCACTCGCCAGGGCTCGTCGCCTGGGTGGCATCGATCGCCTCGGAGTAGCGCGTCGAGTATTCGTTGACGTTCGCCGTGCGGTGGCGAATCCACTGGCGCCAGCAGTCCATCGGGACGCGGACGTGAAGTTTGACCTCGCACATCTCGAACGGGGTCGTGTGCCAGTTCCGCATCAAATAGCGGATGAGTCCCCGGTCCTCGGAAACGCGCTTGGTGCCCTTTCCGTAGGACACGCGCGCGGCCTGGACGATCGACTCGTCGGAGCCCATATAGTCGACCACGCGAACAAAGCCGTCGTCTAGGACTTTATACGGAAGCCCAAGCCGCTCTTCGAGTTCTGGAACGACGAATCGATCTACTTTCTGAGGTTGATTGTCCATTTTGTACCCAGGCCGATCCGGCAATCTTGAGAGCTAGCTTGCGCGCGACCGCTCGTGCAAGGAGAGGCGGGACTGCGTCCGCGACCTGCTGCTGCTGAGCGCCCATCGGCCCGAGGATATCATAACGGTCCGGGAAAGACTGCAACCGAGCCGCCTCGCGGACGGAGAGGCCCCGATTCTGGCTCGGGTGGATCAGCATGTTCTTCCGGAAGTTTCCGACGACTTTGGAGGGCTCGTCCCAGACAAGGCGATAATAGAGACCCGTGTGACACAAAGTTCTATTTTTATAATTTTCCATAAGATGAACCGGGATCGCTTCCCAGTTCTGCCCCGGCTTGATGTGACGGAAGCGTTCGAGCACGATACTGCTGCTCTTCGTGACGCGATGGCCGCTTACCATTTGCCCCGCGGGTACACCCCTCCTCATTTGTCTTTGATAGCTGCTGAGCCCTCCTCCCTTTCGATAGTGACGCATCTCGAGAGCGGAGCCGGGTCGAAGGACCGGAAGGTCCGAGATGGCATCACGAACGGTGATCGGGGGACGGGCGTCGGTGCCGTGCGTGGACTTGGGCGCCTTGACCTCGCCGTCCAAACATCCGACGATGAAGAGGCGTCGCCTAATCTGCGGAACGCCGAACTCGACGGCGTTCAGCTCAAAAGTCGAGATCGAGTAGCCGAGGTTGGTGCATGTGTCGACGATTCGGCAAATTACCTCGCCGCCGGCCATCGTCTGCATACCCGCGACGTTCTCGACCACGACATGCGCAGGGCGAATGTCCCTGACGAAGCGCAGCACATCCTCGTAGAGCAGGTTCCGCGGGTTCTCGAGGTTCCTGGTGCGGCGGTTCGACTCGGAAAACCCCTGGCAGGGGAGACCGCAGATGAGGGCGTCGATCTTGGCGGGATCGATCCCGGCGTTGGCGAGGCAACGTTCGGGGTTGATCTCTCGGATGTCCTCTTCGACCAAGATGGTATCCGGATGGTTCCGGCGATATGTTGCGGCGGCGTGCGGAGCCTTCTCTACGGATAGCGCGATCGAGAACCCCGCCGTCTCGAAGCCAAGGCTTAGCCCCCCGGCCCCGGCGAAGAGGTCGATCGCGATCGGGCCTGCAATCCTTTGCAGCATGTCGTCATCCTAAATATGACTATGACAAGGTAAGTTCCTCGGTGAAGACGGTCTTGGCCCCCTCGGAATAGCTCTGGATGTTGTATTCGCCCGGAACGCAATAGGCGACTTGGATCTGAGGGTGCTTGCGAGCCACGAGGTAGGTGGCGATGGTCGAGAGCTTGGTGCTCATCGGCGCGACGACGATGTTGAACGAGTCCAGATAGGGTTTGATGATTTCTTCGAGCCTCTGGGTACAATGCGATATGCTGTCGGCCGGGAATTCGAAATCGGCGACGTCCTGCTGAGAAAGAACGAGCTTCTTCTGCACCTTGTCGAGCTCTTCGAGGTTACGCTTGAGGAACTCGATCTCCGTCGGCGTGCCGCCGAATCCAAGCAGAACCTTGGCTGGCTCGTACTCCTCAATGGCCTTGAGCGCTCTCTGGTGTTCGTACCCGTAGAGCACCATCAACAGGGTCTTCCTGCCGGGCACCTGCAGCCCAGCGAGTCCAACGACGTTCCGCACCTGCGTGAACCCCGCGCTCAACCAATCCCCGTAGGTCACCGGGGAGACATAGAATACCCGAATTCGCGCTCTCGGGAATGCGAATTCGATCAGCCCGAGCAGGATGAGCAGCGTCTCGCGGTTGAACGAAGTCGCGTCGAGGGTGATCGTCCGTACCGACTCCCGGTCGAAACCCCGCCTCGAAAACAACTTCTTAAACGATTCGAGCTGGATTCCGGGGCGGAACAGGCTGCCCTGGGCCGGGAGGACCACGCGACATTTGTCCGCGATCCCGTACCGAAGCTCGTCGTAGCTAGAATCCGGCGGCGCCGCCTCGTCGAGGTTCAGGATCTCCTCGTTGTGATAGATGATCCCGAGATTCGCCTCGTACGATTCGGACAGGCAACGGACGATGGCGGATGACCTGGGCTCGAAGCTGTATGCCACAAGCAGCAGATCGTCGGGCTGGCCTTCAACAATGCTTGGCAGACCACCGCTCGCCCTGAACTCGTCGATCGACATCCTCATGGGATGGCCTCCGCCGAATCGTGGTCGTCTTCGAAGAGCGTCAGTTGCCCGGAATCGGAATCCTCTTTGAGCCTCAGCCGCACGAACCGCTTGGGATCCTCGCAGGCGATCCGGAGCAACTTTGGGGAGATGGTCAACCTGCCCTCGAATCCGCTGGGGTCCAGCTTGTATGCCGGGCACAAGCGACGGTTGAGAATGTAAAGCGGATCCTGGCCTCCCCCGGACTTCCCCCCCTGGGACGTGGGCGAGAGGAAGAAGCGATACCGCACGCCCAGATCGAGGACCTCAGCCAACTCGCCGGTCACCGGCCCGGTGATCGAGAAAGAGAACAGCCGAGGCTGCCTCGATTCGGGGTCGTGGAGTAGGTTGTAGAAAACAAGCCCAAGTGACTCCACGAGGGTCCTCAGCTTGTCGGGAAGCGAGGATGCGGGCGTCGGCAGGTCCTTCTTGATGTCCTCGATACGATCAATGAGCAGATCTTTGGAATATTTGCTGATGACCCTGTTCTGGAGTTCGACAGGTATCTCCGCAATCTCCGAGGGCTCCTTGCCCTGCGCGACTAGCGTGTCGAACATCAGGTAGCAGGGTTCGAGAAACTCGCGGACGATGCCCGAGGACAGGTCCACTATGTTTTGGAACCCCGCATAGCTCTTGTCGATCTTCCTGGCCTTCAGCTTCTGGAAGAGACGGGCCTTCGCGTAGCGGTAGACGTAGTCCGACTTGTCCTGGCGCTTGTGGGTCTCCCACTCCTTGGCCGTTTCCTCCTTGACCTGCTCGAACAGCCTCTCCTCCGATTCGGAGGCGGGCAGGAACGTCTCGATGTCCTTCGTGGGCACGTCGGAGAGATCGAGGCGCCGGCGGGAGATCAGCGCGATCTTCTTGGAATAATCCGTCTTCCTGGTGGTGTAGAGTTCCTCGACGTCAACCTCCGAGTAGTCGTGCGGCTGCTCGATCAGACCGCCCCTCGGCGTTAAGAAGGTCTTGTAGGACTCGGGCTGGGCGGAGACCTTGACGCACAGTGTGGCCTGGTCCCGGTTCGCGATCCAATTGTTTACGATGCTCTGCTGGAGCTTGGTCAGACGGTCCGCGTCGTCAACGAGGATGTAGACCGATGCGTTAGCGAGGCGACCCAGACCCCCGATCAGCTTTAGGAAGGGCAAGAGAAAATCGTGGTAGCCGCTCGTCGCGCCTTTGTAGCTCGCGCGGCCGCCCTTGAGGCATCTCTCGCGGAGAAAGTTGCTGACTTTCCGGTTCTCAGCAGAAAGCACGTGCTCGAGCCAGGTGAGGGGCCCGTCTTTCGGGTCAGCAGCCTCCTTTGCATCCCTCGCCGATCCGGCGATCGAGGCCGGATCGAACAGCCTCGCCGCGGCCGCGACCAATTTCGAACATTCGGCCAGTTCGAAGTAATCCGTGGGGAACTGTTGATGGAGGCAAGTGATCACGTTGTAGGCGATCGAGATGTTCAGCAGATGCTCGCTCAGAATCGCGGCCGTCTCCGAGTCGAGGAGTTCGAGTTCTGACTTGTTGAAGTGGCCTTCTTTGCACGGACAGTAGACGGCCAAGAAGGGGTCTCTCTGGCGGAACACCGCGTCGTGCGAACCCTCGGCGATGGCCTGGCACTGGGGCTCGAGGAAACGGAGCATCATGCTCTTCCCGGACCCCCGTGATCCCCACACGAAGGTGTGGCGCCGCTGCCGCACCGTCTCAAGCCGGGTGTAATCCTTCACGAAGAGCGCGACAGTCTGCTCGGGGGCGAGCTTTTCGGGGCTCTCAACGACGAAGGGATTCCCGCTCAGGGGACTTGCGCCAGAAGGCGTGGAGGGTGACTCATTCATGTCCGGATTGCCCCCTCCACCGCATCAATCCTCCAACTGGGGTGGTTGTTGAAGAAATCGACAACGATCGGGATCAAGGGATATCCCCCGGCGTCCATTCCGCCACCCTTGAGGTATATGGAATGGGACTCGTAGCCAGCAAGCGGGCGCCCGTCCTTGATGATCGAAAAACGTGCCTCGATCTCGCGAATCGGCGCCATGGCTGTGAAGTTGCGGACGCAATACTCCCGCTCGGTGTTCATCTTTTCGAGGCGGCAAAGCGCATACGTCAGTAGGTCGATCTTGCCGTCGGCCGTAGAACGATGGGCCTCGAAGTCCTTGTCGGGCCAGCGCGAGACCACCTTGTCGGCATCGAACTGGTAGTCGACGACGACTCTCTCTCGCTTGGGAAAAGCGATGCACGAGCTCACCGAAAGGGCGTACAGCCAGAAGATACGCTGATCTTCTGGCACCTCGCCTAGGATTTGTCGGCTCGCCCGCGTGTGGTTCTCGGAAATCTCGTCCGCGAACCGTACGACCGCTGCGAGCATGGCGGTGTTGACTGTGTACGCGGGGCCTCGGATCGTGCAGAGGTCGTCGACTTTGAGGGAGTCCAGGGATCTTGGCCCCTTGTGCGCCCAAGCGATCCGGGAGACGAGATTCTTGACCGAGGGGTTCGGGAAGAACTCGGCCACGGCCTCCGTCATTTTGTAGACTAGCTCGGCGTGAGTGGCGCGATCGATCACCATGCCGACGTCGTGCCACAGGATGGCGGCGAGGATCAGGTAAGGAACCGCGAAAAAATAAATTAAGCAAATTCGTCTTGTAGGAATTCGAGTTTTTGATGATCGTCGGTGCATGCAGGACGCAACAACGATCGAACGGATACGGCAAAAGTACTTGGCTCT
>JBEKTN010000320.1:0-10081 GCA_049516015.1 Isosphaeraceae bacterium | reverse complement strand
AGAGCCTGCCAGCCAGGTCGGACAACGACGGTTGCCGGACTGGCCTTGATTCCAGGACTGACGACCGCGGGCAGCAAGCCGGCTCGCCAAAACCTCGAACCTTCGACGGCGCGTCTCACCTCCTTCCAGAGGACCGCTCCCAGATTGGTTTGACCCGGGCCAGTGACATAGACCAAGGATTCCTTGCGACTCCACAAGTACCACAAGATCAGGCCAGCGACCCACCATCCTTTTCCCGTCATATTGCCCGATTCAATGCATACTTGGCGGTATGCAACGACGGCCTGGCTCCATTTCTTCTGGGCGGACCACATCGGTCCCCGCTGCAAGATCACGTCATTGAAATAGGACGGATCGTTCTTGCTGCGGAGCAGATGTTGGAGCAACCGCCCCTTCACGCTACCTGCTGGGAATGGAGAAACTGTCGTCATGCTGGCTTCTCCGCCGCGGCCGCGGCCTTGTCTGCTTGATCCAGGGCCTCGAGGACTTGGGCGTCGTCAACTGCCTCTTTCCGTTCGAGCGGACCAAAGAGCCGCTGATCCAGGCGAAGCATGATCGGAGTGTTTCCGCCCCGGGCCTGTTTCCACATCAGGGCTCGGAGTGACTTTTTTGATCGCGTGACGCCTAGGGCATAAAACGATGAAAAACGCAGGCTGATGAGCGACTGACTACAGCCGACGAAGCTGGCTATGTCTTTCTGTGTCAGCCCCAAGCCAGCAAGCTTGCGAACCTGTTCAGGATCGATGTTCTTTCTTGGTCTGCCCATCGCTCAGTCCTTTCTTGACCTCAGCCCAAAAAATGAGCTGCGGTGTCTACCCCAACAAGTTCGTCGTCCGGCCGTTGCATACGGTGTCCCCTGTGATCGGTGCCTATCTAAGGCTCGAGTGTTACCCTATTCTCAGAATGCGCTACAATTCGCAATGGGATCCCAGAATCCCGCCGAGTTCCGCGCAACCAAATGCCCTGCCACGAGATAGGGAAATCAGCGCACGCAGCGGAAAAGGGGAACGAGCCATCGCAGTTGAGTCCCGAATCCACAAGTTATCAGACCCCGCGGGACGTCCTGGGAGCCGTTTGGTCCCAGGGTGGGGAAGCCTGTCGGGCGCGAAAGGCACAAAAACAAGGTATATCGACGAGGCCGACGTCAGAAGGACGGGGGAAGAAAACGCGGCGCGTAGGGGGTGGAACTGCGGCGAGCTTGGTCATGGGGACTGGCGCTAGAGGCGGCGGAGGCCGTCAAAACCATGGAAAAACCGGCCTGAATACCCAAGAAAATGGGTGCGAAAAAGGAAGAAGCCTGTACACGAAGGGCCGGCACAGATCACGGGCCTTCAACGCAAGCCGTTGCGCCCTTTCGAGTACGGCAAATTGCGCCGCCGCGAAAATCGGCGTTTTTGATTGCGTGACGCCTAGGTCATAGGACGATGAAAAACGCAGGCAGCGAAAAAAATGCGGAATGCGGAATTGGGAATCAATTCAAGGCAAATTGCGCCGCCGCGAAAATCGGCGTGATTGGGATCTCGTGATCGAAACGCCGCCGCGTCGTCGGAGCGGAACAATACGCGCCAGCTTGGTCCACACCGGGCGGAGCCTGCCACTTCCCGTGGACGAAGTCCCCCATCTTTACCTACCTCTTTGACTTCGACCCCCGTCCCTTCCCCCCGGCCAAGGGCTCGGCGCCGCCCTCGAGGGACTGGCCCAATTTCGCGGACGCAAGGCGGGCTTCGATGGCGCTGGCGTAGTCGGGAGAGAGCTCGAAGCCGAGGAAGCGGCGGCCCAGTTTCTTGGCGACTGTCAAGGTCGTGCCGCTGCCGCCGAAGGGGTCGAGGACGGTTGCGCCGGGGTTCGAGCAGCCGCGGATGATCCGGCCCAGAAGCTGTTCGGGCATCTGGCAGCCGTGCCAGCCGGCGCGTTCCTTGAAGGTGCCGCAGACCCGCGGCACGTACCAGGTGTCGCTCTCGGGGGCGAAGCCGCCGTCGACGTCCTGCGGGCGGAGAATCCAGGTGTCGTCGGGAAGACGGCCTTCGGGGTTGGCCCGGGAGTCGAAGTAGACCAGTTGCCGCGCCGAGGGAACGCGGATGGACTGGTCGTTGAAAGTAAAACGTTTGGGGTCCTTCACGAAGTAAAACAAGTGGGCATGACTGCGGCTGAACTTCCTGGTGCAGTGGACCCCAAACGTATAGTACCAGATCACCCAGTTTCGCAACGACAGCCCGAGCTCGCGGTGGAAGAGGACCTTCATCTCGGCGGCATACTCGTCGCCGATCGCCAGCCAGAACGTGCCGTCGGGCTTGAGTGCACGGACGACCTCGCGACCCCACGACCTGGTCCAGTCGAGGTAGGCCTCGGCTTCAAGACGGTCGTCGTAGATGTCGTAATCATAGCCGATGTTGAACGGGGGATCGGCGAAAACCAGATCGATCGATCCCGACGCAACCCGTGGGAACAGTTGCAGGCAGTCTCCCGCGTACAATCGATCGAATTCCAGGGTCCCGGCCTGATCCCGCCCGGGAAAACTGGAGGGGACCGGAGGAGCCTCGGGGTCCTGGTCGCGATCCGCGCGCGGTGATGTCTCCATGGGCATGGTGCGTCACTCTTCATCATAGGGCGAACCGGGATCGCCAGACCTGGAGCCGGCAGCGGTGTCGTCATCGAGATCGCCGGCACTGCCGTCGCCGTTGCGCTGGGATCCACTGGGGCCGAGGGCGGTCTCGTCGATGCGATACTCGGAGAGCTTCTTGTGCAGCGTGTTGCGGTTGATGCCAAGGCGAGCGGCAGCCTTGATCTGGACACGGTCGCAGGTCTGGAGCACCTGCTGGATCAGCTCGCGCTCAACCTGGCCGACGATGCGGTCGTGAAGGTCATTGGCGCTGGGCCCCGCGCCGCGGATGCCCTGCCGGACGAGCTCGACGGTCAGGCTGCTGAAGTCGGCACCGCCCCCACGATGGCGGATCGGCCGGGGCGCTGACTCTCCGCGCAACTGGGGCGGCAGGTGTTCGACGAGGAGCTCGGAACCCGTTCCCAGGATTACCGCCCGCTCGACATAATTCTGGAGCTCGCGAACGTTTCCCGGCCAGTCGTGTTCCCGGAGCCGACGCATGGACTCGATGTGCACCTTGCGCATCTCGCGCTTGTTCTGCTCGCCGTAGCGCTTGAGGAAGTAAAGCACCAGAGGCTCGACGTCCTCGCGGCGCTCGCGCAGGGGAGGAAGGTAGATCGGCACCACGTTCAGCCGGTAATAGAGGTCTTCACGGAAACGTCCGGAATCGATCTCGTCGAGCAGATCGCGGTTCGTCGCCGCGACGATGCGGGTGTCGACCTTCTTGGTGTTGTTATCGCCAACCCGCTCGAATTCACCTTCCTGAAGCACGCGGAGCAGCTTGACCTGGAGCTTGGGGGAGGTGCTGTTGATCTCGTCCAGGAAGATCGATCCGGTGTGCGCGGCCTCGAACCGTCCGGTCCGGTTGTCAACAGCGCCGGTGAATGAGCCCTTGACGTGCCCGAAGAGCTCGCTTTCCAGCAGGCTTTCGGTCAGGGCCCCACAGTTGACGCGGATGTAGGGCCCCGTCGATCGCGGGCTCAGGTCGTGGATGGCGCGCGCGATCAGTTCCTTGCCGGTTCCGGTCTCGCCCACGATCAGGACGCAGGCGCGCGACGGCGCAACCTGTCGGGTCGTGCGAAAGACCTCGCGCATGGCCGCGCTTTCACCAAGGACGCCGGGCAAATTCACACCCAGCGCGGAATTCTCGACGGGCCCCGGAGCCGCGGTGTGAGGGTGGAAGCTGGATCTGGTGTCGATGGCCATGGCCGCGTAACTTTCACGGAGACTCGTTCGATTGTTGAAAATCAGATGATGCTCAAGGCTGGTGATTAGCCGGGGGCGCCGAGGTTGCGGGAACGGAGGCTCCGGCGGGCCGCGTGGATTGGCCAGGTCTGGTCGCTGGTGTCGGCGACTGGGCCCGCAGAGCGCCGATGACCGTTCCCAGCGCGGTGCGGAACTGAGGATCGGCTTCCGCCCGGAATTCAGCGGCGAGCTGAGCTTCCTGATCGGCCGAAACGAGCGGGCCGAATCGCTGGATACTCCGTGCGAGCTGGGAGGCACTGGTACGGCGGAGTTCAACGGGCCGCGACGGGTCGAGGACGACATCGGCAAGGCTCTGCTGGGCGTCTGGATTGGGTACGTCTCCAAGAGCCGTGGAAGCGGCCACGCTGGTGTCCGGCTGGTTCAGGGCGATAGTCAATTCCGGCTCGCTGGCGCTCAGGTCGGCGGCGTAGGGGCTCTTGGGTTGCCCAGCAATCCGGGCCAGGAGCGAAGCCGCCTCGCTGGCATACCCGGCACGCTCGGCTGCGGTGAGTTTTGCGGGCCGCCCACCGAGCAAGGTCTCAAGGATAGCTGCGCTGACCGGTTGAACCAGGAACCTGGTCCCCGGAAAGCTCGCCAGCAAGCTGGACCGATCGCGCTTGAGATTGAGCGGACCGTAGATATAAACCGGCAGATTCGCGGTTCGCGCATCACTCTTGAGATTGGTCAAGATATCAATCGGGTTCCAGGCTCCATGGGCCTGTGCGTGGCTGACGACGACGAGCTCGACGTCGGCAGACTCTGCCGCGGCCCGAAAACCCTGATCCCCCGAGGTCTCCAGGACTGTCTCGTAGCCCAACTCCCTGAGCGAGCCGGCGAGCTGGTTGCCCCGGTTCGGGTTACCGTCGATGACCACGGCTCTGGGCGGCCTCTGCGATATCGCGAACCGGGCCAGGGTGGGAACAACCCGGCTGGAGCCGGGGAATGGCTGGGTCGGCGCAAGCTCCACCAGAGCCTTGGCGGCGGCGAACTGGACGCGTACGCCAGGAGCCGAGAGTGCCTCGGCCAGGGGATGGGGGTGGCCGGTGCGGGAGAGCAGTGCCCGATCGGTGACCTGGCCCAAAGCCGTGGCCGCGACCGCCGCCAGCCCGTCTTTGCCGTCGGCAATCGCCTTCCGCAAGACCTCCGCAAGGACGGCAGGCCCAGCAGCAACGGCCGAGGCAAACGTGCCCTGGTCCTGAGCAGGAAAGGAGTTGAAGCCGACGCGGTCAATTGCTTTCCCCAGCGACAGGCTGACTGAGGCAGTGTGGGCATCAAGGTCCAGGGGCTGCAACAGGAGCGCCTCACTTGCAAGTTGAAGCCCGAAGTATCCCTCGGCCTCGCCCAGCCTCATCGGCCGCGGCACCGGCACCTTGCGGTCCTTGTCCCAGACCCAGACGGCGACGGGATCACTCGGAAACTCGACTTGATGGCGGTGGAAGCTCCAAGCGGCTGCCGTGAGTACCTGCGCCGGGCTATGGGGTTGCACCACGAATGACCAGCCCGTCAGCCGTCCGATCGCGGCTTGGGCGGCCTCACGAACGGCGGGGGGAAACTTGACGGCGGACGCGGGATAGGTCAGGAACGGGACAGCGCGGGGATCACCAATCAATCCCAGGGCCGTCGCTGCGTCGGCCGCGAGTCGTGGATCGGAACTGTCAAGAACGGCCAGGAGCGGAGGCACGGCGGTGCGATCGAGCCGGCCCATGTTGCGAGCCAGGAGGGCTCGTTTTTCAGGCGTGATCTCCGGGTGCTGGAGCGCATCGACCAGAACGGGCACGGCGTAAGGACCGGCTTCCTTGAGCCGGGCGACCGCGTAAGCCTGCTCCTCCGTGGTGCCGGTCAACCCGGCCACGGCCTGGGCAATTCGCTCCGGCTGGGTCGTGTACCGTCGCACGGCCGCCGTCAGTCTTTCAACCAAGGGCTGAGCGTACTTGCTGGTCGCCGGCTGGTCCGCCAGTCGCAAGATGGAACCAGCGCCGTATTTGTCGCGAATCTCGACCAGGGTCGTATCGTCGGTCTGGCTTTTCACAAACGTTTCAAGGTACGGAACAGCCTTCTTGCTCTGCCCGGTCCGGACCAGGTAATCGATTGCGCTCCAGAGCTCCGTCGGGGTCCGCGGCTCCTGGGCAAACGACTCGGGCCCAGGGGCCTGGGCCAAGGCCGGCGCCGGCAGGTTCAGACCGGCCAGCGCCACGGCCATGAGGACGAGAACGCTCGGAACCGTGCCGGCACGCCCGCGCTGCATTCCGCACCCGTTCGGGAGCGCCTCAGAGCAACGACCGAGAAGGGACACGGGGCTTCGCCACATGGATCAAGTCCGATCTTCTTGAGGCCTGGAGGTCACGGGAAATCACCCGGTTTTCCATGATTTCGGCGGCTGTCTGAATGCAAGGGATTGCCTGGTTGAACTCGACGTGACCTCGTTCGATTCACAGACCGACTTCCTGGCTGACGAGATCCTCATAGGTCTCACGACGGCGAACCAGCCGCGACTGGCGGAGGGCGACGAGAACTTCCGCAGCGCGGGGGCGGGTGTTGTAGTTGGAGGCCATGACCATACCGTAAGCCCCGGCGGAGAAGATGGCGAGCAGGTCGCCACGGTCAAGCCGGGGCAAAGAGCGGTCCTTGGCCAGGAAGTCGCCGCTCTCGCAGACGGGGCCGACGACATCCCAGGGTTCGGTGCCGGGAATCGCGGCCTCGAAGTCGTCGGGCGGCGCGGGCAAGCCGGGGGCGGCGACCACCGGCCAGATCCGATGGAACGACTCGTAAAGTGCCGGCCGGATCAAATCGTTCATGGCGGCGTCCTGGATCAGGAACCGCTTGTCTCCCGACTGCTTGGTATATAACACACGGCTGACCAGGATGCCCGCATTCCCCACGATTACTCGCCCCGGCTCGATCGCCAGACGACAGCCCGTGGCCTTCACGCCCGGCAGAATCGCCGCGGCAAATTCTTCGATCGAGCGCGCCTCGCTTTTCTTGTAAGAGATGCCGAAGCCCCCGCCCATGTTGTACCACCCGATCGGATGACCCATCCCCCGCAACTGGCCAACCAGCTCGACCCCTTTGGCCACCGCGCCGGCGTAGGGCTCGGTCGTGGTGATCTGAGAGCCAATGTGCATGTGCATGCCGATCATCCGGACGCTGCTCATCGCGACGGCGGCTGCCGCGACCCGGAGCGACCGCTCGATGTCCATGCCAAACTTCGACTCCTTCTTGCCCGTGGAGATGTAGCGGTGCGTCCGGGGATCGACATCAGGATTGACGCGCAGAGCGATGGGCGCGACGCGGTTCAGCGCGGCGGCGACTCGGGCGATGGCCTCGAGCTCGCCCTCGCTCTCGACGTTGAACATCAGGACGCCCGCTTCCAGCCCCGCGACAATCTCGTCGTTCGTCTTGCCCACGCCCGCGAAGACGGTTCGCTCCGGGTCGCCTCCCGCCAGTTTCACCCGATGGAGCTCGCCCCCCGAGACGACGTCAAAGCCGCTGCCGTGCTCGGCCATCACCTTCAGGATGCCCAGGTTCGAGTTGGCTTTCACCGAGTAACAAACCAGCGGATCAACGTCCGCGAACGCCGAGCGAAGTGAATTCAAGGTTTCGAGTATGGCACTCTGACTGTAAACGTAGAGCGGCGTGCCATACCGAGCGGCCAGCTCGGCCACCGGGACGTCTTCGCAATAAAGCTGCCGGTCGCGGTACGGAAAGGGTTCCATGAGATCTCGGGGGTGGATGGTCTTGGCTGCGGTTTGGTCGTGACAAGGAGCAAGCAATCAAGAAGGTCTGGTGGTCAGTGCTCACGGCAAGATCTCGCGGACCGCAAAGCGGGCGATTTCCCGGCCGTCGAGGACAAGAGCGACTTCATCGTCCTGGCCGAGGATCTGTGTGAGCCCGTAATACGCGGTCTCACCCTGCCCGGCCGGTTCCGAGTGGATTTCCAGCCGTCGCCGACCGAGGTCCACAATCCAGTAGACCGGCACGCATGCCACGGCGTAGGCAACCCATTTGCTGGAGCGGTCGAAGGCGTAGCTTGTGCTGGCAACTTCGATGACCAATGCCACATCGGCCGGGGCACGTCTTCGACCCGTATAGTCACGGAGGTTTCCCCGCAGGATCATGGCATCCGGTTCAGGTTCACCGTCCCGATCCTCGATCGTGACCGGGTTGCCCATCGAGATGCAGTATCCCGATCCGCGGGGCAGCAGACGATGAAGCAGTTCTTCCAGCAGGTCTGTCGCCAGGATGTGTGGAGGGTTTTTTGTCATCTTGTCGATGAGCACTCCCTCGAGAAGCTCCAGTCGAGGCTCTGGCCCGAAGACGCCCGCCTCGGCCATGCGGTGATATTCCTCAACCGTGATCCGATGGCGGAAGTCGAGCAGAGAACCAGAAGATTGTTCCTGGACGGGACTCGAGGTCTCAATCGCGGGAACCGGCTGTGTCACTGTGGCCATGTAGATTCCTCCGGGGAAAGATCAGAGTCCGAGCTTGTTCTTCCACTGCTGCAACTGTGTTTCGACTTGCTCGGGCGCCGTCGAGCCGTACGACTGGAACGCCTGGACCGCGTTGGCAACGCCCAGTCGCTCCCGGGTCCCCGGGCCAAGCGAAGGGTGGGCGGCAAGGAGATCCGTATCGCTCAGGTCAGCCAATCGCTTCAACCCCCGGCTCTCGCACTGGCCCACCAGCCGACCGATCACGGCGTGTGCTGTGCGTTGCGGAACCTCTTGCTGGATCAAGAATTCCATCAAGGTTGTGGCGTCCAGGAAACCCTCGTCGAGGCGCTCGGCAATGCGATCGGCGCGGAGGCTTGCGCCCTCGACGACCACGGCGGCCAGATCAAGGCAGGCTTCGACGGTATCGAAGGCGTCGAAGACAGGCTCCTTGTCTTCTTGCAGGTCGCGGTTGTAGGCCAATGGCAATCCCTTGACCAGAATCATGAGGGTTGTGAGCGCGCCGATGACGCGTGCCGCCCGTCCCCGGATCAGTTCCAGGACGTCCGGGTTCTTCTTCTGCGGCATGATGCTGCTGCCGGTGCAAATCGCATCCGGCAACGCCAGAAAGCCAAACTCCTGGGTGCTCCAGAGAATCCACTCCTCGGCCCAGCCAGCCAGATGTTCGGCGATCAAGGCGAGGACGAAGACCGCCTCGAGCGCGAAATCGCGGTCGCTGGAAGCATCCAGACTATTGGCCCCCACCGTCTCGAACCCCAACTCATGGGCCACGAAATCGCGGTCGATCGACAGGCTGGTGCCAGCCAGGGCAGCCGCGCCTAAAGGTAGAACATTCATTCGTTTGCGGCAATCGGCCAGGCGGCCTCGATCGCGCTCGAGCTTCTCCAGGTATGCCAGAAAATAGTGCGCGGCCAGCACGGGTTGAGCGCGTTGCAAGTGGGTGTAGCCGGGAATGATCAGCCCGCGATGCCGCTCCGCCGCGGCGCAGAGAGCACGCTGAAGATTGACAAGCCTCGCGTCGATCCGGTCCAGCGCGTCACGGGCCCAGAGCTTGAGGTCGGTGGCCACCTGGTCGTTGCGGCTTCGCGCCGTGTGCAATTTGCGGCCGACGTCCCCCAGCTTCTCGATCAATGCCGCTTCGATGTGCATGTGGACATCTTCGCGCTCGAGAACAAACGGAAAATCCTCTCTTTCTATCTCAGCCTGGATTTCCGACAATCCGAGCACAATTTGCTGGCATTCCTCGGGAGTCAGCAGACCGACCCGTGAGAGCATCCGAGCGTGCGCGGCAGACCCTTGGATGTCGTGCTTGAAAAGACGACGATCAAAGGAGATGGATTCCGTGAACTGTTCCACTCGGCGGTCGGTTCCGGCAGCGAAACGGCCACCCCATGCCTTTTGAACCACTCACCACTCTCCGGGTCGTTCGACGTCGGCGATTGCGTAAGCTTTTGGCACCACTGACCTAGTTTAGGCATTTCTTCTGCGAGTGTCAATTCGCGTGCAGGCCATATCAACTCTGGAGAGTCCCTTTGGCGATGCCGCCGGATGCAGGGAGTCGTCCACTGCGCAGCCCTCTCTTGTTGTCGCTGATCTTGCCCGAGTGATCTCCCGAGGTTCCGTATGTTGGTTCACGAATACAGAGTTTACCATTGCCGTATGGTTCGCTTAGTGGTCCGTTTCACAAATAACGTCGCGGATTCGACGGACTTTTGGTAGAGGGAGGTGGACTCCCAAAAAATCCCGGCTAGGAAAGGATGCCGCCATGCCAGGACCGAGGCCTGCTCTCTGT
>JBEKTN010000319.1:0-10091 GCA_049516015.1 Isosphaeraceae bacterium | reverse complement strand
AGCAAGACTCGCCGCCTGTTGCATGAATCCATGCCCGCCCCAGCCGAGCCCGCCCCCCCCGAACCTGACCGCAACTAGCCCCCGCTTTCCGCCGACCGCCGGCTTACGTCTGAACTGCAGGGCTGTGAGAGCTCTGCTTGCATCAAGGGGAGCGGGAGATTAAGATAACCGCTCCGAATGACGCTTCAATTCGCCGGTCGCGTGCAGTTGTCGCATTCTTTTTCCGGCGGATCCTTGGCAAGAGATAGAGAAGGCCGCCCACGGGCGAGTGTGCTGGGAGTTTTCTGATGTCGCTGGACAAGAGCCTGAAAAAGGGAGGCGGCCTGGCCCGTGCCCGCAACGTGCTGACGCGGGCGGAACGGCTCGCCGTGCTTCAGGAGGATGATCGCTGGGCCCCTGCGGCCGGCGTCTTCAACCTGCCCAAGACCAAGTATCGCCGGCTTGCTCCCGGCCAGTCCGGTCCGAAGCGGCCCGGGGAGACAAAGGCTCCTTGACCATCGGGCCCTGCGATGGTGCTGGATTTGTTCTGAAATCGGCTGGCAGCAGTCGAATCGGTGACCGTTCAGTTGCGATCCCCGACCTCATGGTCGGGGTTTTTTCTTGGCCGACCAGCGGGGTAGCGCGGGGTGCTATCGATCGGTGGGCAGGGTGTTGATCTGCGAGATCAATGCAAAATCGCGTTCCGTCAACCCGCCGACGTCGTGCGTGGACATCTCGACCCGAACATTACGAAAACTCACGTGGATGTCGGGGTAATGGTCCGTTTTCTCGATCAGAGCGGACACGTGGTTGACGAACTCAATGGCGCGGCGAAATGACGGGAATTGCCAGGTCCGGACCAGCATGTCCCCGTGCCGCTCCCATCCCTTGGCGTCGGGCAGCTTTTCGTGAATCTCGGCTTCGCTGAGCTTGGACATTGGCTCTCCCCTCCCTCGTAACCTGGGTTGGTTGCGGCCGGATTGTGATGAGGGGATCTCTCCGGTCGGGAAATCTCGAAGTCCGGCCTGCTGGATTTCTGACTTCATTATCCCGACGGTTCTCCGCGTGAACAAGGGTCGAATTCGCAAGTCGAGGGGAGCACCGAGCGCCATGCTGTCTGCTTTGTCCCTGGATTGCGCATTGATCGTCGGCGTCAGTCTGCTGGGGGGTATGCTACCTCTGGCCACGGTCCTGAACCATACGCGGCTTCAGGTTTATCTGAGCTTCTCCGCGGGGAGCATGCTGGGGGCGGCGTTCTTTCACATGCTGCCCGAAGCGGTCCGGATGGGCACGCCGCAAACGGTCCGCTGGACGGCCCTGGGATTGCTGGCTCTGTTCTTCCTGGAGCGGTTCTTCTCGTTTCATCACCACGAACCGCAAGATCTTGCCGCGGCAGACGAGCACTCCGCACACCGAACCGGGGTCGAGACTTGCGCGCATCACGACGAGGCGCACCTGGTAGATGCGCACCATCATGACCATCCGAACCCGCACGGTGCGCCGTCACTGACGGCTCTTTCGTGGGGAACCGCCGCGTTCGGGCTGGCCATTCATTCCCTGGTGGGCGGGGTCGCGCTTGCCAGCGCGATCACGGCCGACTTTGCCGAGCGCCGGGGGGTCGGTGCCACGGGCTGGGGCGTCTTCCTCGCCACCGTCGTTCACAAGCCCGCCGACGCCCTGACCATCGTCAGCTTGATGTTGAGATCAGGAGTCTCGAGACGCCTGGCCCACCTGGTCAACGCCGGGTTCGCCCTGATGATCCCATTGGGCGTCGCCCTGTTTGCAATCGGACTGGGACAGCTTAGCCCGGTTGCCGCCTCGAGCTGGACGGCCGTCGCACTCGCCTTCTCGGCCGGAACCTTCCTTTGCATCGCCCTGAGCGACCTGCTCCCCGAATTGCAGTTTCATTCGCACGATCGCTTCAAGCTCTCCATCTCCCTGATCGCGGGCTTTTGCCTGATGGCGGGCACATCGATCCTCGAATTCGTCTGATTCTGCTCAGACGGTTCGTCGACGCGGGAAAAGAGGCTGCGGTTCGCTCTCCCCTTTCGCTCAATCGGGGAAGGGCTGGCGGCTCTTCACCACGGACATCGGATTCAACTGGCACATCAACCAGTACCTCAAGTTCTACTTCGACTGGCAACACGCCGAGTTCAACCAACCCGTGAGCTATAATGTGAACAAACGCCAGTTGACCAGCGACCTCTTCCTAGCCCGGATCCAGCCCTTCTTCTGATGGTCCGGAAGTCCGTACCGCGGCCGAGCGATTCTGATCGCGAGGAGCGAAACCAATTGGTTCGATGCCGGCTCGAGACCCCTTGGCGGGTCTCGAGCCGGCATCGAACTTGCCAATCCGCCACCAGGGCGCTAGGGTAGAGGTGCCGGAGAATCTGACGCGCCACCAGGAATGTGGAGTCTACTCGTGACCGTGACATTGTTGCCGAGGAAGACCCTCGCCGGGGCCCTATTCGGTTGTGTGCTGGCGGGTTTGACGGGTTTGATCATTCCGACCGTGCGAGGTGACCAGCCAGCGAGCCTGGTCGCGCTGGGATCGTTGCGCGACCCCGACGGCCGGCAGGTCGATCTGAGAGCTCCCAACGACGGATTCTCGGTCTTGATCTTCTACTCGTCGGAATGTCCGATCTCCAATGCTTACAGTCCGACCCTCGATTCACTGTTCGGCGCCTTCCCCGCGAAGACGGTGAAATGGGTCGGAATTTGCGTCGATCCCGACCTCAGCGACGCGGACGTGAAGGCCCACGCCCGTGACTTCAACCTGAAGTTCCCGGTGGTGCGGGATCGCCACGGCGCATTCGCGCGAAAGATCGGCGCAACGATGACGCCCGAGGCCTTCGTGATCGACGCCAAGGGGCAGGTGCGCTACCACGGTCGAATCGACGACCAGTTCGCGAAGCGTGGGGTTCGCAACGCCAATCCTTCGGGCAACGAGCTCAAGGACGCGATCACGGCCCTGCTCAAGGGCGACCCGGTGAAGGCGGCTCACTTCGCAGCCGTCGGCTGCCCGATCCCCGAGTTCAAGGCCGCCGCCGACGCGCCCACGTACAGCAAGGAAGTGGCCCGGGTCCTCCAGCAGAATTGCCGGGAATGCCACCGCAAGGGCCAGGTGGGGCCGTTCGCCCTGGACACCTACGAGCAGGCGCGGAAACGGGCCGAGGACATCGCCGCCGTGGCCGAGGACCGGTTGATGCCCCCCTGGAAAGCCGCGCCGAACGTGGGCCTCAAGTTCAAGCACGACCGCTCGCTCTCCGCACAGGACATCGCCACCCTTGCGTCCTGGGCGGAAGCTGGAGCTCCCGAGGGCGACCCCGCCCTCTTGCCGCCCCCCAAGAAATTCCCCGAAGACTGGACCCTGGAAGGGGACCCCGACCTGATCCTGGACATCGGCACCGATTTCGAGGTCCCCGCGGCGGGTGGAGACATCTACCGCTGCTTCGTGGTGCCGACCAGCCTGCCCAGGGACACGTACATCTCGGGTATCGAGTACCAGCCGGGCAACCGTCGCGTCGTCCATCACGTGCTGGGCTACGTGGATACACAGGGAGCGGCCCGCAAGAAGGACGCCGCCGACCCGGGACCGGGCTACACCTGCTTCTCGGGCCCCGGGGTCGAGATCCACGGCACCCTGGGCGGCTGGGCGCCGGGCAACCAGCCCACCCAGCTCGAGGATGGAATCGGGCGATTCTTGCCCAGGAATGCCGACGTGATCATCCAGGTTCACTATCATCCCGACGGCAAGGTCGAGGTGGATCGCACGCGGATCGGGCTGCGGTTCTCCCGCAAGCCCATCCGCCAGACCCTCCACTGGAATGCCGCCCTGAACCTGGACATGAAGCTTCCCTTCGGTGAATCGAACACCGAGATCCAGGCCGCCTGGCCGGTGCCCGTGGATCTGGTCGCGCATGCGGTCGTTCCTCACATGCATCTGCTCGGCAAGGATATGCTGATGACCGTCACTTTCCCGGACGGCCGCACCCAGGATCTGATCAAGATCGACAACTGGGACTTCAACTGGCAGTGCTCGTACTACTTCGAGAAGCCCCTGGACCTTCCCAAGGGCTCGGTGGTCAAGGTGGTCGCCCACTACGACAACTCGGCTGGTAATCCCCGCAGGCCCAAGGAGATGAAACCCGAGGAGGTCCGCTGGGGAGACGCCACGACCGACGAGATGTGCATCGGCTTCATCGGCGTGACCAAGAAAGGCCAGGACCTCACCCGGCCCGGGGAGAAGGACGACCTGATGGACATCTTCAAGGCCCAGATCGATGATTACCTCAACAAGCGAGACGAATCGATCAAGAAGCGGGCCAAGAGCGCAAAGTGAGAGAACGGAAACCACTCCCCACGGAGCCGGCTGCCACGGAGCGGTCTCAATTCAGCTCCGGCACCAGGGGGCCGGCCAGGTCCTTGTGGTAGAATAGCCGGCCCGCGAGGGTCGGCATGAACGAACTGGGCACCCAGGGATCGGGGCCGTAGCGCAAGGTCATCCAGAGGCTGGTTCCCTGCCACTGCATTCCCCGGTCGAAGATGCCGTCAGCTCCGCCGATGATCCGGTCGGCCTTGAGGAACAGCCCAGGGCCGATCGTGTTGGCGAAGGCGGGAACCAGGGTCGTCCGGCTTTTGAAACTGGTCAGTGCGTTCTGCTCGATGGTCAGCGGGTGCAACCGCGCGCCGAGCCGGTGGGTCTGGGCCTTCCAGTCGTCCAGGCTCGGGAATTCGGCGGCGAAGTGGGGTTCCCAGAAGGCGATATGGCAGACCCGGCCGATGCCGAAGATCACGATCAGCTCGGCCCCCTTGCTCTTGAGCTCGCCGATCCGCTGGGCATAGTGAGGCAGACGGCCGGCGGTGGCGAACCAGCGCTGATTTTCGGGGACGGTCCGCGAGCCCAGCGGCCCGTAAAACGCTCCCTGCATGGCGTACTGGAAGGCGCCGGGGTTGTCCGGGGGAAGCGTCGCGCCGGTCTTGTCGCTCCATTCATCCATGTTAAGTCCGTGCACATGATCGCACGGGATATTCCATTCTTTCAGGAAGTAGACGGCCCAGCGATACATGCCCATGGGGCCGACAGGCAGGATGAGCGCCGCGGCACGGCCGTGGTCGCGGGTGCGGCGAATGGCGGTGGCGATCTCGGACCCATCATGACGTCGAAGTCGGGGCCGGTGGCGCAGGGGATCAGCTCGAAGTTCGGGTGCCACCAGCCCTGTCGCTCGCCGATGTCTCCGGGCTCGAGAGCGCAGCAGGCGTCGATCCTGGCCAGGTCCCAGCCGGCCGGCAGAAAGCCTTCCATCATCGAGCCGGCGAAGGTGGAGAGCAGGTTCATCGGTTTCCAGGGCCTCGCCATGGGTTGGAACAGGAACCGGAAAAAATCGGCAGGTGAACCGTCAGTCCAAGTTGATGACGACCTTACCCGAGAGCGAGCCCGCCCCACCCACCGTGTTGGCTTCGAGGAACTTCACTGCTTCGACGGCGGCGGCCAGCGGGAAGGTTCGTCCGACCAGAGGCTTGAGCAGTCCCTCTTCGATGCAGCGGATGATGTCGCGGGCGCAGACCTGTTGTTCGTCCGGGGTGGCGTTGAACATGGCGAAGCCCAGGAGCGCACAATTCCGCGGGTAAAAGGCCCCGAGCGGGAGTGCCGGCTGCGCGGTCCTTCCGGCCATGAGCAGCATCCGGCCGCGCTTGCGGAGCAGGGGGATGGAGACCTCGAGGTTCGGCTCGCGCTGGGTCTCGTACCAGACGTCGAAGCCCTCGGGGGCGAACTCGCGCAGCCGGCCGGGAACGTCGTCGGTCTTGTAGTTGAGAGCCAGATCGGCGCCGAGGGACTTGCAGAGTTCGACGCGCTCGGGGCTGCCGGCCGAGGTTGCGATCCGCGCCCCGGCCGCCTTGGCCATCTGCACGACCATGGAACCGACCCCACCGCTGCCGCCGGGAACGTACGCCGTCTCGCCAGACTTGAGCTGGCCGAACCGGAAGAGCCCCAGGTGCGCCGTGATCCCCACCAGCGCCATCGCCGCGGCCTGGTCGTCAGCCAAGAGCGCCGGGGTGGGATAAAGCCACTCTTCACCGACCGCCGCGAACTCGGCGGCCACGCCCTGGCGCCCCAGGAGCCCCTGGTTGGATCCCCAGACCCGGTCTCCGACCTTGAGCCGCTTGCAATCCGGCCCGACCTGCTCGACCGTCCCGGCGAGGTCGCAAGCGATGATGTAGGGAAAGGCCAGCGGAAACGCCACCATGCCCGACCGGATGTAGAGATCGATCGGATTGAGCGCGACCGCTCGAACCTTCACCAGCACCTGACCCGGCCCCGGCTCCGGCCTGGGCAGGTCACCGACCTTGATATTCTCGATCGGTCCCGTCTGTTCGATATAGGCAGCTTTCATGGGAAGCCATCCTCGTGTGTCGCGCGGGAAGAATCACTCCGGCAGGGACTTCGGTTCATGATACCGGCGCGACTGGCCGGATCAAATCCCATGGCCACACTCCCCGATGCGATTCTCAGTTGTCCGTTGCCAATGCGTTGCCAATGGGGTCCGTTGCCAATGGCGTTGCTAATGGGGTCAGACCTCGTTGCTAATGGGGTCAGACCTCGTTTTTAGTTAACTAAAAACTAGGTCTGACCCCGCGAAGACCCTGACCCCGCGAAGACCCTGGAACGACGGCTATCCCCCGGCTGACGACGCAGGAACCCTTGCTCACTCGAAGACGACCGTGCGGTTTCCGTCCATCAGGACTCGGTCCTCCAGGTGCCACCGCACCGCCTGGGCCAGCACGCGCCGCTCGACCTCTCGACCGATCCGCACCATGTCGTCCACGCCGTCTCTGTGGGAGATATGAGCAATGTCCTGGTTGATGATCGGCCCGCCATCGAGCTCGGCCGTGACGTAGTGCGCAGTGGCCCCGATGATCTTCACTCCGCGGGCATAGGCCTGGTCGTAGGGGCTCGCCCCCACGAAGGCCGGCAGGAAGGAGTGATGGATGTTGATGATCGGCCGGGAGTAAGAACTGAGTAGCTGGGGGGAGAGGATCTGCATGTAGCGTGCAAGCACCACCAGGTCGATCTCATGCTCCCGCAAGAGCGCCTCGACCTTCGCCTCATGCGCGGCTTTCGTCTCTTTGGTCACGGGGAGGTGATGGAAGGGGATGCCGTGAGCTTGAATCTTGGGAGCGAGGTCGGCATGGTTGGAGATGACCAGGGGAATCTCGGCATCGAGTTCTCCCGCCTCCCATCGCCAGAGCATGTCAATCAAGCAATGCCCCTGCTTTGAGACCAGGATGGCCATGCGTTTGGGGCGGTCGGTGAAGCCGACCCGCCAGCTCATTCCATGCTGGCGTGCGAGCGGAGCGAATGCGGCATCGAACTCGTCCCGCCCCAGACCAAAGCCCTGGCTCTCGATCTCCATCCTCATGAAGAACGTGCCGTTCCGTGCATGGCTCACATGCTGGTCGGCGCTCAGGATGTTCCCATTGTGCAAGGCGATGAAACTGGATACCGAAGCGATCAATCCCCGGTGATCCGGGCAGTTGATCAGGAGACGGATGTTATAGCTCATGCTCGATCCCGTAATTCCGCTCTTCCCGAGAAGGCAAAGGGGAATAGTGCCACTGCCCGCAGTTGAATAGGTGGCGTGGACAGACTTGCATTTACCCTAGATTCTCCAGCCATCCGCCGTGAATAGCAATGTCCCCTTTGGCTTCCTCTTTCGCAGGGTGGTTTGCCGCTCCGTGCCATTTGTCCCAGATTTGGTGGCTGTCACCTTTGACCTCCGCCTATCGGGCGGGGCAGTATGCCGAGGCGGTGACGATCCTCGACAAGAGCCTCAAGGCTGGACAAGGGCAGTTCGATGGGTTTGACCTCTTCTTTCTGGCCATGGCCCATCACCGCCTGGGGCATCGCGAGGAAGCGCGGCGGTGCCTCGACCGCGCGATCGAATGGATGGGCCATCCCGGGCGGCTCACGGGCGATCAAGCCAAGAAGCTGGCCTCCTTCCGCGCCGAGGCCGAGTCGGTCCTCGCCGGTCCCTGGGGGCAACTGCCCGATGACGTCTTCGATGGGCCGAGAGTGTAACGCCTCAATTCATTGCAGGGTGCTTCGATGGAGTCTCCGTAGGAGTTCGGCTGGCCGGATTCCCGCTGTGCCAGTATCGTACAGGCTGCGATTCCGTGGCACGCCCGGCCAACTTGTTTGATCTGCCGCGGACGACCTCTCCTCATCGAATTGCGAACCGATTCCGATGCCCGATCAACCCGCGATCTGCGTCTTCTGCGGCTCATCGTCGGGCGTTTCGTCCGTGTACAGGCAAGCGGCTCGCCAGGTGGGCGAAACGCTCGTGCGACACGAGGTTGATCTTGTCTACGGCGGGGGCCGGGTCGGACTGATGGGCATCGTGGCCGACGCGGTCCTCGGGGCAGGGGGGCGGGCGATCGGCGTGATCCCCGACCCCCTCGCAACCAAGGAGATCGCGCACGACGGACTCACCGAGCTCCATGTCGTCTCCGGCATGCACGAGCGCAAGGCGCTGATGGCGACGAAGTCGTCGGCCTTCCTCACCCTTCCCGGCGGGATCGGCACGTTCGAGGAGTTCTTCGAGATCCTGAGCTGGGGCGCGCTGGGTATTCATCAGAAGCCGATCGGCATCCTCAACGTGGACGGCTACTTCGACCCGCTGATCGCACTCCTCGAGCACGGAATCGCCGAGCAGTTCATTCAACCCGGTTTTCTTCATCCCCTCATCGTCTCCGACAATCCAGACACGCTCGTCGGCAATCTCCTCACCTACGTGCCTCCCGCTGTCGGCCCGCGCTGGATCAAGCTCGAGGAAACGTGAAGCCGGGGTGTGACATCGTGACCACGCCCGTGGCCACCTTATGGTGGGCCCGAATCCGGAGGGAATCCGTGAGCTCAATCGCCCCTGTCCCGCCATTGACGGGGGAACCAGAGGAGGAGATAATTAGACAACAATCTAAATAATCGCTCTGCCCGCGAATGGACTCTTATGATGGCACTGAACCAGGTATTCAAGGCGTTGTCGGACCCGACCCGGCGCGAGATCATCCGGTTGCTCAGGCACGGGGAGCGGACGGCCGGCGAGCTGTCGGCCTCGTTCGACATGACCAAGCCCTCGATGTCCCACCACTTCGCGGTCCTGAAGGAGGCCGACCTGGTCACGAGCCGTCGCGACGGGCAGCAGATCTACTACTCCCTGAACACCACGGTCCTGGAAGACGTGATGACGCGGATCTGGGACCTGTTCGGGAGTCATAACGCGAAAGGAAAGTCCATTCCATGAGCCGCCCCTACTGGATCATCGCAGGTCTCTTGACCCTGGCAGCGTGGGCGCTGGCGGCCTGGCTCTATCCCAGCCTCCCCCAGCGCGTGCCGACGCACTGGAACATCCAGGCAAGGTCGACGGCTGGGGCGACAAGTCCTGGGCGACCTTTCTGATGCCCGGGATGATGATCGCCTTCCTGATCCTCTTCGCCTTCCTGCCGGCGCTTTCTCCCAAGCATTTCGAGGTGGACTCATTCCGCTCCACGTACCTGTACATCATGGTCCTCATCACCGGGCTCTTTGCCTATATGAACGGCGTCATCCCGCTGGAGCGGCGCGGGGCCCTGTAGGGTCAAGCGCGTTCCGTTTTCAGGTTTCACTCGCCCCGGTCGATCCACCGCGCGAGGACCTCGGGCGAGATCTCGCCGGGCGAGAACCGCAGTGTGTGAGAGGATCCGGCAAGTTCATAGGCAGTCTCGGGCCAGGCTCGCTCGAACGCCGGCCCGGCGCGGTGAATCCAGAGTGAGGCTGGGGCGGAAAGGGCGGCGGCCGCCTTGAAGCCTCCGAACTGGAAAAGGCCCGGCAAATCAAGGGCAGGGGGAAGTGTTCCCGAGCCGTCGGAGTCTTGCCTGCCGGACAGGTCCACAACCGTTCGGGCCAGGCCTTCGAGCAGCGGCCGGGCGAGCAAGACCTGGGGGCCGGCCAGTTGTCACCCGACCTAGTGTTCGGCCGGTAATTCGGTCATAGACGTTCGCCGCTTCGAGGGCGAACGGTCGGGTGGCTGGGGCAGAATGCCCCAGGGACGCAGACCAGTGACGTGTCCCAGGCT
>JBEKTN010000318.1:0-10181 GCA_049516015.1 Isosphaeraceae bacterium | reverse complement strand
CCTCCGTAGGTTGGAATAGTGAAGACGGTTTCCTATCTCCATTATTCCACAATCTCCGGGGGTTTTCCAGCTTTTTCCAGGATTTCGACCAAGTTGACTTATATATCACGCTTGGTTAAGGATTAGTACCGATGAGGTTGCCGACGACCTGGTCGTCCGAACTCGTCGATCCGTAGATGTTGACTCCGATGCCACCATTGCCGGAGATGACGTTTCCCGCCCCGGCGACCGTTCCACCAATGATGTTGGTTGAGGCTCCATCATAGACGAGCACGCCGCCGTAGCCATTGGCCAGGGCAACTGTCCCGCTCACGTCAGTGCCGATCAGGTTTCCCGCGACGACGTTTTGGCTCGTTCCCGTATCGCCGATGAAGACACCGTACTGATTGTTTCCAGAAATGACATTCCCGGCGCCGGTGGACGTGCCGCCGATCGTGTTGTCCGTCGCGCCCGAGTCGATCGCAACGCCGTCATAATCGTTGCCAAGGGCAACGGTCCCACTGGCATCGGTGCCGTTCTCGTTCCCCTCGACGGCGTTACCTGTGCTTCCGGTGCCGGTGATCCAGACGCCGTAGTTTGCGTTGGCCGAGATAACGTTGCCCTCACCGGATGTTGCTCCGCCGATCGTATTATCGCTCGCTCCGCTGATGACGATCCCCGATCCGCCGTTGGCGACTGTCGCATTTCCCGCCGAATTGACACCAATCTGGTTCCCCGCGATCACGTTGGTCGACGCACCCCCAGTAATGTCGACGCCATCACCTTGGTTACCAGAGATGACATTGCCCTGGACCAGGTTGCCCGACGTACCGGAGTCGGTGATGCCGACGCCGGCGCCGTTGAAGGCGATCATGTTGGCGGCGCCGGTGGTGGTCCCGCCGATCGTGTTATCGGATGCGCCCCCTAAGATTTGCACACCGTCGCCCGAGTTGCCCAGGCCGGTGTCTCCGCTGGCGTCGGTGCCGACGAAGTCGCCCTCGATCACGTTGCCCGACGTACCGGAGTTCTCGATGTCGACGCCGCCGGCGCCGTTGCTCGCGATCGTGTTGGCGGCGCCGGTGGTGGTCCCGCCGATCGTGTTGGCGGTGGCGCCGCCGAAGATCGTCACGCCAACGAGGGCATTGCCCAGGCCGGTGGCGCCACCGGCGTTGGTGCCGATGAAGTTCCCCTCGACCAGGTTGCCCGACGCGCCGCTGAACCCGATGTCCAAGCCGCCGGAATTGTTGTCCGCGATCGTGTTGCCGGCGCCGGTGGTGGTCCCGCCGATCGTGTTGGCGGTGGCGCCGAAGAGCGGGAGCGGAAAGGGCCACCCACATTCTGGCACCCGGGAGACGAGGGTGGCCCCATTCACCCTGAATCGACGCCTTCCCATCGTGGCCGGCCAGCCGGTCAGAGCGGTTTTCGGGGAGTGGTGCATCGCAAGGACACCTCGCTCCGTGATCGGCACTTTGCACCATCACAAGCTCGACGTACCCTATGACTCATCAGCACCCACGCGTCCCGAATGTCGAGGTGGTATCAGTTGCTGAGCCCAATCCTGGTCCGAAGGATCGAGCTTGGGCTCCGGTTTGCGCTCGTAGATCTCGTCGGCATAAGTTCCGTGGTCGTAGACGTGGTGCAGGATCTCCTGAAGATCCAAGGTAGCCTGGGATGCCGCCCGCAACGGGACGGGGATCACGGGGAGCGGGTCACGAATCCCGACCGGCCAGAAACCTCCTTCCGGCCGATCCTCCGCACGGCTGACCATGATTCCATACGCGCTTTTCGGCCGGTTCCGATCGGGCATGGGGGTACCGGTGCGTAGCAAGTCAATCTCGACGAAGTGCGCGGGCCCGCGGAGGATTTCGGCACGCTTGGCAAGGTATTGGTCACGATCCGGTCCTGGATTCTTGTTGGCCGGGCTCAAGATCACGACGATGGCGATCAGCGCCCGGTTCTGCCGGTCACGGATTTCAACGTATCGCTGTCGCTCGATGTCGACGGTCGGGATTGCGATCCGCGCCGGTGCGGTGAGCACGGATCCTCCTGGTTCCGTTCTACTTGCCTGCGGTTCCGATCCCCACTCCTGGTCAACCACCGCCACGTCGGCACGGCCGATCAACCGCCTCCTGGACCGCGCATCCTCGAGATCGTCGTCCACCCGTTCGTGAATCCAGATATGCGCTTCCATGTGAACGACGTAGTCGGGTCGGACCTGGATTGCAAGGCGTTCGGCCATTGCCGTCATTGCTTGTGTGTGAAACGTGCTCCAGACGTCCTCACTCTCCAGATATGGATTCATCCCCGGGAATGGAGAGGGCATTGTGCGGATCTCCGACGGATTCGATCGATGACTTCGATCTTACCGGCGTTCGCGGTTTGTTGACGAGTCCCCCTCATGAGTTCGTCACCTGTCAGGCGCCGTTGTTTTGGAGTGGAGCCGAAGGAGTGCGCGTCGTCAGGGCGTCAAACCAAGTAGTCCCAGCAACCGGCTTCGTAGATGACGCCATGACCGCCGCACGAAAGAAAGGCATTGTAGGTCGGACTGGAAAGCCTGACCTGCGTCCTTGCCGGGGTGATGGTTTTCCAGCAAGTCGAGGACGTCTCACTCGTGGCCGCGTAAGGTATAGCGACCCGGCGACGAAGCCGAAATGCCGGGTCCGGCGCAGCGGTCGAAACCGCAACGCACCGGACCCGGGCACGGGTGGAGACCGGGGGGAGATCGTCGCGCCGGCCTCGGGCGGGAGCCGGTCGCGACGAGATCGGAAACGGAAGGCTGAGGCGGGGGATGAATGAGAGCGTTCAATCAGCAGCGCGTGCCTTTTCGGTTCTGACAGCCGGGCTCAGATGCCATTGCCAAACGATGAGGACTCGCCGCGACGGTGATAATCCGAGCCGATCTCCTGTTCCGGGTTGTCCCGCCGGGGCGGAACGTGTGGTCCACGGAGCACCGACTGGTTGCCGCGTGCGTGCTGGGTGTGTCCCCGCAACGGGCCGCGACGAATGGGGGGCTCGCCGGACGACGCATGCGCCGCAGGGGCGTGGCTGTCGTACGGAACCTCGAAGTCGTCGACTTCGTACTCGTCATACCGCGACATGTAGCCTGGCATCTTGGCCCGTTCGAGCTCTTCGGCGTAAGAGGCCAGCACGGCCGACTGGATCTTCTCCCGGCACATCGAGTTGATGGGGTGGGCGATGTCGGCGTGCAGCTTGGCCCGGCCGTCCGCGTCGCGGAGAGCGCGGTTCTCGTCCAGCCGGCATCCGCACTGGTTGCAGAACCGGCTCCGCAGGTGGTTCTTGGTGCCGCAATTGTGGCATCGATCAGTCAGCTTGCGCGAGGGCATGGCGACGAAGAAGCCCTTGGCGCCTTCGATGATCTTCAAGTCACGGATGACGAACATGTCGTCGAAAGTGATACTGCAGAAGGCTTGCAAGCGTTCGTTGCTGCCCGAGTTGTCTTCCATGAGCTTGATGCGAACTTCAGTGATCTCCACAGCCGGTACTCCTTTACGAGGGCTTCTCTGCACTGCTCAGGGGCCGCAGGTCACGACCCGGACCCATCCTAGTCCGAGCGGTTGTAGGACTTCCGCGGCCTTTTGTGCCGCGGCGGAATCACGACAGAGGCCAAAGTAAGCCGAGCCGCTTCCACTCATCAGCGACCCTTCCAGGGGAGGGTCCAGGTTTGCCAGGGCGTCTCGTACCCGCACCAGGTCGGGTCGGAGCGCTTCGGCAGCGGGTTGAAGCCGGTTGAACAGGCTTCGACCCAGGGCGGCCGTACCCCCGTGGGCCAGCGCGCCGCAGACCGACCCGATCCGTCGAGGCGTCTCGGGCGGTCTCAGGTTGCGGTACACGTCGGCCGTGCTCAGGCCGATTGTCGGGGCGACCAGCACGAAGTGCAGGGGCTGCCGAACAGTCACGGTTTCGACGTGCTCGCCCCGCCCCCGGCAGATCGCCGCGGGTGCGTGCAAGAAGAAAGCCACGTCGCTGCCAATCTCTCCCGCAACCGCGTCCAGCCGGTTCGCGGGCATCCCCAGGTCCCAGATCCGGTCGAGCGCCGCCAGGGTCGCGGCCGCATCGCTCGAACCGCCAGCCAGACCCGCCTGCGCCGGAATCACCTTGGTGAGGCTGATCCGTGTGCCGCGAGTACAGCCTGTCGCCGCCTTGAGACGCTCGGCGGCCTTGACGACCAAGTTGTCACTCCCGGTCGGCAGGCTCGCATCGTCGCACTCCAGAACGATCGCTCCCGAATCAAGCTCGGTGACGGTCAGGGTGTCGTACAGATCCACGGTGACCATCAACGACTCGATCTCGTGATAACCGTCCGGCCGACGCGCCAGGACCTCGAGAAACAGGTTTAACTTCGCCGGCGCGAGGACTTCCACGCCGCCGGCGATCGCACGAACGATCATGGGACACGTCCCGATTCCCAGAACCAAAGGCTGGTCGACCCTGCCACGGCATCGGGTAGCCAGTCCCATTCGGCGGTCGTTCTATCCCGTTCGCCCGATCCTCGCAAGCCCGAAAAATCGTCAAAGTCGAAATCGACGCAGCTCCGGCGACGCATTGACCTTGAATTTTTTTCAAAGGCCGCATTTGGACGCTTCTCGGCCATCCCAACCGCTCGATCGGGCATGAGCCCTGGGCAGCGGGCTGCGCCTGCGGTAAGACGTGTCTAACAACAGGTTCGGGGAGCACTATGCAGCTTGATCTCGCTGCATCAGCCCGGTCACCACCCAGGCGATCAGGCGTCTTGAAGTCTGCGGGCAAACGCGGTCAGACTCTCGGCTTCGCGGTGCATGGCCTGGGCGCGAAAGCATCGGACGAGACCTTCGACGGCGTCGTAAAACGGTGCGTTGCCCGGCCGATCCCGCGGCAGGCGGCCCGAGAAACTCGGTGGCAAGACCTTGCGCGCCAGCTCGACGGCGTATCCAAAATGCCCGCGGGCGAGGATCGGATCCTGGAACTCTTCGAGAGCGATCCGGCCCAGCGCGACGTGCACCCAGAGGTTCGCGGGGCAAGCCTGGAGCGTGTAGCGAAGCGCGTCGCGCGCCTCCTCGGGATCACCGGCCTTCCAGATCTCCAGGCCCTCCTGGAAGTCCGGCTCCATCTCTTCGACGCAGCCCGGATGAACCAGCTCGAAGGCGTTTGGGCTTCCCTCCACCGCAGTCAGTCCGATCGGCCCGGCACTCGTGCCAGGCCGCCCACGCGGATTTTCACCCGCAGCCTGGCCGGACCGCGGCCGAGCGCGACCTCGTTTCCCCATCAGACCACCTCACAACCGATTCTGTGCCCGAAGATGCCCCGTGAATGACGATTCGCTGAAGCTATCTCCCCGCCGCACGATTCGCAATCCGCCGTCAGCGACGAGCACAACCAGAACGACTTCCGAACCTGAAGGTTTTCGCGAACATGAAGGTTCGTCGGCATCGGCCCAAGGAGACCGGGGATGGGCGCCAGATTGGAGGCATCGACGTCTCAGCGGGAAACTCCGGACATTGCTGCTCCATTGACTCGCCCCTCTCCCCTTCACCACACCCACCCGACCTCACCTCGCATTGGTCATCTGCCATTTGCCATCCGCCATTTGCCATCCGCCATTTGCCATCCGCCATTTGCCATCCGCCATTTGCCATCCGCCATCTGCCATCCGCCATCTGCCATCCGCCATTTGCCATCTACCATTTGCCATCCGCCATCCGCCATCTGCCATCCGCCATCCGCCGTTTGCCATCTGCCATTCCCCGTTCCGAATTCCGCATTCCGCATTCTCCGGAGCGAGCCCTCAAGAAAATCGGATTGACGACCGGATTTCGAACATTTTTGTAAGCGCTCGCCAGTTGGTGCGCAACCATGGACAAGCTGGGGCGGTTGCGGCCGGTGAGAATGGTCGCCTGCCCCCCCGTCCTGGCGCACCAACTGGCGAGCGCCTACGAAAATTTCCCAAACCGTCTCAGGTCGGGTCGCCACGATCGTCTAAGTCTAAGGAGTGGAAGTCTTGTCGTGCACAGCATGAAGCCAGCGAAGGAAGGCAAGAGAGGGACAGCCATGAACACGCGTGGGGCTTGGTGGGTTGGTGTCTCGGCCATTGGGGCTGCATTGCTCGGGCTAGCCTGGACGGAGGCAGCGCGGGCGCAGGGGTTCATCGTTGATCGGCGACCCGCCATCCAGGTCGGGCGGTCGTACGAGATTCGTGAGGTCAGCATCGATGCGCGGGTTCGCGACCAGATCGCCGAGGTCCAGGTCGCGCAGACCTTTTTCAACCCGGGGTCGGTACAGATCGAGTCGGAGTTTCTCTTCCCACTGCCGGAAGACGGAGCCGTGCAGAACTTTGTGCTGCTCGTGGACGGACGCGAGCTGCCCGGGCGGCTGCTCAACAAGGACGAGGCCAGGCGGATCTACGAGGAGATCGTTCGCACCAAGCGCGACCCTGCCCTGCTTGAATACATGGGCCGCGGACTGTATCGCACCAGTGTTTTTCCGATCCCCCCGGGTGCTCTTCGCAAGGTGACGATGCGGTACACCCAGCTTTGCCGGCGCGACCGCGACGTCATTGAGTTCTCGTATCCGCTGGGCACGCAGAAGTTCACCGCCAAGCCGGTCCAGCGGCTGACTGTCAACATCCTGCTCCAGAGCAAGAACGCCATCAAGTCGGTCTACTGCCCCAGCGACGACGCGCGGATCGACCGCGTGGGCGATCATGAGGCGCGGATCAGCATGGAGCGGCGCGATATCGTGCCCAGCAACGACTTCCGGCTCGTTTACAGCCTCAGCGACGGAGCGCTCGGGGCCTCGGTGATCAGCTATCGGCCCAGTTCCGGCGACGACGGCTACTTCCTGCTGCTTGCCAGCCCCGAAGTGAAGGCCGCCGACGCTCGACCGCAGCCGAAGACGGTCATCTTCGTGCTCGACCGGTCGGGATCGATGGCCGGCAAAAAGATTGAACAGGCGCGGAAGGCCTTGAAATCGGTACTCAACAACCTCCGCGGTGACGACCTGTTCAACATCATCGTTTACGACGACCGCGTCGAGAGCTTCAAGCCGGAGCTCGAGCGCTATCGATCACACTCGCGCGAGGAAGCCGAGCGCTTTGTCGACAACATTCGCGAGGGAGGGTCCACCGACATCGATTCGGCGCTCAAGACGGCACTGGGGATGGTCCGCGACGATTCGCGACCCAGTTACGTTCTCTTCCTGACCGACGGCCTGCCCACGTCCGGTGAAACCCAGGAGCTGAAGATCGCCGACAACTGCCGCCATGCCAACTCGCGGCGGGCGCGGCTGTTTTGCTTCGGCGTCGGCTTCGACGTCAACGCCCGGCTGCTCGACCGGTTGAGCGGGGGGAACAGCGGGACCAGCGAGTACGTCAAGCCCGATGAGGACATCGAGGCCCACGTCGGCCGCTTCTACGCGAAGATGACAAGTCCGGTCCTGGCCGATCTCCGCGTCGAGCTGGCGGGCATCGACGTCAACCGGACCTATCCCGGCGACCTGCCCGACCTGTTTGAAGGGGGCCAGATCGTCTGGGTGGGCCGGTATCGCCAGTCGGGCAGGATCACGCTCAGGATCACCGGGAAGGTCGGCGGCGAGCGCCGGTCGTTCGAGTTTCCGGCCGAGCTGGAGGACAGCGACCGGGGCAGTGCCCATGAGTTCGTCGAGCGCATCTGGGCCACCCGGCGGGTCGGCTACCTGATCGACCAGATCGACCTGTCGGGCCAGAACAGAGAGCTGATCGACGAGCTGGTCAGCCTGAGCACCAGGTACGGCATCCTCACTCCGTACACCGCGTTTCTGGCCGATGAGCGCGTGCCCCTGCACGCGGCGATGCAGAACGCCCGCCAGGCCGGTGAAAACCTCTCTGCCCTGAGGTCCGTCAGCGGCGGATACGCCGTGGCCCAGCGCGAAGCGAAGCAATACTACATGCGGGCCGAAAAGGCGGCAGCCCCAGCCCCGGTGTTGTCGATGGATCAACGAGGCGAGGCCCAGCAGAGCCAGGCCAAGCTCCGCCAGGTCGGATCGAAGACGTTTTACTTCAAGGAAAACCGCTGGATCGATTCGACGGTCATGCCGGAGGAGGATGCGAAGGCCAAGCTGATCCGCCAGTTCAGCGACGACTTCTTCAACCTGGCCCGATCGCAGTCGGCCGAGCTGAACCAGTATCTGACCTTCACCGAGCCCGTCACGATCAAGCTGGCGGGTACCGTCTATCGCATCGATCCGGCCGAAGGCAAGCCATGATCAGGCGGATGAGCACCGGGCGCGGGGCCGAGCCGCCAATCAGCCTCACTCTGCTCGCGCCCGCGATCACTTACCTCTTCAGGATGTGGACCGAGACGATCTCTGGCCGGATGAGCTTGTCGCCGGCCTGGAAACCCGGGCGCAGCCGGCCGGCAATGGTCTTGTTGCGCTCGGGGTCGTCGGTGGGGACGGTTGTCACCGAGCGCTGGCGGCGGGGGTCGAAGTCCTGACCTTCGTTCTGGAACGGTTCGACTCCTTGGCGATAGAGGGTGTCCTCGATTGCGGTGCGAATGGATTCCAGGGTGCCGCGCAGCGCGGCCGCGTGGTCGGGCTCGTCGGCCGGCTGGGCCTCGATCATCCTGCCGATGTCGTCGTGAAGCTGGATCAGGTCGATGAAGATCGGTCTCTGTACTTTCAGAAGCAGGTTTTGTTTGTACTCCTGGAGCTCGGCGAGGAGACCTGTTCCTGCTCGACTTCTCGGTCGTCGTCCACGGCTACCGGGCCGACTTCACGAACACATTCGTGGTCGGAGATGAACCCACGCCGCGGCAGGTCGAGCTGTACGAGATCTGCATGGAAGCGCTCGCGGCCGGCGAGGCGCTCCTGTGCCCGGACGTGCCGGCAGCGCAGGTCGACGCCGTGGCGCGCGGCCATTTCGCTGCCAACGGGCTCGACGGCTGCTTCCCCTCGCACACCGGGCATGGGCTGGGCCTGGGGCATCCCGAACCGCCCTACCTTGTTCCGGAGAGCATCGATACGCTCCAGGCCCACGACGTGGTCGCACTCGAACCGGGACTTTATCTGCCCGGAGTCGGGGGGATGCGGTTCGAGCGCAACTACCTGATCACCGACTGCGGGCACGAAATGCTCACCCGGCACCAACTGGGGCTGACGCCGCGCGCGGACTTGCCTCGCGAAATCATGGGATCGCCGTCTCGATAGCGATCACGCCCCGGCGGCCGTCTTCAGTGCGCTCAGGGCCGGCTCGTAGTCGGGCTCCTGGGCGATCTCTGGCACGATCTCGGCGTAGGTGATCTTGTTCGAGGGATCCACCACGAACACGGCGCGTGCCAGGAGGGCGATTGGCAAACCCTGGATGAGCACGCCGTAATGTTGCCCGAAGCTATGGTTGTGCACGTCGGAGAGGTTCTTCAAGTTCTCGATGTTGGCCTCGGTGCAAAACCTTGCCTGGGCGAACGGCAGGTCGAGGCTGACGGTGTAGGCGGCGACCTTATCGCCCAGGGCCGTGAGTTCCTCGGCGAATCGCTTGGTCTGCTTGTTGCAGACGGGAGTGTCGAGCGACGGAACCACGTTGAACAGGCGGGCCTTGCCGGCGGTGTCAGCCAGCTTGACCAGCGAGAGTCCGGCTCCGACGCAGAGGAAGTCCGGCGCGGGGTCGCCGGGTTTCAGCTTGGGACCAACGAGCTCGATCGGATTGCCCTTGAACGTCACTTCGCCTTTACGTGTCTCTGCCATGGTTGTCGTTCCCGATGGATGGTTTGATGGGGTCTCGATCCTGAACCGCAACGCGAGATGTCCAGAGTAGCCTGAGATCGCGGGCAGGTGCAAGCCATCGGGTGTCAGGCTGCAAAGTTGGTCTTGACCGCCCTCTGATCCCGACCGCTTTCGTTGCGGATTTGTTTCGTTCGGCGAGGCTCTTCGGACACCGCCGTTCGGCCGACCGTGAGTCTCCAGGTGACGCGCCGCCGGTCGGGGACTGGGAGACCCTCGGTCGCGGAGGACGGGCGTCTGTCGAGGGGGACATTGTGAAATGTGCAAGCGATTCAGGCAAATTGGGCAGTTTATCTGTGTCTTCCTATTTCCCCTACTCTATGATGGCAATTCACTTAGGGAAATCCCCGATAATAATTTCATCTTGATTCGCGATCTTGGTTCTCCGTGATCCGAGGTCCGTTAGATCGATTGAGGTTGGATGAGGATTTCATACTTGGGGAGGATCTTGTCGC
>JBEKTN010000317.1:0-10196 GCA_049516015.1 Isosphaeraceae bacterium | reverse complement strand
GTCTGGGGAAACTGGAAAATTGGGGAAAACGTCCTTAAAGTCTTCCTCAGGCTCAGGGGTTCTGCAAACCGTCGCGTCGACCTTTTCCTCCCTCTCATAGCTTCAATTTCCGGCCGGCGGCATGGGGCTCTGGAGAGCCTCGCTGACCCCAGGTGTCGTGGCGCGAAAACAGCAAAACCTCTACTAATCTCTACCGGACGTCCGTTCAGTACCGGTGAAGAGTCGGTCTTGTACAAGCAGGTTCGGGCAGTAGTCTCCTGATCCCCCCCGTCCTCTGCGACCGCCGGTCTCCCAGTCCCCGACCGGCGGCGCCCCACCTGAAGACCCTCGCCGAACGAAACAGATTCGCAACGACAGCAGTGGGGATCAAAGGGCGGTCAAGACCAACTTTGCAGCATGCCAGTGCGGCACACCCCGGACGAGCCATGAGGCAGTCTACGTTGTTGGCGTTGCGTAGGTCTGGGCCGGGACGGTGCGGCACACCCCGGACGAGCCATGAGGCAGTCTACTGGATCTGTGCCCGCGCTGAACCGGGTTTTGTTGCTGCGCGCAGATCCTCGGTTGTGCGAGTCTTGCAGTCTGCGGCTGGCCTGGCCGCGTCAATCATGCCTGTCATCATGGTGGGCTTACGCGGGAACTGCACCTTCATGGTGGTGCCAGCGCCAGGAGTGGAGTCGAGGAGGATCTCGCCGTGAAGCCGTTCGATCAGCTCGCGGCAGATGGAGAGGCCCAGGCCGCTGCCTTCGATTCGCGAGTGCTCGTCGCGAGCAAGGCGAAAGAACGGCTCGAAAACCCGCTCGAGCGATTCGGCGGGTATGCCTGGCCCGTCGTCGATCACGGCCACACACCAGTCGTCGGCTCCGGCTTGACCCTCGACCCGGACATGTCCGCCCGCGGGGGTGTACTTGATCGCGTTGGAGATGAGGTTCCCAAAGATCTGCTGGCAGAGCGAGGCATCTGTGACCACTTGCGCTGCCGGCTCGGCGGCGACCGCCTCCCAGCTCAGACCTTTGGCCAGAGCGGCAGGACGGAACTGGCGATCGATCTCGCGGATGATGGCGCCGAGAGAGAATGACCCGTACGAAGCGGCCCGGGATCCGTTGACGAGCCCGGCATAATCGAGATATCCGCGTGTGAGACGGAGCAGGTCATCGCAGAGAGACACCATTGTCAGCAGATGCCCTCGCTGTTCGACAGTCACTGCGGCGCAGGTGTCTCCCAGCAGAAGATCGAGCCCTGCGCGCAGCGAGACCAGGGGACGGCACAGTTCGTGGCTCAGACTGGTGAGAAGGGATCGAAGCTCACCCTGGTCGATGGCGCGGTGTTGGCCTTCGGGAAAGGGCGCACGGCCTCTCTTGGTTTCGAGTTGCACTTCCATGGCAAGTTTGTCTGTTGTCTCAGAAGGACGAGGGAAGTCGGCCCATCAACTGTGCGGTGGTCAGTCCGTGTCAGTGATGCCAGAGCGGTTGCGGATGAAGTTCGCGACTCTTCGACTGTCGCGTCAGGCGACGACGATCTGGTTGGCCAGAAGGGGGTGCCCGTCGGTCAGGTCGAGCACGGCCTGATGGGCAAGTTGTTTCGCATGGTACGTACGAGACCGTCCCTGAAGGACAATCCGATCTTCCGAGTAGACGACATGGAGGTCGCGGATCCTTCCGTTGGCAACGCGATTGACGTGGCCTTCGATGAATTGTGCGAGCTCTTGTGGATTCTTGCCGAGAGCAGATCGAAGAGTGTCTGTACTGAAAGTATGAAGCGGCATGCCAGGCTCCCACTTTGATCGGCTTGACTTGAGCTGAGAATCGACGGCGGACTGCAAGCCCGAACGAATGGATTGGGAGAGGGCCCCGAAATCGAGAGCCGCAGAGGTTTGGGACCGAGCCGAGATCCTCGAAGTTGATCGAGGTGAAACCGCCCGAACCGTCCTTGTTCCCAACCGGCTACCACAGAAAAAGAGACATCACTGGAGGACCGGAGACCGTCCACGGACTACCGAACCTCCCAGGTTTTCGCGTCCTCAAGACTAACCGAGTTGGGATGCGGCGTCAAACATTATTCGCCGGTGGGCGGCTCGGTTTGTGAGCGCCGGATCGGCCGGGGAGCGACGTTTCCGGGAGTATGATTGGGGGCTTCCAGAAGTTCGTCGGTCTGGATGATCGACTCGGCGAGCTTGGCCATGGGAATGCGCCGATCCTGGCTCTGCCGCTGGAGCAGCCGGAACGCCTCATTTTCGTTCAAATGGCGGCGGGACATGAGAATTCCCTTGGCGCGCTCGATGAGCTTTCGCTCACGCAGGGTCATCTTCAGGTGATCGACGTTTTCCTGAAGAGCTTGGATCTCACGGGCACGCGCCACGGCCACCTCGATGGCCGCATTGAGAGCGGGGTTGGTCATCGGCTTGAGCAAGTAAGAGACCACCCCGTCCTCGACGGCCTGATCGATGAGGTTGGGATGTCCGTGCGCGGTCAGGATGATGACGGGAGTTCCCGGGTCTTCCGCGATCTGCCGCGCGGCAGCCAATCCATCCATGCCCGGCATCTCGATGTCGAGGAACACCGCATCCGGCAGTGAGCGGCGGCACATCTCGACGGCTCGCTGACCGTCATTGACCACGGCCACGACATCGTAGCCCAAAGATTCGAGCTGGTCTTGCAAACCGGCAGCAACTGGTTTTTCATCATCCGCGATGACAAAACGATAAGGCCGAGGCATCGCCGTCCCCCTGTCTTGCTGCGTCGAGTCATGTTCCGCCATGTCACGATCCATGCCTGCCCTCCGGGCAACCTGTTCGACCGGAGCCGCGGCCGATCATCGGAACCACGACGATCCGCATGCTGGTCTAAGAAACGTGGTTATCTCACGGACCGACTTGACGGTCGGTCCGCGACTGATCACAATCCGGGCCTCCACCGCCCTCAAACCGCGTTCCAAACGCCTCGTTTTCTGATAATCGCTATTGAACCGCGGGGAAGGACAAGCTCAAGGTGACCCGTTACTCACTCGATGTCCTCTGTTTTGATGACCTGGTCGTCGGCGACGAGTGGGAAAGCCCGGGAAGAACCGTGACCGAGACTGACGTGGTGCTTTTCGCCGGACTCTCGGGAGATTTCAACCCCCTTCACTCTAACCATGACTTGTCGAAAAGCGGACCCTTTGGACGTCCCGTGGCCCACGGCATTCTGGGCCTGGCCATCGCAACCGGCTTGATCAGCCATGCACCGAGGGTTGATACGATGGCATTTCTGGCAATTCTCGAATGGAGATTCCTGCTTCCCATCGTTTTCGGCGACACTATCAAGGTGATTTCCCGGATCGAGGCCCTCGAGCCCCAGGCGAGGGGCCGGCGCGGCATTGTCACCTGGCATCGCCACATCTTGAATCAGAATGCGCAGGTCGTTCAAGAAGGCCGCAGCCAAACCTTGGTTCGCGGAAAGCCCCAATCGCGGCCACCCGAGGGCGACCCGTCGAACGCCGCGAAAACTTGAAGACCGTCATCACGGCGATCGCCTTTATTAGTTATATGGTTCCTACCCGAAATAGATCAACGCTTTTCTGTCGGTTGATGAGCCATTTTTAATTGCGGCATCTTCTCATGCGGCGTGCAGTGTGCCGATTGGACCGCCGCTGTCTGCCCTGCGCAGCGTTCTTTGAACAATACTGCGACACATCGCTTCCTTGCCCACGCGATGGATTCGCCGCGAAACCATGCTGCAAGGTGAACGTCCCTGTCGCCAAACTTGGTCGGCAATCGCGCAGCGTTACCCGGCCGCCCCGGACTCAGCGTGCGCGGTCGCCGCGCGGTCGTGTGCTCCGCGCCATCGGCGAGGCGTCGGCCGGCCGGGGCACGGCGGGACTGCCCAGCGTTCGGCGGATGAAGTCGAGTTGTAACCGGCTGTAATGTGGGCTGAAGACTCCGTGCCGCGACCCTGGATAGATCATCAACTCAAAGTCTTTGTTTGCCGACTGGAGTGCCTCGACGAGCCGCATGGTGTTGCGCACCGACACATTGTCGTCGATCAATCCATGGATGATCAAGAGCTTGCCGTGCAAGTTCCTGGCGGCCTTGACGACCGAGCTGGCGTCGTAACCCTGAGGGTTGTCTTGCGGCAGGCCCATGAACCGCTCGGTATAGATGGTGTCGTAGTCGCGCCAGTCAGTGACCGGCGCGCCGGCGATGCCCGCGGCGAACAGGTCCGAGTGGGTCATGGCGTAAGACGTCATGTAGCCACCGTAGCTGTGCCCGGCCATGCCAATTCGTGAACCGTCCACGTAGGGCCTCTGCTTCAGCCAGGCGATCCCGTCCTTGATGTCCTCGAGTTCCTGCACGCCCAGCCGCTTGTAGGCCTTCCACGCCGAGACGGCCCCCTTGCCGCTTGCCGTGCGAGGGTCGAGATGAAAGACGATGAACCCCTCGCCAGCGAGGGCCTGGTCCCAGAGTCGTCCGCCCATCCATCCGTCGGTGGTCATCGGCATATGCGGTCCGCCGTAGGTCATGAACCAGACCGGGTATTTCAGGCTCGGGTCAAGATCGGCCGGCAGCACCAGTTCTCCCTCGAGAATGAAGCCGTCCCTGGTGCGGACCGCAACGCGCTCGCGGGGGCCGAACCGATATTCCTTGAGCCTGGACACGGGGTTGGTGTCCACGGTCCGGACCAGTGTGCCGTCGGCAGCGTGCAGCTTGACGCGCGTCGGCGTACGCAGATCCGACCAGCTCGCCACGTAATGCCGCCCGTCAGGACTGACGCTCGCCTGGTAGCTTCCGGCGCCCTGGGTGAGCCGCTCGATCGGCCCGCCGATCTTCACGCGGTACAGGTTCGTGGACATCGGATAATCACGGGTCGCGGTGAAGTAGACCCAGCCCGACTCGCGATCGACATGCGCGATCGACCGGACCTCCCACTCTCCCGTGGTGACACGGTCCTTGAGGTTGCCGTCGGCCGCGTAGTGATACACATGCTTCCAACCGTCGCGCTCGCTGGTCCAGAGGAAGCTGCCGTCCTTGAGAAATGGGATCGGATCGGGATCAGCGATCCACGCCTTGGTGGAATCGCGAAACAGGCGATGGGGCTTCGGGTTCGGGTCGGCCGCCGCGACCTGCACGAGGTCGAGCCAGGTCTGGGTCCGGTCCTGAATGTCGCAGTAGGCCGACGAGCTGTCGGGCCACCACCCGACATGGCTGATCAGGAACGTCTCGGCCGAATAGTCCGACAGGTCGGCCCAACGCACCGAGCCGCCGCCCGCATCGACGATGCCGAACCGGACCTTGGGGTTGGGCTCACCGGAGCGGGGATACTTGTTCTGCTCAACCTTGCGAGGACTGCTCGTGTCATTGAGCATGGTCAGCGTGCCCACGGGCGCATCATCGAATTCCATGAGCGCGATCCGCTTTGAGTCGGGACTCCACCAGAACGCCGGCCAGTGGCGATTGAAGATCTCCTCGAAGTAGACCCAGTCGGCGATACCGTGCCGCAATGTCTCGGTGCCGCCGGTCGTCAGTGACCGCTCGCGCGGGGCCGCGATGTCCACGACGTGCAGGTCGTGGTCCCGGATGAACGCGACCGAGCGGCCGTCGGGACTGAACTGGGGGTGCTGTTCCTCGCCCGGGTGGTCGGTCAGACGGACCGCGGTCGTGCCGTCGAAGGTCGCGTAATAAAGGTCGTCATTGTGGTTGAACAGGAATCCCTTGTGGTCAGGGTCCATATCGAACGACATGTCTCCCGCGATCGTCCGGGCGGTGCTCTCATCCATGGTGGGCAGCCGCTTCAGACCTCGCGCCAGGGCCTCCGTGTCGATGAATGGGCGCGACCGTCCGGTCGTCGCCTGAACCTTGTGCAGCTTTCCCTCGCGGATTTGCAGCCAGGATTCACCGTCCAGCCAGGTGACCGAAACGGCTGAGCCGGAGAGCATCCCGCCTCCCTGCCCACCGCGCGCCATGTCGAAGGTGATGGGCAGGTCGTGCTTGCGTTCTTCGGCCAGCGGCTCCGAGGCGGTCGTGGTGATCGGCACGGGATCTCGCAGGCGCAGCACCGGGAAATCGCCTCCGGCCTTCACGGCCGCACTGAAAAATTTCCAGGTGGCCAGGCCATCTTCGGAGCGGGGTTCGAGCAGGTAGACCGCGAGGTTGCCGAGGGGTTGTGCCGTCTTGACCAGGAGCGTTCCGGCCGGCACGCGCCGTGTGTCCTGGCGCGAGCTCACGCGGAGCTCCACAACGTCCTGGCGATCCCAGCCTGACGATGCCGGCTTGCCGACCTCGTCCACGCGGTAAAGCTCCACGTCGAGTTCGATATCCTCGCGCAGCTCCTGAACGTCGATGCCGTGGCGTTTGAGTGTTGCCACCGCCTCGGGGAAGTCGTTTGGCAGCAGGTAGGCATAAGGCCGCACGACCGTTTCGGTAGCCGCGAAGTCGTGCATGAGCTGGACCGGGTAGTCCTTGGGCGTGTCGGTCTTGACCCGATGACCGTTCTCTTCGCGCTCGACGTAACCGAGAATTGGCTCCGGGTTGGGGAGCGGCCGGGCCTCGGAGCGGATGGCCACGCGATCCTTCCCGGGCGCCTGGCCAGACTTCACGACGGCCCTGTCGGCGTCATCGATCAGCCGGATGATTTGATCCTTGTGCGCGGCCGCCTGGATCAGGCACTCGCGCACGAAGTCGCGAGTCGCCAGCACGCGGTCCTTGTACGGAGCGTACGCGTAAGCCTCGGAGAGGACGGCCAGCCGGTTCCGCAAACCCGCGTACGTCGTGCCGTAACGTCCCTCGGCCGGGAAGGTTGTCCAGCGGGTGTGGTCGCGACTGAGGTTGCCGTAATAATAGGCTTGCAACCCCGTCTTTTTCTCGAACTCGCTGGTGAGCCTGGGAAAGAACTCGGAGCGGGCGAAGGCGATGATCCTGGGATCGCCCGCCGGGTTCTTCGGTCCCTCGTACGTGATCGTGTAGCGGTGGTAGGAACCGTTGGTCGTATGGGTGTCGATGAATAGCTGCGGCTTCCAGGTGTTGAAGAACTGGACGAGGGCACGAGTCTCGGGAGCCTCGAGCTTGATGAAGTCGCGGTTCAGATCGAGGCCCCGGGCGTTGCCGCGCTGGCCCATTCCTTCCTCCGGCCCGATTTGACCCGGGCGGTTCTGCTGGGACACGCGCTCGTTGCCGTCGGCGTTATAGATCGGAGCCAGCGCGATCACCAGGTCCTTGAGCAGCGGATGATGGGGCGTTGCCAGGATCTCTCGGGCCAGCATCGGCAGCGCCTCCTTGCCGCAGACTTCACCGGCGTGAATATTGCCGATGGCCAGGGCAATCAGCTTGCCGGATCGCGCGGCCTCCAGGGCGCTGTGCACCGGAGGATCGGCCAGGACCAGCAGCGGCAGCGGACGTCCCTCAGCCGATCGGCCCAGCTCGGTGGAGTACGCATTGGGATAGCGCCTGGCCAGTTCCTGGCAGAGGGCCACGACCTCGCCGTGCCGGGCGGTGGCCTTGTAGCCGCTCTGTTCCGCGACGGTCTGAAGGGTGTCGACTTGCTGTGGGAAATCTGCCAGGATGGGCAAGAGGAGTGCAATCAGACAGTTCGTGGCAAGCATTACGTTGGTGTCCTCGTCGAGCTGGGGAGATGATCCTGACCTCATCCATGAACGGGTCATCGAAATGAGTCCAGCGTATCCGACGCGATCGATCAAAGCGAGGACTTCCAGGCGATTCCGGCCGGTCGCAGGGGGCGGAGACGGATCGGTCAGAGAAAGGGACGGCGTCTTGGTCCGGGATGGCGATGGGGCCTGAGCTGAAAGACCGGTTGCCGGCGATCTGGATGATCACGGCGGCGTTCTGCTTCGCGTCGATGGGCGCCTTGGCGCATGCCCTCGGCCCGCGCTGTGATTGGCTGCTGATCGCCCTGATCCGGATTCTCTGCACCTTCGTATTCTCGGTGGTGCTGGCCTGGATTGGCCGGGCCAGGCTGGTTCTGTGGACTCCGCGAACGCTCTGGATCCGCAGCGTGGCGGGAACGATCAGCCTGGCCTGCACGTTCTACGCTCTCACCCGCCTGCCCGTGGCTGATGTGCTTACCCTGACCAATACCTACCCGCTCTGGATCGTCCTGATGTCGCTCCGGCAGTTGAGCCGGGGCGAGATCGGCATCGACCTGCTCTGCGTGGTCAGCGGCGTGGCCGGCGTGGTCTTGATCCAGCGTCCTTACCTCTCGGGCAAGGGTGACTTGGCTGTGCTGGTCGCCTTGTGCGCGTCGTTCACCACGGCCGTCGCGATGCTCGGCCTGCACCGGCTGCGCACGGTCGATGCCTGCGCCGTAGTCGCACATTTCTCCGGCCTGGCGAGCCTGGTGCTCTCGCTCTGGGTCTTTGTTCATCCCCGGATCGCGTCGGCCTCGACGTTCGACGCGACCACCTTGCTCATGCTGCTGGGCGTCGGGCTGACCGGCACGCTGGGTCAGGTCTTCATCACGAAGGCCTTTGCCTGGGGTGCGCCTGCACGGATCTCGGTGCTCAGCCTGAGCCAGGTCGTCTTTGCCATGGCCTTCGACATGACCCTGGGAGGACGCGTGCTGACCTTTTCAACCCTGCTGGGGTTCGTTCTCGTCTTGACCCCGACCGCCTGGATCACCGTTCACGCCGGCCAATTGGCGCCGGGGCCGACGGCCTCCGCGTGAGCGGACTCCGGGCCGGAACGCCAGCGAGGCCGGCAGGGCGACGGAGACAGAGACGGGCAGAACCCTGCTGCTCGCCTTCTGCCTGCTGCGCTCCGCCAACTTGGCTCCAAACGCCCTCGACGCGGGTTTTCCCGTTGCAGTTCCCCGCGATTTCGACGAATGATGAGATTGCTTCCTGGTCGCGGTGCGGAAAACCGGGGCGACGCCGGGGAAGCGAGGAGCCAGCCGCGTGCCCGATCAATTTCGCGACAGTCCTGAGTTTCAGAAGCTGCTCGCCGGCGCCGGCCGCCCGAGCTTGATTCGCATTGCGCTCGAGATCGCCGCCGACGCGTATCCCGACCTGGATATCGAGCTCTACCTGGGCAAGGCGGACGAGCTTGCCGAGCGGGTTCGCGCGCGTTGCGAAAAGGGGGCCAAACCGCGCAAGATCCTGGGCCAGATCAACTGGGCGCTGTTCGTCGAAGAGGGCTACGAGGGGAATCGTGAGAATTACTTCGATCCGCGGAACAGCTACCTGAACGAGGTGATCGACCGCAAGACAGGGATTCCGATCAGCCTGTCCATTCTGTACGCAAGCCTGGCCGAGCGGCTTGGCGTCGTGCTCGAAGGGGTGAACTTTCCTGCGCACTTCATGCTCCGGCTCGATGACACCCGCCAGCCGCTGTTCATCGACCCCTTCCATGCGGGCGAATTCCTCGATCGCCGGGGCTGCGAGGGGCGGCTCGCGGACCTGACCCACCACCCTGTCGCGCTCTCTGACGACCAGTTCGCCCCCTGTCCGCCGCGAGTGATCGTGGCCCGCATGCTGCGCAATTTGAAGGCGATCTACCTGGGAACCAATGATTTCTCCTCCGCCCTGAGCGTTCAGCGCCGGCTTGCCGCGGCCAGCAATGAACCGGAGGAACAGCGCGACCTGGGCATGATCTGCCTCCAGCTTGACCATCCCGGAGAGGCCATTGACCCCCTCCAGGCTTACCTCGCCGCCCTCCCCGACGCCGACGACGCCGATCCCGTCACGGCCCTGCTCAACGCCGCCCAGCGGCAGGTCGCACGATGGAACTGAGTCATCACCGCCCGCTGCGGATCAGAGGCCCGGGTGGGACTGGCATCGTGCAAAGTTGGCCTTGACCGCCCTCTGATCCCGGCTGCTTTCTTAGCGAATTTGTTTCGTTCGGCGAGGGTCTCCAGACCACGCCGTTCGGCCGACAGGAGGTCTCCAGGTGACGCGCCGATGGTCGGGGAGCCGAGCTTCGGAAACGCCGTCCGGGCCGGGAGCAGTGTGCCTGCCTCTGGCCGTCTAAATGGATGACCATGTTCCGATCGCGATCGCGGAGGGGACTCGGCCGATCTGTTCCTGAGGGGGACGATCGGCTAGGATCATGAGAGGGCTCAGGGGCTTTTGGACAAACGCGATCGAGGCTTAGGTGCAATACCGTTTAACGAATCATAACCACTGACTCCTTAAAGGTTTTCTTCAAGGGTGGCTGTCGCCGATGCTGGGGGCGTTTCTTCTTCCATTTCGACATCTTTCGCTTGATTACCCTCGGG
>JBEKTN010000316.1:0-10216 GCA_049516015.1 Isosphaeraceae bacterium | reverse complement strand
ATGAACCTCCATGTAGGGGGCATCCTCGATCGCCCAATGTCCATGCATTGTGCCACAGGCTCTTACGCGGCGAAAGACCCCGTCCGATTTGGCGGCTAACCATAAGGTCGGGTGACACTACGGTCAGCCCCAGCCACCCTAGCGTCTTTCCCCATCATGGGATACAACGAATCACGGTGGAGTTCAGCGAGAAGTCTCGAATTCAGGCTGCCTTTTCCGGCGGCCGCTGCTCGCCTTGATTCGCATGTTTTCAGCGCTTCATTGCAGCCGCGCAGGGCGCCTGGTTAGACTGAGCCTTACAATCGAGAGAGCTTCTTGTCCGGTTGTCCACTCGCGAGCGAAGAACGTGCCATCCAACGAAGACCCGCAACTGCTACTCACTGCTCTGAAGTGGAATTCGGAGGGACTGGTTCCGGCCATCGTGCAGGAGGTGGAAAGCGGCGAGGTGCTGATGATGGCGTGGATGGACCAATCGGCCTTGCGGAAAACACTCGAGGTCGGCCAGACCCATTTCTATTCGCGGTCGCGCCGCTCTCTGTGGCACAAGGGAGAGACGTCCGGACACGTTCAGGTTGTCGAATCAATCCACGTCGATTGCGATGCGGACGTGCTGCTGGTCAAAGTCCGCCAGCAGGGCGGCGCCTGCCACGAGGGCTATCATTCGTGCTTTTTCCGGCGCGTGAATGAGGCCGGCGCACTGGAAGTCGTAGAGACGCCGATCTTCGACGCCGGGACGGTATACGCACAGGATCGAGAGCCGTCCAGGGGCAATGGTCCCGTGCCTGGCGTGTCGTGAAACTGGACGCCGCGTGCGAACCCTTCGGGTAAACGGACTTTCCCGCTTCGGCCCCGGCGCATTAAACTTCATTGGTACCAGGCTCGGCAACAGAGGCACTCGGCCGATGATGGAATTCCGTGGTTCGAGTCATGGCCGAGGAATTGAGGAATTGACTGATGCGAAAACCGCGACTCATGACGCCCGGTCCCTCCAACGTTCCCGAAGAGGTGCTCCTGGAACTGGCCCGGCCGGTGATCCACCACCGTTCGGCCGAGGCCAAGCAGGTCATCGTTGAGGTGACCGAAGGACTCAAGGAAGTGTTCCAGACGCGGAACGATGTTCTGATCCTGACGGCCTCGGGAACGGGTGCCATGGAGGCCGCGGCGGTCAACACGGTGCCTCCAGGGGGCAAGGCGCTGGTTTTGAGCGCGGGCTACTTCGCGGCGCGCTGGGGCAACATCTGCAAGGCCCATGGAATCAACGCGGTGATTCTCGAGACCGAGTGGGGGCAGCCGGTGGACCCCGATCAGGTCGCCCTGGCACTGGGGCAGCATCCCGACACGGTCTGCGTGATGGGTACGCTGAGCGAGACATCAACGGGAACCGGCCATCCGGTCGAGGCGATCGGCCGGGTCGTCGCCGCAACTCCGGCCGTCTTTGCGGTCGATGGCATCTCGGGCGTCGGCGCCATGGAATGCCGGACCGACGAATGGGGCATTGACCTGCTCTGCGTCGGCTCGCAGAAGGCGCTCATGCTCCCTCCGGGGCTGGCTTTCCTGGCGGTCAGCCCCAAGGCCTGGGCCAAGATCGATGCATTCGAGTCGCGCAGCTTTTATTTCAACCTCAAGGTGGCGCGAAAAAAGGCCAAGGAATTCGACACCCCGTACACCCCGGCGCACACCCTGATCCTGGCTCTGCGGGCCTCCCTGCGGCGCATCAAGGAGGAGGGAATCGAGGGCATCTGGCAGCGGCACCGCCGGATGAGCGAGGCCTGCCAGGCGGGCGTGCAGGCCCTGGGCATGGAGCTCTTCAGCTCGCGGCCCGCCGAGGGGCTGACCGCCTTCCGCGTTCCCGAGGGGCTGAAGGATTCCGATATCCGGAACAAGCTGACCGAGCGGTTTGGAATCACCACGGTCGGCGGGCAAGATAAGCTCAAGGGGAAGATCGTGCGGATCGGCCACATGGGCTATACCGACGAAATTGACGTCGTTGCCACGCTGGCCGCTCTGGAGATGGCCCTGGCCGAACTGGGCCATGACGTCGAGCCCGGCTGCGCCGTGGCCGCGGCCCAGCAAGTGTTGATGGGTCAGCGGACCGTGGCAGCGGTGGGCTAAGACCCACCGCCGGGCACGGCTGGAGAAACAGCGGCATGCGAGCCTTCCGGCGAGCCCGGGACGTCAAGGCTCGGCGGAGGTTCCTCCTCCCGGCTCCCCGATTCTGGCATGGCCTCGTGTAATGGAGATTGCTGATCGTGACGCATCGCGTGCTGGTGACCGACAAGCTTGCCGAGGAAGGACTGGCCCTGCTGCGTGCCGAGAAGGGAATCGAGGTCATCGTCGATACCAAGCTGGCCAAGGACCCCCCGGCGCTCAAGAAGGCCCTGAATGACGCCGACGGGATCGCGGTCCGGTCGGGAACGCAGTTGACGGCCGATGTCCTGCAGAACCAGGCGCGGCTCAAGGTCATCGTCCGCGCCGGGGTCGGCGTGGACAACATCGACGTCCCGGCCGCGACCCGTCAGGGCATCGTGGTCATGAACACGCCCGGGGGCAACACGGTCTCGACGGCCGAGCACACGATGGCACTGATGCTCGCTCTGGCCCGCAACGTGGCCAGGGCCAACGACAGCCTCAAGTCGGGAAAGTGGGACCGTAACGCCTTCACCGGCACCCAGCTCGAGGGCAAGACCCTGGGCGTGGTCGGCCTGGGCCGGGTCGGCCTCGCCGTGGCCCGGCGCGCCCTCGGATTCGGCATGACCGTGGTCGGTTTCGACCCGCTGCTCTCGGCCGAGAAGGCGCTCGAGAATGGGATCGAGAGCGTGTCGCGGCTCGACGAGCTCTGGCCCCGCTGCGACTTCATCTCGCTGCACACGCCGCTCAATGCCGAGACGCGCAACCTCATCGACGCCCGCGCGATCGGCATGATGAAGCCTTCGGTGCGAATCATCAACTGCGCGCGGGGCGGCCTGATCGACGAGGCCGCCCTGGTCGAGGCGCTCTCCAGCGGCAAGCTTGGCGGCGCAGCCGTTGACGCCTTCGATCCCGAACCGCCTCCCGCCGACCTCCCGCTGATCAAGCATCCCAAGGTCCTCGTCACTCCTCATCTCGGCGCATCGACCGAGGAAGCCCAGGTTTCAGTTTCCATCGAGGCTGCGCGACTGATCTCTGATTACCTGGTCAGGGGACAGGTCCGCTTCGCCGTCAACATGCCGACGCTCGACCGCGCCGAACTCGAGGATGTCCGGCTCTACCTTGACCTGGCCTGGCGGCTGGGCATGATCCATGCCCAGATGGACCGCGGAACGCTCAAGAACGCACGCCTGATTTACCGCGGCGAGGTGGCCCACAAGAATACCAAGCTGATCACGGCGAGCTTCGCCGCGGGGCTGATGGAAGAGGCGCTCGAGCAGCCCGTGAACCTGGTCAATGCCTTGTCGCTGGCGCGCGAGCGGGGCCTGGAAATCGAAGAGCGCACGGCCGAGGCCCCCGGCGATTTCGGCACCATGATCCTGAGCGAGGTGACAACCGAACGAAAGACGTACGTGGCCGCCGGGACCCTCTTCGGCAAGCAGTTTCTGCGCCTGGTGCGACTGGGTTCTTACCTGCTCGACGCCCATATTGACGGCAACCTTCTGGTCTTCACTCATCTGGACCGCCCGGGCCTGATCGGCTTCATAGGCAAGACCCTGGGCGACGAGGGAGTCAACATTGCCCAGATGAATGTCGGCCGCGAGCACCAGGGGGGAGAGGCAATCGGCGTCGTCAACCTCGACAGCGTCCCCACTCCGACGGCTCTCGACGCTTTACAGAAGCATCCCCACATCCTGAGTCTCAGCGTCATCAAGCTGCCGCCCAGGGGAACCTTGCCTGCGTGGCTGGCCCTGTGATTTGTTGCGAGACGAAGCGATAGGATCGTCCATGGACCTGAAAGACTTCAATCCCGCCAAGCAGGCACTCTCCCTGTTCGACGAGTTCAGGGAGTTCGCGTTCAAGGGGAATGTGATCGACCTGGCCGTGGGCGTGATCATCGGCGGCGCCTTCGGCAACATCGTCAAATCGCTTGTCGATCACATTATCATGCCGATTATCGGCGTTATCCTCCCGGGCGACAAGGGCTACGAACACTGGGTGTTCAAGATCAACGATAAGGGTAAGGACATTCCGTACGGTCTGTTCCTTGGAGACATCGTCAACTTCCTGATCGTGGCCGCGGCCCTCTTCTTCTTCATCGTGAAGTTTCTGGGCTGGATCATGCATTTCAAGAAGGAAGAAGCCAAGGCCCCTCCGGCAGCAACGAAGGAGCAGGAATTGCTCACCGAGATTCGCGACCTGCTCAAGCGGCAGGTGCAAGACGGCCATGAGCCGCGTCCGGCCGGATCTTCGTAGATCTCGACAGCCGCGCTCAGTCACCTGACTCAGCCCGCGGAGTGTGTGTACAGGTCGCCACCCGAGGCACCGACATTACTTGGGTTGCTCACGCCATTCTCGCTCGTAACCGATGGCCCCGCCCAGCAGGGCGGAGATGCCAAGTCGCATCAACAATTCGAGAATCGTGATTGGCATTTCTGATTCGCGGGCGCCTGTTCGGCGGGATCGCGAGACGCACGCCGAACACGCCTGATCCACGGAGCGCAACTCGTCTCACGGCTCAGTCCAGTGCGACGGTGACGGTCTTGTGCTCGGTGTAATTGTCGAGAGCCTTCTCGCCGAGCTCGCGGCCGAGGCCGCTGCTCTTGAACCCGCCGAACGGGGCGGCGGCATCGAAGACGTCGTAGCAGTTGACCCAAACGGTTCCCGCACGCACGCGATTGGCGAGGGCGAGGGCCTTGCCTATGTCTCGCGTCCAGACCGCCGCGGCCAGGCCGTAGTCGGTACTGTTGGCCCGCTCGATCACGTCTTCAATGTCCTTGAACTTGAGGACCTGCATGACCGGCCCGAAGATCTCGTCGGTGGCGATGGCCATACTGTCCTTGACGTCGGCGAAGACGGTCGGCTTGATGAAGTAACCCTTGTTCCCGAACCGCTCGCCGCCAGCCACGCACCGCGCACCTTGAGCCTTGCCCTTGTCGATGTACGAGAGAACCTTCTTGAACTGAGCCTCGTCGATCTGGGGGCCCTGCTCGGTCGTGGCGTCGAACGGGTCGCCAAGCTTGCGATTCAGGCTTCGTTCGGCAAGCTTCTCGACCATCTTGTCGTAAACCGGCTCCTGAACGAGCAACCGGCTTCCCGCACAGCAGCACTGGCCCTGGTTCAGGAACAGTCCAAGCATGGCCCCATCGACGGCCGCGTCAAGGTCGGCGTCGGCGAAGACGATGTTGGGACTCTTGCCGCCCAGCTCGAGCGTCACTCGCTTCAGCGTGTCGGCTGCGCTCTTCATGATCAGCTTGCCGGTCGTGGTCTCGCCGGTGAAGGCGATCTTGTCCACCCCCTTGTGCGCCACCAGCGGTGCGCCGGCCGTCTCGCCGAAGCCGGGGACGATATTGATCACTCCGGCGGGATACCCGGCCTCCAGCGCAAGCTCGCCCATCCGCAGCGCGGTGAGCGGGGTCTGCTCGGCCGGCTTGAGCACGACGGTACAGCCCGCGGCGAGCGCCGGGCCCCACTTCCACGCAACCATCAGCATCGGGAAGTTCCAGGGGATGATCTGGCCGACCACGCCGACCGGCTCCCGTATGGTGTAGCAGAAATAGTTGCCGCGAACCGGGATTGTCTGACCGTGGATCTTGTCGGCCCAGCCCGCATAGTACCGCAGGCAATCGATCACCAGCGGGAGGTCGCCGTTGCGGCTCTCGCTAATCGGCTTGCCGTTGTCGAGGGTCTCCAGCTCGGCCAACTCGTCGACGTGCTCCTCGATCAGGTCGGCGAGCTTGTTCATGAGCCGGCCGCGGTCGCGTGCGTCCATCTTCCGCCAGGGGCCGGAATCAAAGGCCTTGCGTGCTGCCTTGACGGCCAGATCGATGTCGGCTGCCTCGCCCTCGGCGACCCGGGCGATGACTTCTTCCGTGGCTGGATTGACCGTTGCAAAAGTCTTGCCGCTGACGCTGTCGCGGAACTGGCCGTCGATCAGCAGCCTGGTCTGGAACGAAGGGGCCGCCTTGCGGCGGGGTTCGGTCACGGTGGCCATGCGTTAAGTTCCTTTCGTTGATGCGAATCACGGCACGATCGGGAGAGGTCTGCCGCACGCGCGCGGACAAGCCACGACATGAGCCCTCCAGAGGCATCTTACGGCCGGTTCACAGAGCATTCAAGCCAAGGCCAGAACCGGCTGGAGGGCAGCAGGAACAGAGGCTCGTTCAACGCCCAGCCGGCTTGATCTCAAGCCCCCAGACAATTCCACCGGATCTCGGGCCGTGCCCGTTTTCGCATGCCTTCGCTCACCATTTGTCGATCGGGCCCGCCGGTACCGGCACATGGGCTTCGAAGTGGCCGGGAAGGCTGCTGGAGGGCCCGGCGACGCGCACGGCCGCGACGGTCTCGTCGAACAGGTCGACGCTCGAGAGTTTGATCAACTGGAGATAGAGCGGCTTGGGCATGCGCGTGAAGTGATAATACCACTTGAGGATCTTGCGGAACTGAAGGCAGGCGTAGAACTCCCCGCGGCGCTCGCAGAGACCGTGGAAATGGCGGCTCATCAGGTCCAGCCGCTCTTCGAACCCAGGGTCGGGCCCGGGCTCGCCTGTTCGCGCCCACCGGTCGAGCTGTCGGAAGAAGAACGGATTGGCCAGCGCTCCGCGGCCGATCGAGATCGCCGCGCAGCCTGTCTCCTCGAACATCGAGGCCGCGTCGGCAATGGTCCGTACGTCGCCGTTGGCCACGACGGGAATTCGTTCCACGGCCTCGACCACGGCACGTATGCCATGCCGGTTCACGGCACCCGAGAACCCCTGTGCGCGCGTTCTGCCGTGCACGGTCACCGCGGCCGCGCCCGCCTGCTCAAACTCGCGTGCCAGGACCGGCGCCGTCAGCGATTCGTCGTCCCAGCCCAGCCGCATCTTCACAGAGACCGGGATCGAGATGGCCCGCACCACGGCGCCCACCAGCTCGACGGCGCGATCGATCTGGCAGAGCAACGCAGAGCCTCCACCATTGCGGACCACCTTCCTGACCGGGCAGCCCATGTTGATGTCCACAACCGTTGCCCCGTGTGCCTCGACCCACCGAGCGGCCTCCTCAATCTCCGGGATGACGTGCCCGTAAAGCTGGATCGCCAGCGGGCGGTCCTCGACGCAGGTTTCGGCCAGCTCGATCGCCCTGCGCCGCCGCTCGATCAGGGACCGGGCGTTGACCAGGTCGGTCGTCGCCAGCCCCAGACCCCCGCAACTCCGCACAGCAAGCCGGAAGGCAAGGCTCGTGTAGCCGGCCAGCGGAGCCAGGAAGAACCGCGAGGGAACCGCGACCTCACCGACCGAGAGCGGCTGCCGGACAATCGGTGGGACGGGCGGGTACAATTCTTGTGGGTCTTTCAACGGAACGCTCTCCGGGGACACGGGGCGGGCCAGCGCAGTCATTGTATTCGCGCAGGGCTTGATTCACGATGTCAGTTCCTCTTCGTTCCTGCCGCGATCACGACGCGGAAGCCTGGGTGCTCACCGAGGAGCCAGGGCGGCGGCTCCTGGCCGAGGTGGCAAATGTTTCCGAACCGCGGCCGGCCGACATCACCCGGTGGAGGAAGCTTGCGCCCCCGCACGTCGTCGCCGCCGCGGTGCGTCTGGCGGCCTGCCGGGCCAGGGCAAAGGCGAAGTTCTCCCGTGGCGATCGGATGTGGCTCGACCCCGTCGGCCTCGAGCAAGCCACCGGCGAGTCCGTGGCCCGCCACAAGGCCGGCCGCTTCGCCTGTCCCGTTGTCGTCGATCTCTGTGCGGGGATCGGCGGCGACTCGGTGGCACTGGCGCAAACGGCAAAGGTGTTGGCCGTGGATTCCGACCACGGAATGTGCCGGCGGCTCGCCTGGAACGCCGCCGTTTACGAGGTCGCGGACCGCGTCCTACCTTGCCGGTCCCGGGCAGAGACATTGACGATTCCGCCGGGTGCCTGGATCCACATTGATCCCGACCGTCGAGCCTCGGGGCAGGAGCGAGCGCGACGCCTGGCCGGTTACACTCCGGGCCTGGAGTCCCTCCGCAGTTTCGTGCGACTTGCCCCAGGCGGAGCCATCAAGCTCAGCCCGGCCAGCGACTTCGCGGCGCACTTCAGCGGTCCCCAATTCGAGGTCGAGCTGATCAGCCTGAGAGGAGAATGCAAGGAGGCCACGGTCTGGTTCGGAGCAGCGGCCACCTGCCGGCTCAGAGCCACACGGCTTCCCGAGAACGTCACGTGGACGGACGGTGATGGTGGTCTCAGGGCGTCTTTCAGGGTCCCTGTCGTTCCGGTCTCGGCTTTCGTCTACGATCCCGACCCCGCCCTGCTCCGCGTCGGCTTGCTCGACTCGTTCGCCGCCGCCCACGGTGTGAACCGGATCGCGGCGGACATCGATTACCTGACCGGGGACCGGCTCGTGAATACGCCTTTTCTCACCCCCTTTGCGGTCCAGAGCGTCCATCGCCTGGACATGAAGCAGCTCAGGCGGTTGGTCGCCGAGCAGGAACTCGGGCCGGTGGAGATCAAGATGAGGGGGCTGGATCTCGCACCCGAGACGCTACGAACCCAGCTTCGGGTTCGAGGCTCGCATCCGGCCACGCTGATTCTGGCGGGCGGGGTGGGCCCGGCCAGGGCGATTCTGGCTCAAAGACCAGGCACAGCAGGGTGAAGCCCCGCCGAGCCGTCCGTGATCCTGGAGGGAGTGGCGAGTAGCGAGTGGCGAGTGGCGAGAGAACAGTGGCCAGTGGTCAGTGGCGGGAGAACAGTGGCCAGTGGCCAGTGGCGGGAGAACAGTGGCCAGTGGCCAGTGGTCAGTGGCCAGTGAATCTGGAGGGAGTGGCGAGAGAATAGTGGCCAGTGGTCAGTGGCCAGTGAATCTGGAGGGAGTGGCGAGTGGCGAGAGAATAGTGGCCAGTGGTCAGTGGCGGGAGAACAGTGGCCAGTGGCCAGTGGTCAGTGGCGGGAGAACAGTGGCCAGTGGCCAGTGGTCAGTGGCCAGTGAATCTGGAGGGAGTGGCGAGTGGCGAGAGAATAGTGGCCAGTGGTCAGTGGCCAGTAAATCTGAAGGGAGAGAGATAACGCTCCACGCCTCACGCGACTCGCCGCCAGCCGAAAACGGAACTTATGTCAGGTTGACCCGCCCGCAAAGACGGTAAGACTTGGCAAAATCCCCCGGCCATGGTAATGTGCGGCAAAGGAGCATAACGAAATGACTATCCATTTACCTCCAGATATCGAAAGCTCGATTCAGGCCGCCGTCCATAGCGGCCGGTATGCCTCCCTCGACGAGGCCATGGCCGAAGCCGCGTCCTTGCTCCTCCAACGGCTCGAGCAGGAGCAGACCCGCCAGCACGTCGCCCCGGCTTATGCCCCGATTGACAGGCCGTCCACATCACCCAAGCGGAAACCGCTTTGGGAGCGTGCTGCCGAATTGCGTAGGAGCATCCCCGAGGAAGAATGGGCCAAGCTTCCGGTCGACGGAGCGGAGCAGCTCGATCATTACATCTACGGATCACCCAAGCGGCCGACTTCATGAAGAAAGTCTTTGCCGACGCCCAATATTTCGTCGCTCTTATCAATGACAAAGATCAGAGCCACCCGGTCGCACTGGCAATAAGCCAGACGTTGCATGGGGTAACGGTCGTCGCCACCGAGGAAGCATTAAACGAAGTGCTGGCATACTTCGCCGAGCGTGGCCGCTATCTGAGGATGGTCGCCGCCGCTTACGTGGACGATATCCTGAGCGACCCGGACATGATGATCCGCCCGCAATCCCATCAATCTTTCCTTGACGGTTTTGCCCTCTACAAAGCCCGCCCCGACAAGGGTTATAGCCTGACGGACTGCATTTCGATGGAAGCGATGCGGAACGAAGGCGTCAGCGAAATCTTGACGCATGATAATCATTTCACGCAGGAAGGATTTTCCGTCCTGCTCTAATCGGAGCCGCCGTCAAGCAAACCAGGGTTTGAGCGATCGCGGGCGGCCGCCTTCACACCAAGAGTTGCCAGCCTTCTGACCTAAGGAAACGAAATTTATTAACTGTCGCATTTGGCCTTTTTGGCGCGCGGTTTGGTTGGTAATCTGGGCGGTCCAGAAAAGGATTTTTCAGCTTTTGGCAGGAAGCCGTGATGATTACCAA
>JBEKTN010000315.1:0-10367 GCA_049516015.1 Isosphaeraceae bacterium | reverse complement strand
ACTCCATTGACCCAGGTGGTAAGATAGGGAATTCGGGAAAGCATTATGCGCAATGAGTTCGCGAAATGGGAGATCAAAACCAGCGTGTTTTCAGGGCGAAAATCGCAGGCCGGGAATTGCTGCCATGCCACGAAAAGCCTTGGCCAGGCACTCATGCCTGGGAAAAAGCCTTGGCAAAGCCGTGGCCAGGCACTCACGCCCGGGAAAGATCGGTGGTCTGAGACACCTATGGGTGTCTTGGCACGGGCGTGAGCGAAACACAGGCAATATGTCGTTCGCCTGGTCGGAGATACACGAAGCCTTGGCCAGGCACTCACGCCTGCCGTTCACGTTCCGGCCCGTGGCTCCCTCCCCCCCGTTCGGGCTTGCTGCTCCGCCCAGGCCCGGTCCTCGGATGCCAGAGGCAAGTCAAGCGGGGCCGAGTAATTGATCGACCCACCGTAAGGTGCACCGTCGTAGGTCTGGGCAAAGACCGCTCGCAGATCCAGGAGCACATCAGGATCGGGAATCGACAGCGGGATCGGAATGGCCGGCAACTCGCGCCGAATCGACCAGGCGTAGACATCGCAATTCGGTCGGCGATTGGATCGCGACACGAACGCGTAATAGTCACCGGTGGGCAAGAGGCCGCGCATCGGCAAACGGTGGCCGCCTAACAACAGGTCGATCTCGACGACGTTCACCGGCTGTCTGATCCGCTGCTTTCGTTTCTCGATGTATTCGATCCGGCCGGAACCGGTTTTGTTCGTCGGGGAGAGGATCTCGATGACCGTCACCAAGGACCGATCGGGGAGTCTCTTGATCTCGATCCACCGCTCACGAATCTCGTCGAGATCATCGAGCGCCAGGGGAACCGTGATCGGCTCCAAGGTCGCCAAGGCCCCACGGCCCGACGCCGTCGGGCCGTGATCCCCGCGGAGAACCGCGATATCAGGTCGGTAGGCCTGTGACGGTTCAGCCGAAAGATCAACCAGACTGATGCGCTGCTCGATGAAGGCTCCGTAGTTCCTGGGCAGAACGGCTGTAAGAGCCCTGCGGCAATCACCCAGAAGCGCGAGGTGGAAATCCTCCCAATAGCCCTGGCTCTCTATATAGGGGTCCATTCCTGGAAAGGGACTTGACATCGGCGAGCAGCCTCCCTGAAAGGGAATCGGGCCTTGACTACCGTGATTATATCCCCAATGACTCGAGCGTGTCTTCCGTCAGGGATCTGGTTTCCATTGCCCCAGCCTGGCGTTCCCAAAGACCGGGGAACAGCCCTGCCGGAAAGCCGGATCGACTTGCCGCCGGCTGGTCCTCGGCAATAGGATGTTCAGGCAGGCTACCGGACCCGAGTGCCCCCGCTCGTGACCCGGATATTTCCCCCGGCCTCACCGCCGGGGGCGGATTGAAACGAGGTCCCATGGCAGAGCGTGTTGTACTGGCGATGAGCGGCGGAGTTGACAGCTCCGTCGCCGCATGCTTGCTGAAGGCGCAGGGGTACGATGTGATCGGTCTGTTCATGCGGACCGGCTCCTATGCCCTGGATGCGGAGCGGCGGGCGAAAACCTGCTGCAGCGTCGCCGATGCCGCGGACGCCCAGCGGGTTGCCGACCGGCTCGATATGCCGTTCTACGCGCTGGACTTTGAGCGCGAATTCGGGCGAATCAAGGATTACTTCGCCGACGAGTACGTGGCGGGGCGAACTCCCAATCCGTGCGTGATGTGCAACATCTGGCTCAAGTTCGGCAAGCTGTGGGCCTACGGCAAGCAGGTTGGAGCCGAATACGTGGCGACCGGACATTACGCCCGGATCGCCCGGGCGGCGGATGGAACGCTCAGAGTCGCGCGGGCCCGCCACCGTGCCAAGGATCAATCCTACGTGCTCTGCGGGCTGCGCCCGGAACTGCTGCCTCATGTCCTCTTCCCGGTCGGTGAGTATTCCAAGGCGGAGATCCGGGCGATCGCTCGCGAGCACGACTTACCGGTCCATGACAAGCCCGAGAGCCAGGAGATCTGCTTTGTGCCGGACGACGATTACCTGAACTTCGTGCGCGAGCGCCGGCCGGATCACGACAGCTCGGGCAAGATCGTCGACCAGGAAGGCCATGTACTGGGAATGCACGCCGGAATCGAGGGCTTCACCATCGGCCAGCGGCGCGGCCTGGGAGTCGCCCTGGGATCGCCCCGTTACGTGGTGCAGATCGAACCGCTCACCCGCACGGTCACAATCGGCAGCCGCGAATCCCTGGAACGAGCCGGCCTCCAGGCCGCCCGATTCAACTGGCAAGGGCCCGAGCCCACCGGGCAAGTTCCCTGCTTGGCCCAGGTCCGTGCCCGACACCTGGCTGTTCCCGCCACTGTGCAACCCCTTCCCGACCATCAGGCCCGGGTTCTCTTCGATGCACCCCAAACGGCCATCACGCCGGGACAGGTGGTGGCAGTCTACCAGGACGACTTGGTGTTCGGGGGAGGATGGATCGAACAGGGAATCTGCATCAATTCTTGATGCCGACCTACAGTTTCTATGACGAGCTACGCCGATCGAATCGGCGGTTGCCGGCAAGAATGGTTTGATGCGTTAATTCACGCGTGGGCTGGTATGTTTGCTTGCGTATACTGGCATTTTGGGCTATTCTCCTTGTAGGAAATGGGTGAGTCAGATTGCCGTGCAGCTTGTCGATTCCTCCTCCCGATGATCCCTTCCTGGATGTACTGCTGCTCGGCCTGGTGTGGGGCCCTGAGCATTTCCCAGTGACACCACCACGACTTTTTGTCAGTGAAGGGCCCAAGCTCTCATGGAGAGTATCAGCCTGATCATCCCGATATCCGGGTCGAATGTGCCGACGGACACGGACATCGCGTCGTATCGCCGTATCCTCCAGGACAAGGCGCATGCGTCGTCCGTAGAGGTTATCCTTGCCGGGGATTTCTCGGTTGAGGCAAACGCTCCTGGAGCGAGCGACCCGATCCTCATTCCCACAACAGGCGCGGGGAGAATTGCTGCGCTCCGCAAGGGGATCGACGCGGCGTCGAGCGAGTTGCTTGTTGTGTTGGATCCGCACCGAGCCTATACGCCGCAGGCGATCGTCGAAGTGATCGAAGGCCTGCTGACCTCGGACGTCGATTTCGCGATCGCGGTTCCCCGCCGGGATCAGCACCGCTCCTGGTGGCACGCGCTGGCGCGGCGCTGCCTGGGATCGATTGGCCAGTTGACCATGGGGACCTCGGACATGTTCTCGGGGTTGATCGCCATTCGACGCTCGCGATTGCAGGCGGCCACAAATCACCATAACGATCGCGGCTCGCGGCTTGTCCTCGACCTGCTGGCATGGCCTGGCACCGCGCACCGCGACGTTCCCGTCGCGACCCGGCCGGACGACCGGCTCCACGTCGGGCCCCTTCGTTTCGACGACGTCCGGCAGCTCAAACGGCTGCTGGACCATCGGTTCGGAACGTTCTCGCGGCTGGTTCAGTTCTGCGTCGTGGGCGCCTCCGGAATGGTCGTCGACCTCACGCTTTACGCCTTGCTCCAGTTGCTTTTCGCGCGCTTCTGGAGTCTCCCCGCTGGTCCCTCGGCGGCCGGGTTCTCCTGGCCCCTGGCGACGGCTGGGGCGCTGGCGATTTTTACGGCCATGGTCTGGAACTTCACGCTCAATCGCCGCCTGACCTTCAATGATTCCAGGGCCGGTTCAATCCCTCGTCAGTTCTTGACCTATGCCCTGGGCAATGCACTCGGGATTGCCGTCAGCCTTTCACTCAGACTCTTCTTGCCACAGTACTTCGGTTTCTTCGCCCGACACAGGCTGGCGGCGGCGGTGGTCGGAATTATCGTTGCCACGGGCATCAGCTTCTCAATGTCGCGCTGGGTTGTTTTCATCCGCAAGCCAGCGGGCGCGGCTGGGGGCGCTACTCTGCCGGTTACGACGGCACTTCAGGAATCAGCCGCGGTCTCCTAGTTTTCTGCCCGCCGGCGTTCGCTCCCCCAAGGCAGGGCCGGCAAGGCTGCCGTTGCGGCAACAAGCGCGATCGCCGGCACGATGGGTGCTCGCATTCGCAGGTCGGTCCAGAAGAGGGCGTGAACCAGGCTCAGGCCGGCAACCATAAGAGGCGCGGCGATCTGGGGCCAGCGCCACAGCGATCGGCGGGCGAGCCCAAGCCCCAGGGCGATCCAGAGCGGCAGGGTCCAGACGGCCGTCGCCCAGCGCACGATGGGAGAGTAGACGGCTACCGCCGGGGCCAGGCTCCAGAATCGCCCCAGGCGTAGGAGACCCGCCCGCAGGAACGTGAGCGGCTGCGCGACGGCCAGCTCAATCACGCGATTCCTGAGAAACCGGTCCGCCTGGGGTTCCGACATGCCCGAGGTCTCGCGGTTGACAGAGTCCCACCAGAGCCACTGGTCGTGCCCCATCCAGACGCCTCCAGGGGGGCCGTTCAGGACGTCGCGATAGTAGACCTCGTTGTTCGCCAGGGCCAGAGTGTAGCCGCCGTGCGTGGTCGTCCAGACTGGCTCGCCGAAAATCAAGGCGTTGCGGATCGCCCAAGGGGACAGGACAAGAATCAGGGAGAGCGCCATCGTCCCGCAACGTGCCAGGCGATCACGCAGAGCGCCAGGACTAACCAGCAAGCCGGCAAACACGACCAGGACCGCGCCTGGCAGCATGCTGGGCCGCGAGAGGCTGGCCAGGCCCAGGAGGGCTCCTCCCAATACCGATCCGCGCCAGCGTGGCATGGTCAGCGCGGCCAGGGCCGACGCGATCAAGAACGCCGTGATGGTCTCGGTCATGATGAATCGGCTTTGCCAGGCCAGGACAGGGTCGATGGCAACGATCCAAGTGGCGGCAATCACGCGCCGGCGACCCAGGCCCCATCGTCGAGCCGCAACCGCGGTCATGCCGACCGTCGCCGCGCCGAGTGCCAGGTGGAAAATGGCGATCGCCGTGATGGCCCGTTCTCGCGAGAACGTCACGATCGGGGCCAGCAGAATCGGGTAGAGGGGCGGCCGGTACGCGGTCGGCCGCCCCTTGAGCGCGAGGCCCTGGCCCGCCGCCAGAGATTGCGCCAGTGGCAAGTAGTTGTCGGGGTCGTCGAACGGCCCTGTTCCGGCAGCGATCAAGGCGCCGCGTATCGCCATCGAGGCAATGATGGCGGCAATGATTGCGAGGCCAGTCGAGGAAATGGGCCGGAGGGCGAAACTCATGCGAGAATGGCAAGCTCAGGGGTTTCGTGAATCGAGATTTGGCAGCTTGCCGGGGCGAACCGAGGGCGAACGTCCCGGGTCATTCCTATAATAGTCCGAATGGTAGGATTGATGTGAGAGCAACGATTCAGCCTACCGACACGGGGCGGCCTCCGGAGCGTCCCCCGTATTCAGGCCATCGGAGCGTGAAGCGAGTCGCCAATGCCGAGTTCTCCGCTGATCTTGCTGGTCCACCAGATGCATGAGTCTGGCATCGGCTTGCTTCGGGAGGCCGGTGAGATCCGCATGGCCAGCGGTACCGACCCGGAAACCCTCCAGCGCGAGGTTGTGGGCGCCAAAGCGCTGGTGATCCGAACGGGAGGGGTGATCGACGCTCGGCTCATGGACAAAGGCAAGGATCTGAAGGTCATCGGCCGGCATGGTGTGGGGTATGACCAGATCGACGTCGAGGCAGCCACCAAGCGTGGAATCCAGGTCGTCTACACACCCGGGGCGAACACGCAAAGCGTCAGCGAACACGTCTTCGCCCTCATGATTGGCCTCTCCAAGCATTTCCCGCGGATGATGTCCGAGCTGGCGCGGGGTAACTACCCGGCGAGGACGAGCTGGACGGGTCGAGAGATCGCGGGCAAGACCCTGGGAATCATCGGGTTCGGCCGCATCGGCCGCCGGGTCGGAGAAATCGCCCATCTGGGCTTTGGGATGAAGGTGCTCTATCACGACATCGTGGCCGCACCCGAGGAGGTCGAACTGCGCGCGGCAGCACGGCGCGTAAGCTTGCGCGCGCTGCTCGAATCGTCGGACTACGTCACCTTGCACGTTCCGCTCGATGCCAGTACGCGGGGGATGATCGACCGTTCCGCCCTGGCATTGACGGGCCCAAACACCATCCTGATCAACACCAGCCGCGGTCCGGTCGTGGACGAGCACGCCGTTGCCGAAGCCCTGGCCGCCGGCCGTCTCTGGGGTTATGGGGCCGACGTCTTCGCGGAGGAACCGCCCCCCCCCGACCATCCGCTCATCGGCCGCCCCGATGTCATGCTCACCCCCCATAGCGCCGCCCAGACCGAGGAAGGGCTACGCAACATGGCCACCATGGTCGCCCAGGAGGTCGTGGCGGTCCTGCAAGGAACACCGCCACAGTGCCCTGTCAACGATCCGTTCCAGGTGGAGCATGTCCGACAGCGGCTCGGGCTTGGTCGGCTTTATCGCGGCAGCCGATGACGAGCGCACGACCGGCTGCTTATGGCTTCGGGAGCACGTCGGCGACGGCGATTCGACCGGCCACATAGCCCTCGATGATGAGCTCCACCGAGTCAGCGACTCCCAGGACTGTGGGGGGAGGATACGCGCCCCCGGTCGGTCTGGAATGGCTTTCGAGCTGACGATCGACCAGGTTGATGATCCAGTAGGCGGGGATTCCTGCCCGGGCGTAGATCTCGCGCTTCTCTCCCCGATCCCTGAGCAGGCTGCTCTCCGCGACCTCGATGATGAGGGCAACGTCTCCCGGGCCGGGATGACGGTCCTCATAGAGGTTATCGTCCCCCCGCACCACGGCGATATCCGGCTCCGGCTCATCGTAGTCCGGGATCCGCACGGGCTCCTCCTTGCGCACGTGCCACCCCGGGGGAATCAGACGCTCGATCATACGCTCGCATCTCCGCGATACGGTAGAATGCTTCGGCTTCTTGGGCATCTTCCACACCATGACCCCGTTGAGGAGCTCGATCGGGTCGTCCTCGCCGAGCAACCCCGACTCGACCATCCGGTCATACCGGTCAACAGTGATGCGGAACACTTCCTCGGGCGCCGGCAATGGCAAGGAAAACGCCGGTTGCGTCGGTGCAATCGTGGACATAGCGTTCGCTCCCCTCTGAGACGGCACGAAGGAGGAAGGGCCCACCCATATTTTGAAGCTCGACATGACCCCTTGAGTCAATGCTTCGCTCCGAATCCAGGCTCATCGGCTGGCGGCGGAGCAGAGTGTGGGTGACCCCTATCCGGCCCTACCCCTATCCGGCCCTTGCGAAGCGGATCGCTCTTGAGCCCGCTCAGGACTCAGCCGGCGCCTGCGCCACGATCGTAGCTCCACGGGCCTTCTCGAGAGACTTTTTCAGAAACAGGAGGAAATGCATCGGCTCGTTGTAGCCGCCCAGCGACGAGACCAGCTTGCCTTCCGGGGTTAAGACCACGTAGAACGGGTTCGTCGCCTCCTGGGCCAGATCGAGCTGGCGCTCCTGGTTCTTCTCGGCCAGCTCCTTGCGCTGGGTCGCGGTGATCGAGGCGATGGGCACGAAATCGGTATAGAGCTGGATGGTGACGAACTCGCTCAGCAGCTTGACGATCTCCGGCCGGGGCAGGACCCGCTTCTCCATCAGGCGGCAATTCGCGCAGTTCACTCCGGTGAAGTCGATCAGGATGGGCTTCTTCCGGGCGGCCGCCAACTCCTTGGCCTGATCGAGACTCATGCCCCAGAGAACGCCGTGGACTTTCTTCTCCTCGCGTTCCGCATGCACCGGATCGTTCGAGGTGGCCTTGACCTCGACAGGCCCCGCGGCCTCGCTGCCGCCCCCGCTTGCTCCGCCGGCGACCTGGACCGGCGCGCTGAACTCGGAGGAATCCGGTGGCAGAATACCGACGATCAGGCGATCCCAGATCGGGCCCTGGGGCGGACGGCCAAAGAGAGCCGGGGCCATGTAGAGCGCCAGCCCCAGAAAGAGCGCCCCGAAGACCATCCGGCCGGCACCAACCTTGACGTCGTCGTGGTCGTGGTCGGTACGGAAGAAACCAAGCAGGTAGAACCCGCAGACGGCGGCCAGCACAACCCAGGCGGTCAAGACCACCTGGGCATCGAACCAGGCGTTCTCAGGGGTGACGTAGCCGAGCTCGGCGGTATTGAGGAACTTGAGCGCCGCGCCGATCTCCACCAGGCCGCCGACAACCTTCACCGCGTTCATCCAGTCGCCGCTGCGGGGCATCTTCGACAGCAAGCTCGGACTGAGAGCCAGCAGGAAGAAGGGTAACGCCAGCACCGTGGCGAACGTGGCCAGGCCAAGGATCGGGTAGAGAAAGTTCCCACCCGCCGCCATGACCAGCAAGCCGCCAACCACGGGAAACGTACAGGTAAACGAGGTGATGGTGAGCGTGAGGGCCATGAAGATCACACCGATCAGCCCGCCGCGGCTTTCGCCCCGAGCCGAGGCGTTGAGCAGGAAGCTGGGCAGGCGGATCTCGAACAGGCCGAGCAGGCTCAGGCCGAATGCGACGAAAAGCACGGCGACACAGAGATTCAACCAGGGGTTATTGGCCAGGTTTTGCAGGAAGGAGGCCGAGAAAAAGAAGGAGAAGAAGACGCCCACGGCCGTGAACAGGCCGATGATCGCCAGGCAATAGGTGATTGCCAGTTCCGTCGTCTTGCCTTTGCCACCAGGGCCGCTCTGCCCCTGCTTGACGAAGAAGTTGACGGTGATCGGAATCATCGGCCAGACGCAGGGCATCAGCAGTGCGAACAGCCCGCCCAGGGCCGAGGCGATCAAGAAAGGGATCAAGCCTTCCTGAGCCCGCCGCGCGATCTCGCTCACCGGGACGGCTGACCCGCCGGCCGATTGTGAGGACCCATCGCTGCCGGATGCCGATTGCAGAGCCGGGCCAGAGGTCTGGGCAGGAACCGCCGAGGAAGCGGCGGTCGAGCCGGGAGCTGGCTCTTCTCGCTTGATGGCCGCGGCCGGCCTGGGAGCTGGATCAGACGATGCCGCCCCGACAGGTTTGATCGGGTCCGTGCTCGACGTGGCGGCGGCCTTGCCGGTTGCCGGCAGTATGGTCAGCGTGATGCCGGCAAGAGTCCAGCGCCCCGGGGGAAAGCACGAGCGATCGTTGCAAATCTGGTAACCAGCCTGACAGCGTAGCGTTCGCTTGCCAGGCGCGGCGTCGGCAGGGATGGAGAGCGTGGTGCTCCAGGTGACCTCATTCTCGAAGAACTCGATGATCTGGTTATCGAATGCCGGCTCGGGCCTGGCTTCCGCCGCGTGGTCCGGCTTCCATTCTCCCGAGACTTTGAGTCCGCCAGGATCGAAGAAATCAAGAGTTGTTGGAATCGGGCCCGGCTGGCTGTCATCGTTCTTGGCCACGGCGTAAATGTGCAGGCCAGGTTCGAGACGGGCCGTAACCTTGTAGAGGACCGACTCGCCGGGGTGCCCCTCGGCGGGCTCGACCGACGGAGTCAACGTCACTCCCTTGGGACGAATCCGGGCCAAGCTGTCCTTCTGGGCGGGAGCGAGGGCCAATTGTGGTCTGTACACGTCATGCTTGAGTGATCCCGCGCCGCCCTCCTCGGCCGCCAGAACCGTCAGCGTCGCGTCGGGAAGAGTCCACCGTCCCGGGAAGCTGCAACTCTGTGCATTGCAGATCTGGTAGCTGGCCTGGCAACGAATCAGCTTCTTGCCCGGGGCCGCGCCCGAGGGAACCTTCAGCGGGATGCTCCAGGAGACCTCATCCTCGAAGTACTCGAAGGTCTGGTTGTCGAAAGCCGGCTCGGCCCGCGATTCCGGCTTCTTGTCGGCTTTCCAGTCGCCCGCGACCTCCAGGCCGGACGGGTCGAACAGGTCGAAGACGGTCTTGCGCGGGCCTTCACCCTTTTGGTTCTTCGCCTGGGTGTAGATGTGCCAGCCGGGGTTGAGCTTGGCCGTGACCTTGAGCGTCACCGTGTCACCCGGCCGGGCCTCCGCCGGCATAATCGACGTGGTCAAGACCACATCCTTGGGCTTGGCCCGCGTGGGGCTGTCCTTCTGTGCCGGCTGCGGAGGTTCGTTTGCCCCGTACGCGCTGGGGCCGCGATCAAGGACCAACCCGAGGAGGAGCAGAAAAACCGTGAGACCGGCCCTGGAGAGATTGCGGTGATGATTGTGAAGCATGGCGAGGATCCTGTGAGACTCGGCCCTCGGCCATCGGGCCGATGAGTCGACGCTTTCCTTGCTCATCCTAAGTCGTTCGGCCCGTCCCGGCAAGCCGGGCAAAGCCCAGGATACACTGTTCGCGCCGATTTTCGCGGAGGCGCAATTTGCCTTTTCGCACTCATTTTCTTGGGTGGTCAGGCCGGTTTTTCCACGGCTGCGATGGCTCGTTCCCCAGAACTCGCGCGCCTGTTCCAGCAACCGGATCTGGAGAACCACTGGGTACCGATGCGGAACCG
>JBEKTN010000314.1:0-10435 GCA_049516015.1 Isosphaeraceae bacterium | reverse complement strand
GACGAAGCTGGCTATGTCGTTCTGCGTCAGCCCCCAGCCAGCGAGCTTGCGAACCTGTTCAGGATCGATGCTTGGGACCATGCTCTCGGCCTGGTCACGCGGCAGGTTGGCGGTCGCGTAACAGAGCACCCGCCGGGCGGGTGGCTTGGAGACGGAAACCGGGACGCGATTAGTTCGCCCAGGAGCCTGAGCAGCGGATAGCTGTCAATACTAATTGCGTCCCAGTTTCTTGCCCTCGCGACGCCTCCTGCGCAGGTCTGCCACGTACCGGTGCCACCACATTCTCGACCTCGTCCCTGGCCGAGAGTATCCCCGCGGAGCTAGCAAACCAGCGCCGAGTTCTACAGGCTGAGCGTCTCGTTCAAGAAAGCCCTCGATGAGCTCAACAAATCCATCGACCAGATCCAGAAGACGTACGCCGATGCGGGCAAGGACGCAGACATCACCAAGGCACTGGCCGAGCTCTCCGCAACGAACAGAAACAATCAGAAACTTGCCCCTCGAAAGATCTCCAGGAGGCGGTCAAGTGGCTGGAACGAGCCTGGGGCAACGGTCCAACGCGAGGCTCTCGTACCCCGGCGCGCAAGCAGCGTTGAGGCCCCCCCTACGAAGCTTCATCGCTGCGGTCGATTTCGAGGGCTGGCTCGTTGGTGCCCTCGATGGACTCAACAAGGGCAATGTCGAGGATCTCCCAGCGGTCGCCGAAGACGACCACGGCGGTGCGCTCGCCGCCGTAGGCAATGGCCTCGGGGTGGGTGATCGCGATGTCACGGCCGCCCGCCGTCCTCAACCGGTAGGGGCGAAAGGGACGCGTGTGCAAGAGGTTGACAAGCTGGTCGTGGGTCATCGCTGCGCCTTTCTAATCAGCCGCGGGGTCCTGTCCATTTCCCGGTGTGGGCGGCGAACCCTGCCGGAGAATTGTACCATCTCCAGACCATTGCGAGTTCAAGACCCGGGCGCAGATCACGTGATGTCTCGTGGCAATCACCGGCTTTGCTTCGTCCCGGATGAACGGGACGACCGGGGACTGGTCGAGGGTTTCGAGGACCAGCGGTCGTCAATTCGTTCTAAGCCGCTTCGGGCGGCAGCACCGCGCCGTTCTTGAGCGCCTCCCATTCCTCCCACGAGTAAAGAACCTCGCGGGGCTCGCCCTTCTTGAACTCGCCGACGATGCCGTCTTCGGCCATGAAGTCGATCAGCCGCGCGGCGCGGCCGTAGCCGATGCCCAGGGCACGCTGCAAGAGCGAGCACGAGCCGCGGCCCTCGCGGATCACGATCTCGATGGCCGGCTCGTAGAGCTCGTCGCGCTCCTTCAGCCCGGCACTCCGGTCCTTGCCGGGAGCGCCGCTGACCTGGTGCTGCATCACCTCGCGGCTGAACTCGACCGGATAGCGCTCCAGGTACTGGCAAACCCGCTTCAGCTCAGCGTCGGACACATAAGTCCCTTGCGAGCGGACGATCTGCGACGTTCCCGGAATCAAGAACAGCATGTCGCCGTTGCCCAGCAGCCGATCGGCGCCGATCTCGTCGAGGATCACCCGCGAATCACCACGGCTGGCGACCTTGAACGAGATCCGGGCCGGCATGTTTCCCTTGATCAAGCCGGTGACCACATCGACAACCGGCTTCTGCGTCGCGAGGATCAGGTGCATCCCCACCGCGCGCGAGAGCTGCGCCAGGCGCACGATGTACTGCTCCACCTCCTTCGCCGCCGTCATCATCAGGTCGGCCATCTCGTCGGCGACGATGACGATGTAAGGCATGTGGGTGGGAATGCGCTTCTGCTCTTCCTCGTCCTCGGGCCGCATCCGCTCGAGCAGCTCGGCCGCGCCAAGCTGGTTATAACCCTGGATGTTCCGGACCTCGGCCCGTCTCAAGAGCTCGTACCGCTCGTCCATCTTCTCGCACGCCCAGGCCAGGATCGACTCGGCCTTCTTCATGTCGGTGACGACCGGATGCATCAGGTGCGGGATCTTCTTGTACTGCGACAGCTCGACCTTCTTGGGGTCGACGAGGATCATCTTGACCTCGTCGGGCCGCTTGGTCATCAAGATCGACAGGATCATCGCGTTCAGGCAGACCGACTTTCCCGTTCCGGTGCTTCCCGCCATCAGCAGGTGAGGCATGTCCGCGAGGTCGAACACCATGGGTGTTCCCTTCACGTCCTTGCCCAGATACAAGGGGATCTTGCTCGGACGGCCGCTCGACTCGACGCTGGCGATCACCTCGCTGAGCCGGACCACGACGCGGCGATCGTTGGGCACCTCGATGCCCACCGTGGTCTTGCCCGGAATCGGCGCCACGATCCGCACGCTCGGCACCGCCAGGGCGATGGCCAGGTCGTCGGCCAGGCTCATGACCCGCGATACCCTCAGACCGGCTTCCAGCTCGATCTCGAACTGCGTGATCACCGGGCCGGTGTCGATCTGGACGACGCGGACCTTGTAGCCGAAATCCAGGAGCGTCCGCTCCAGCAGCATCGCCCGGGCGTGGATCTGGGTCTCGTGGTCCTGGATCGGGAACGGCGCGGGGGGCTCCAGCAGCTCACGCGGGGGTAGCTCGTAGGGCGCACCGGGCTCGACGGGCGGGAAGGTTACGGCCGTCCGCGACGCGCTGCCAATGTGCGGCTGGGTCATGAACGAACCGGGCGGCGGCGCCGACGTCAACCCGTTGGTCGAGGCGGTGAGGGCCGGGCGAGCCGGCAGACCGGGCAAGGCCGGCAGCGTCTCGACCAGCGAGCTCGGGGCCGCGGGAAGCATGAAGCCCTCGCCCGGCCGCGGCCCCTGGCCCTTGCCGGCGAGGCGCCGGTCGAGCCGGCTGCGCACCCAGGTCGCGACCTCCCGGACCGGCCAGGTGAACAGCACGTCGTGGCAGAGCACCAGGCCAAGGGCCCAGGCCGAAACCATGATGAGCAGCATGCCATACGGGCCGAAATGGCTGAACAGGAAGGTCGCCACGAGCGCACCGATGTATCCGCCGCTGCCCACCGGGGGGCTGGGCCTGATGCCGGGCGCGAACTTGTGAATCATGCCCGCGGAGACCGCCAGCACCAGGCCAAAGCCCAGCGCGGGGCCCAGGCGGTCGGCAACCTTGCGCCGGGCCACGACCAAGACGTTGGCGGCAGCCAGTCCCAGGAGCAGCAGCCACGACGACCAGCCCAGGATGTTGAACAATACGTGGGCCAGCGTCGCGCCCACCGGTCCGCACGGGTTGGAGAGCAGCGGCGAGTGGTTGGCAGGTTCGGCCCCCGAGCCCGGGGCATCGGCCGGATCATAGCCCCCCAGGCTCAACGCCAGGAAGAGGTTCAGGAGCAGGAATATCAAGGCCGGCGCCAGGTGGAGCAAACGCTGTCGAACAGGCATGGAACCCCCCGGAGGGCAGGCGCGGGTGGCGCCCGGCAAGCCTACCGGGTGGGCGCGCAGACCCACGCTGGCCACTTACTCTTCGGCCGGCGGTTCAGGCGCCCTTGCGGTCCGGCCGGCGAGTTCTCCTCGGTCGTCCGCCGGGCCTGCTCATTCTGTGGACTGGGTAAGATCGACGGTTCCCCCGTCCGCCTCCAGCTCATCGGTCGCTTCGTTCGTCTGCAGCTTGCCCGACATGTCGAGATAGATCTTGTCCTGCATGATCTCCTGGATCACCATCGTCATCTTGTCCACGCCCCGCCCGTCCACCAAGGCGCGGGCCCCCTGGTTCAGCGCGATCATCCGCTTCTGGATCAAGGTCGAGAGCTTGAACCGCCCACCCACCTTGTTGACGATCTCTTCTTCCTTCAGTTCATCAATCATGATCGATTCGACCTCCACAGTGGTTCTGAACCAGGATTGCCGCCAGCTCGTCAACCGACCGGTCCAGGTCGTCGTTGACCAGATGTACGTCGTAACACTTGGCCAGCTCGAGCTCCCGCCGGGCGTTGGCCAGCCGCCGCTGGATCGTCGCCTCGTCATCGGCGCCCCGGGCCCGCAGCCGCTGCTCGAGCACCTCCAGACGGGGCGCCCGCACGAAGATCAAGAGGGCGCTCGGCACTTTCTCACGCACCTGAATCCCCCCTTGCACGTCGATCACCAGGATCACGCAGGTTCCCTGCGCCAGTGCCTTGCGCACCGGCTCGGCCGGTGTTCCGTAGCTATGGCCATGCACCTCGGCCGACTCGAGAAGCTGGTCACGGATGTTCTCGAACTCCGGGGCCGACAGAAAGACATAGTGGCGGCCGGAAAGTTCGCCGGCCCGCGGCGGACGCGTGGTGGCGGAGATCGAAACTTCCAGGCGCAGGCCGGGCCGCTCGAGCAGGCGCTGGACCAGCGTGCTCTTGCCCGAGCCCGATGGACCGGAAAGGACGATGAGCCGGCCGGGGAGATTTGTCCAGTCAACCTCCTGCACACAAGACCTCGCAGTCACTCCACATTCTGAACGAGCTCCCGGATTCGCTCCAGCACACCCTTGATCTCGACCACGTTACGGCTGATCTCGACGTCGCTGGCCTTGGACCCGACCGTGTTGATCTCGCGGCCGATCTCCTGGGTCACGAACTCGAGCTTGCGTCCGGCACTCTCCGGGTCGCGGATCAGCTCGTGATACTGCAGAAGGTGGGCACGCAGCCGGACGATTTCCTCGGAGATATCGCTGCGATCGGCAAGGATGGCAACCTCGCGGATCAGGTCCTTGGGCTCGACGGTCACCCCTTGGTCCTGCACGAGGGCCCCGATCCGTTCGATCAGGCGTTTCTGGTACGACTGCACAACCAGGGGGCCGCGGTCGGCAATCCGCCCCAGGCCGCTTTCGACCAGGTGCCCCAGCGACTGGAGTTCCTCGGCCATGGCCTGGCCCTCCCGGGCCCGGGCGGCCTCCAGCTCGTCGAGCGCGGCGGTGGCCACTCGGGCAATCTCCGGCCAGTCTTCGTGAGGATCGCAGGCGGGCGTCCGCGCCTCCTCGACAACCCCGGGCAAGCCCAGGAGTGCGCTCAGGCCCACCGCGCTCTCGCCGGCTCCCAACCCGCTGCCCAGCAATTCCCTGAGCTGGTCGCGATAACTGCGCAACGCCACGGTGTTCAGCCGGTAGTCCTCGGCCTGCCGCGGCCGGTCGACCCGGACGTTGATCTGCACCGCCCCCCGCCGCACCTTCTCGCGGACCAGGTGCTCCAGCTCCGACTCGAGCGCCCCGTAGGGCTCGCTGAGCTTGGTAGAGAGCTTGAGATGCCGATTGTTGACCGTGCGCACTTCCACCTCGATCGACCGTTTCTTGTCCTGGAAACGGGCAGCACCAAATCCGGTCATGCTGAGCAACAAGGCAACCTCATCAGGCAAGGGCAGCCGACCCCATTCCTTCGATGACGGGTTCTGGAAGCGAGCGGCTCAGGGAGTCTTGGGGGTCGAGCCGGGGGTCAGGGGGAAGTTCGTATCCTTGGGAATCGCCGGCACCTTGTCGGCCGGCGCGGGCGCCTCGGCGGGGCGCGATGAGCTCGACGCCGGCGTCCCGGCCTTGGTCTTGCCGCGTGACGACGGGCTCAGCTCCTTGGAGATCGAGCTCGTGGCGTCGGCCGCCCAGGTGGAGGCGTTTCGCCGGCTGGTCATGACGACCAGAAGCATGGCCATGAGCATCCAGATCGCCGCCGTGACCACCGTGATCCGGGTGAAGGTGTCGCCGGCCTTGGTCCCGAACGCGCTCGAGCCGCCGACCCCGCCAAAGGCGCCGGCGAGTCCTCCGCCCTTGCCCCGCTGAATCAGGATCAGACAGATCAGGAAGAGCGAGACCAGGATGATCAGTGTGTTGAAAACGTTTGTCAAAACGCCCACGAGTTTGGTCCTCTACTCTTATCCGGGTGAAAATGCGTCCGCGCCGGGCTACCGCCGGCCATCCGCGATCGGTCGCTTAAGGCCCCGGCAATCAGGGCTTGCCGCGGGCGGTGACTTCCTGGCCGGCGATGATGATGCCCAGGAAATCACTGGCCTTGAGGCTGGCGCCTCCCACCAGCGCCCCGTCGATGTCGGGACAGGCCAGCAGCTCCTGGGCGTTGTCCGGCTTCACGCTTCCCCCATACTGGACGACAACCCGGGCGGCCGTCGCCTCGCCGAACGTCTGGACGAGCCAGCCGCGGATCAAGGCGTGGACCGCTTGTGCCTGCTCGCGCGTGGCTGTGAGTCCCGTGCCGATGGCCCAGACCGGCTCATAGGCCAGCACGGCGCCGGCCATCTGCTCCGCCGAGAGCCCCTCAAGCGAGCCGGCAAGCTGCCCGAGCACCACCACCTCGGTCTGCTCGGCGAGCCGCTCTTCCTTCGTCTCCCCGACGCAGACGATCGGGATCAGCTTGGCCTCGAGCGCGGCCTTGAGCTTCTTGTTCACCTCGGCATTGGTCTCGCCCAGACCGTGGCGCCGCTCGCTGTGGCCCAGGATCACGTGGGTGCAGCCAACGTCCACCAGCATGGCGCCGGAGACCTCGCCCGTGAACGCCCCGGCGGCCTCCCAGAACATGTCCTGCGCGCCCAGGCCAATCGGTGAGCCTTCCAGAACCAGGTCGACCAGGCTCAGGTACACGAAGGGCGGACATAGCGCCACGTGGACATCGGTCGCCGTCCCCAGGCCCGTCTTGATCCCCCCGGCCAGGGCGACCGCCGTCTCGGTCGATGTCGGATTCATCTTCCAGTTGCCCGCGATCAATAGCCTGCGCATGAAACCGTTTCTCCTTCAGGAACGTCGATCGTTTTGCCCATCAGCTCGGCAAGTTGCCGCAGACTGTCCATCAGCCGGGCGTACTGCTCGGGCAAAAGCGCCTGGGGACCGTCGGAAAGGGCCTTTTCGGGACACGAGTGAACCTCGACGTGGACCCCGTCGCAGCCGGCCGCGAGCGCCGCCCTGGCCATGGCCGGAATCAGGTCGGGGCGGCCGGTCGCGTGGCTGGGATCGACGATGATCGGCAGGTGCGACAGCCCCTTGACGTTGGGCACGCTGGACAGGTCCAGCGTGTTGCGGGTCGAGTCCTCGAACGTCCGGATTCCCCGCTCGCAGAGGATCACCTGGCGGTTGCCCTGGGCCAGGATGTACTCGGCCGACATCAGCAGGTCCTTGACCGTCGCGCTCATCCCCCGCTTCAAGAGCACGGGCAGCCGGGTCTTGCCCACCTCCTTGAGCAGGTCGAAGTTCTGCATGTTGCGGGCGCCCACCTGGAAGATGTCGGCATACCGCTCGACCTGCTCGACCTGCCGCGGGTCCATGACCTCGGTCACCACCGGCATGCCGAACTGCTCGCCCACGGTCTGCAGGATTCTCAGCCCGTGCTCGCCCAGCCCTTGGAAGCTGTACGGGCTGGTGCGCGGCTTGAACGCCCCGCCGCGGAGGATGTTGGCCCCCGCCTCCTTGACCCGCGCCGCCACCTCCATGAGCAGCGGCTCGCTCTCGATCGCACACGGGCCGGCAATCATCGCCAGGTACCCGCCGCCGATCCTCACTCCCTTGACCTCGATCACCAGATCGTCCCGATGAAACTCCCGGCTGGCCAGCTTGAACGGATTCAAGATCGGCACGACCTGCTCGACCCCCGGGATTGCCTGCAACGGCTGCACTTGCAGCTTCTCCTCGTCGCCGATCACCCCGATGATCGTCCGCGCGACACCCTGGCTCAGGTGCGGCGTCAACCCCAGGGCCTCGATGCGCTCCAGGACGTGCTGCACCACCTCGGGCGTTGGATGCGGCTTGAGTACGATAATCATCGCGGGTCTCTCGTCGGCTCCCTCGCGCGCCGCCACGCACGACGCTGTGCAAAAGTCCAGAAAACGGAATGCGGCGGCTCGGGTTCGGGCGGGTTTCGGTGAGAATCCGATATCCTAACCGATCTTGCCCCCGGCGCGAAGCGATCCAGCATCGAAAAAACCGCCCGGCCGGCCGCTTGGCCCGTGCCAACGTTCGAGTTATTGTGGCCACGACCTGGTTTCAGAAGGGGGCTGGTCCAACGACGGCGCGAAAGGCTCGGAAGGGGCCACCCACGTACTGGCACAAAGGAAACGTGGTTGGCCCCCGACGTCCCCCTTTCACCGGTACTGGACGGGCGTCCGGTTCAGATAAGTTGAGGTTCCTGAGGTTTCGGCAGCCATCAACGGCCCCCGTGGGACTTCCCACTTTTTGTCATAAATTGTTATTTGACAATGACAAACACCCGAGCAGCCGGCCTTGTTCTGACGGTTCTCAATCATTTCCATCTCTTTCCTTGGGTCCACTGGCTCAAAGCGCGGAGGGAGCCCGGAGGGGCCACTTACTTTGTAGCATAGAGTAAACGCGGGTGGTCGATTTCGCCCAAGTGGTTCTTGGCGGGGGCAGCGCTCGGGGGTGGGGGCGTGCTTCCATGATGGCGGACCCGGTTCGAACGCAAAGACATCGGCGCGCCGTAATGCCGTCAAACCGACTGGTCGCCTGAGAGGAGCCTCGGCGGACGTCGCGAGGGAGACATTCCGCTCCACGTGCTCCCCAACGTGCGCAGAAAAAAGCACCGGCGCCAATAAATCGAGTCCTCAGTCTCCGGAATTCGAGAACCGGTCGGCCAGACCCAAGACGCTGGAGATGATGTCGATTCCCACAGTTGCGGCGAGCACGAGGTCATATGGGCAGCCCAGGATGAAGTCTACGGCCACTTCGTTCTGTTGATCGTGTCGCACGACGATCGAACCGGTCCAGTCGGATTGAACAGGCCGCTTGAGCCGTATCAGGACATTCTCACCGACCTCCGGGAATGAGCCGGAGAAGACCAGGGCTCCATGATCGCTGATATTGAGGATCATGCCCTCCGACGACCTCGTTTGCGAACGATCCCGCCACTCCAGATCAGCCTGATTCGGCAGAGTCTGGACACGCGGGGACCTCCTTCGCTCATTCGGACAGGGGGAGAGCATGACAAACTCCACCGCTTCGAGTTCATAGAAGCCGGACACGGGCTAGATGAAATTTAGAACGTGAGAGATGAGGGGACAACCGAAATCCAAGCGGAAATGGTCTCTGCCGGACCGCGGGTCTCCTGCCGGGGTCGGGGTTGGAGACCTTCGGTCGGCGAAGTGGCAAGGTCGGGAGACCTTGCCTCAACTTGGATCTAACGAAAGCCAGGGGCGGGTCTCGAACGCGCCCCTAAGTCGGCTCGAGGCGGTGATATTCAGATTGCACGGTGGTTATCCTTCGATCTTCGCGCTCACATGTGCGCCGGGCTGCGTATCAATTTGACGCCTTTTTGCCGTTTCTCACATCCTTTCCCACTCGTCCCTGTTGATGCCGGCCTGGCGGAGGACTCTGGACAGGAGCTCCATGCCAATATCAGCCTGATGTGGGTTCGGGACTCGGATGACGATGTCGCCCCTGACCATGAACTGATGTTTGCCACCGGAATAGGGGCCTTCGAATCCGAACTGCTTGAGATACCGAACCAAGTCTTTTCTTTTGATGGGTCCGACCGGGGCATCAGGCAACTTCCTGGATGGTGAGCTCAATTCCATCGATGGCCGGCAACGGCAGGTGCTTATGAACCCGAAACAGGACCCATTCCTCAAGGACTTCCTGTAACTGTTCTCGACAGTCCTCGAGAGTGCCCGCGTTAGCGTAGACGCCATTGCATTCCGGGATCTCGCCATAGTAGCTGCCTTCATCCGCAAGGATTTCATATTTTGCGCGGTGGAGTGCCGCCTGAATGTATTCAAGGAGCATTCTTGGCAATCGCCTCCGGTACAGAGTTCCTTTGAACTGTTTTGGGCCTGTCAATCGCCCGAATCTGCCCGATTTACCTTGTTCGCTCAAGAAATGCGGACGTTCCGTTGGATTTCCTCATTCTAGGGGCGGGCCCGGCTCGCCTCAATGGGACCACGGCGAAGAGGACTCGGAGGCCGAGGGCAACGGCATGGAGAGAGACCGGGGTGGAGTTAGCCGCAATACCGTTGAATTAGCAATAACACGCTGGGACGAAGGGACTTCTGGCTCCCTCTCCCCTCGCGGGAGAGGGTTGGGGTGAGGGGGGCTGGGCACGACCAATCGCCTTGTCCGAAGCGTCGAGCTAACCGGTGCGACCCCTCTCCCTACCCTCTCCCGCAAGGGGAGAGGGTGAATTAACCAACTGCTTGCCATGACTTTACGGTTAATTCAACGGTATTGTAATTAAGCCCCCCCAACGGGGGCGACAGATGAACGCGTGCAGGACGATCGCCGGGTTGCCGACAGACACCGCCAGCCATGGTCCCTCTGCCGCCCCCTTTCGGGGCTGGGGATCCTCACTGGCCGGGTCGGGATTCCTGGGGCTGACGCCGCCAGGCCAGGAACTCGCGCCCCCGTTCGGGGCTGGAAAAGTTCCCGCAGAAGGTGCCACCCAACGCCAATCAGGGATTCTATCGATTCTTCAAGTATCTCATGGTCGCATAATAACTTAGGCCGCCGCTTGCTTGAGGATTGAATCCTCGATCTGGCGCTTTTGCTCCGC
>JBEKTN010000313.1:0-10442 GCA_049516015.1 Isosphaeraceae bacterium | reverse complement strand
ACTCTCCGTAAGGGGGCAACCATGCCTCAACGGAGACAAGCGCAACAGATGCACGTCCCGATGTCAACCCAGAAGCACTCCAAAAAACGGCTGTTTTCATCAGCCCACCCCAACCCTCTCCCTCGAGGGGAGAAGGAGCCATAAATCCCTTCGGCCAAGGGTGTTATTACTAATTCAACGGTATTGGCGTCAAGCGAGTCGGCGCGCGTTTTGTGTCGCGGGCCCCGCTCTCCCGCATCACCCGTGATCACTTCTACCCACGGGTGCCCGCAACGTTGACACCGCTGCCGATGATCAGGTTGTGACGGTAGGTCCAGTCGTAAACTGGATCGCGCCTCGCCGGGGCAAGGTCGACGATCTCGTGGAAACCTTCCTCCGCGAACCAGGATTTCAGCTCGGCCTGGGTGTGATGCGACTGGTACCGCGGGGCGTACCAGTCGAAGTTGTCGCAGACGCGGAGGGTCCAGTCGGGGTGTCCGGAAAAGTTGGCGACCTTGTTCAGCGTCCGGTTGACGATGGGAACGCTGCCGAGGACACCCAGCCCGGCGCAAAGGGGTTCGAGCACACGCGCGGGGAGCCGGGTTGTGACGCGTCGCAGGCCCGTGTTGAGCCATTCCTGGGGCGGCGTGTTCTTGCGGTAGAGCCAGACTGCCAGGCGTCCGCCGGGCTTGACTTTCCGGGCGATCTGGGCGAACGCCCGGCGCGGGTCGGGCGTGTGATGGAGCACGCCGATCGAGAAGACCAGGTCGAAAACGGCATCGGCCAAGGGCAGGTCGAGAAGGTCGGCCTGGACTATGCATACGTCCGGAAGCCCTGCGCACAGCGAGGCCGCCTTGTCGACGGCCGTGCTCAGGTCAACGCCGAGGACCCGAGCCCCATGGCTGCCGGCCAGATGGGAATAGCGACCACCCCCGCAACCGCCGTCGAGCATGAGCTTGCCCGCAAGATCGGCTGGCGCAACGCCCGTCTTGACCTGAAACGTTGCCTCGTCTTCCTCGCTGCGCGCCACGTCGTAGCGGTTCCACTGCCGGCCAAAGCTCTCTGCACACGTGTCGCCGGCAAGCCTCGGTATCCCCCGGACGACCGGATAGCATGAGCCGCACGCCGGGCAATCGAGAGTCTGGGGTGGATCACCGGCAATCTGGAGTGCGCCTCGGCATCGAGGGCACGCGACCAACGAAATCAGTTCGTGATTCATGATCCGATTTTACGTCAGGAAGCAAGCTCATTTCCGCCCCATTCCGCCTGATTCCTGGCCTTTTTCAGGGGAGACGGCGACAATACCCTGGATGATTCGAGTCCTGAAGCGGTGCTGTTGACCGATGGAACAAGACAAACCGCGTGAGCAAGACTGGACGCCTGCCTGGCTGGAGCGGGTTCGCCGCCGGGCGCGGCGATGGTGCGCCACGGGCGCGGGAACCACCTGGATCGTGGCGGTTTCCGGAGGCGGCGACAGTGTGGGTTTAGTTCGCGCATTACACCGGCTGGCGCCCGAGCTAAGCCTGACGCTTTCGGTCGCCCACCTCGATCACGGCACGCGGGGCGAGGCGGCGCGGGCTGACGCTGCGTTTGTTCACGCTCTGGCGGGTTCGCTCGGTCTACCGCTGGATCTCGGCCAGTGGCGGCCGACGCGCGCCAGGCACTTCGAAGCTGACGCTCGTCGCGCCCGATATTCCTGGCTGCTGGAAATTGCCGCCGCTCGAGGCGCCTCGGCCATTGCGGTCGGACACACACGCGACGATCAGGCCGAGACGATCCTGCACCGGATCATCCGTGGTACCGGGCTGCGGGGCCTGGCGGGCATGCCATCGCGGCGCGTCTTGAGCTGCGATCCGCCTGTCACCCTCATCCGCCCGTTGCTCTCGGTCTCACGGCAGGCGATCCGCACAAACCTGGGACTACTGGGACAGGATTTTCGGGAGGATGCCAGCAACGCCGACCAGGCGCGGACCAGGGCGCGGATTCGCCACGACCTTCTCCCCCGGCTGGCCCGCGAATACAATCCCCTCGTCGCCGAGGCGATCGTTCGGCTGGGCATGCTGGCTGGAGCCTCCGAACGGACCATGGAGCGGCACGTGATCGAACTGGAGCACGACGCGACTCGATTGCTAAGCCACGACCAGATCGAGCTTCGTCGCGATCGGCTGCTGCAATCTCCTCTCTTCCTCTGTGCCGAAGTCCTGCGACGGGTCTGGCGGCTGGCTGGCTGGCCCGAGGCCGGCATGTCGGCGGAGCGGTGGCTTCGCCTTGCCTCGCTCGCACGCAGCCAGCGGATCAGCCGCATGGCAATCGGGTGCGGCATCGAGCTCACGACGACCGGCGCCAGTGGATGTCCTCCCAACGGTTTCGTACTGAGACGCATTGGGGGGAACGGTTCGTCCTCGGGGCGGCCGGCCCCGATCGAGCAAATCCCCATGGAAGTACCCGGATGCGTTCCCTGGGGCACCGGCAAGATCACCACGCTGCTCGAACCGGGCGCCCTGCGGGACGAGACGATCGACCTTGACCGGATTGTCCCGTCGCTGTGTGTCCGCGCTCCGGTCCCCGGCGACCGATTCGAACCGCTGGGCATGAAGGGCAGGAGTACTCCCCTCAATGACTTCTTCCGGGGCCGGAGCATCGTTCCCGAGGAACGTGCTCGCACCCCCCTGCTCTGTGATGCGGCCGGCATCGTTTGGGTGGTCGGCCACCGGATCGCCGACCGCGTGAGGGTGACCGAGCAGACCCGGCGAACACTCGGCCTGCGCTGGCAAGTTGACCCGCAGGGTTCGGTATGCGCGATGTCAAATGCGGAACCAGTCGGCGCCCACCTGGCTTGTGTTGCCCTCGATGATGATCAGGATCAAGATCAGGATCAAGATCAGGATCACTCACTGCACGCGAGTTGTGATTGACGGTCTGGCGGCTTTGGCATACGATCCCATGCCCGACTCGGTCACCCCACGGATGGTTCGAATTTGTCCTCGTCCCAAGAGCGAGTGGCCGACCATGTCCGTGCCGAAACCTCGATTTGACCCGATTTCGCGGACTGTGGCTCGGGTCTGGAAGTGCCGGAACAGTCGGATGAAAGCACCGGCGCTGCGGCGGATTCTCGAGCTCGCGCTCTTCGCGCGCCTGTCGGCGGCGGTCGCCGTGGAGTGGTATGTCCGGCGGCGAGGCACGCCGCGGGTCTGCGTCTTTGACGACGCCGAGTATTACTGGGCCCTTGCTGGAACGATCCGCCAGGGAACGCTTTATGAAATGGTGGAATGGGGCGATATTCCCCACTTCGCGCTGCGGGTCCCGGGCTATCCCGCCTTCCTGGCGGCCTGTCAAACCATTCTGGGCGAGCGTCCACTGGCGGCCCGTCTGGTGCAGGCTGGGCTCGGGGTGCTGACAGTCTGGCTGATGTATCAATTAAGCCGGGAAGTCGCCGGCAGGAACGAGAATCCAGCGATGACCACCGTCGGCCCGATCACAGGCCGCGCCGACGGCCGGCCATGGACGGTCCCTCTGGTGGCCGCGTTGCTGGCGGCCGTGCATCCTTACTTCGTCGTGATGTCGGTGCTGATCCTCTCGGAGGCCGTGTTCTTTCCCTTGATGCTGGCTGCGCTCTGGGGTATGGCCGCAGTCTGGAACGAGACCGCGGCGCCCCCGGGTGCAGTAAACCGGCGAGCGCTGGTGATCGCCCTTGGAGTCGGCGCGGCCAGCGGAGCGGCAATCCTGGTTCGCCCGTCGTGGGCCCTCTTCGTGCCGGTGATGTTGGTCGCCTGGTTGTGGAGCGTTGCCGTGTCACGCGGCTTTCCCCCGCGGCTTCGCATTCTCAACGCGGCGGGAGTCGCGGCAGTGGTCTTGCTCGGCCTTTGCATCGTGATGAGTCCCTGGTGGATCCGTAATGTGCAGGTCTTCGGGCGATTCGTGCCGACGGCGGTCTGGATGGGGGCCAGCCTCTCTGACGGCCTCAACCCCCACGCCACAGGCGCCAGTGACATGAAGTTCCTCGAGTCGCCCGATATCTGGCCGCTCGACGAGTTGGATCAGGATCGCGAGCTCACGCGGCGGGCGCTGGTGTTTGTCCAGGACGAGCCTGGGCGCGCCCTGGAGCTGGCGCTCTTCAAGCTGGCTCGGTACTGGAGCCCCTGGCCCAACGCGGAGGGATTTCGCTCGCCGCTTCTGGCCGTGGTCAGCACGCTGGTGGTCGTTCCCCTGCTGGCACTCGCGGGCCTGGGGCTCTGGGGCCGGTGGCGTGACCCGCGGGCCTGGGTGCTGCTGGCTGGCCCGCTTTTTTATTTCTGCTTCGTGCACCTGGTCTTCGCCAGCTCAATGCGGTACCGGATTCCCGGCGAGCTGCCCGCGATGGGTCTGGCCGCCATCGGGGTGATGACCATCGCGCGAAAAGTGGCGTTTCGGCGCATCAGTTCCTGAGCAATGGCTCGATCAGGCTCATGGCCCGGCTGGGCCGTGAAGGTCTCCACGGAAGGAGAAGCGGCGGATGCGGCTGTGGCGACGGTTGGCGAAGATCTTGTTCTGGGGGCTGGCCTTGATCGTTTTGATCATGGCTGGGGCTGCCTGGTTCGCCTACGCGCTCGTCACCGACAGTGAGACAGCCGCGCGGATGATCAAGGCCCAGGCCGCGCGGTTCTTGCCCCGTTCGATCGTCGAGATGGGACGAGTCAACATCGGCATCTGGAAGGGAGAGATGACGGTTAGCCATTTCCACGTGCTGCAGCGGATCGACGGTCAGTCATTCCTGACTGCGAGAGTTCCCTGGCTGAGCGTCCGGCTTGATCCACGGCAGGTGCTTCACGGCCGGTTCGCGCCTCGCGAGGTGGTGGTTAGCCAGCCCACGTTACGACTCTGCCGGCGGAGTAACGGGACCTGGAATATTCAGGGCTTGATCGCAGACCCCTGGCCGGGGCCGACGATCGAGAATCCTCCCCCGATCGTGATCCGCAACGGCACCATCGAGCTGGTGGGCGATTTCGATGCGGAGGATGACGCGGTGGGCTTGCCTGTTTCCGCCTTGCGGTTGGCCCGGGTGCGTGAGCTCGACCGTGACAACGAAGTCGTCAGGGCCAGGGACTCGACCCCGCGGCCGCTAGGAGACGCGGCGATCGCGGAAGCACTGCCGGCCGTCAGGCAGGGCATCGCGACTCAAACCGCGCGCGAATCCACACCGACCAAGAGCCAGAGCCCCGGGCCAGCCGGTTCGTTACCCAATCAGGGCGTGGCCATTCTGCGCGATGTCTCGCTGAGGATCGAGGCGGGCGAGGGAGGACGGCTGCGGTTCGAGGGTTCAGCCCACGGCGATCTGTTCGAAAAACTGACTCTCGAAGGCTCGATCGATCCCATCACTGGCGACACGGTCCTGCGCGGCGAGCTTGCGGGATTAACTCTCTCGGAAAACTTGCGCCGCCGCCTGCCGCCGGAGATCCGCTCGCAGTTCGGGTCGTTGGGGCTCAACCGCGGCGAGATCGATCTCGAATTGCGCCGGCTGGCGCTTCACCCCGGGGCCCCTCGAGACCGCCGCTTTGAATATGACGTGCTGGCGCGGCTGCACGGCGGCGTCTGGGAGTGTCCCGCGCTCCCCTTTCCGGTCAACGACCTCTCCGCGTTCGTGGCCATCAACAACGGCCTCGTCTCGATCAAGCACGCCGAAGGGAGCAACGGGAGTACGATCCTCCGTGCCGTGGGTTCTCTGGCCCTCGGTCAGGCGGCAACCTGTCCGTTCGATCTGCGTCTCGACCTTGTGCAACTGGAGATGGACAACCGGCTCCAGGAGAGGACCCCGGCTCAGTTCGCCGAGCTCTGGGACGTCTTCAAGCCCCGCGGCCTGGTCGATGCGTCCATTCATCTGGCGCGACAACGGGAGAACGACCCGGTGAGTGTCAGCGCCACGGTCAATTGCCGCGATGTAGCGGCCGTCTATCGCCACTTTCCCTACCCAGTGGAGCACATGGGTGGCAGCCTGACGCTGGAGAATCAGCGGCTTACCGTCGATCTGCGCGGCCTGATCGGCGAGCGCCCGGCACTTTTGAAGGGAACCATCGAAAACCCTGGGCCCGACGCGCTCGTCCGGCTGGATATCCAGGCCGACTCGGTACCGATCGATGCCGCGTTCCTGGCCGCGTTACCGCCGGATGTCCGCAAGGTCGTCGATCAGTTTCACCCCGCCGGTTCAGTCAAGGGCAAGGTTCGCATCCTTCGCTGGCCGATGGTCGGGCCCAGGGCGAAGCCCGAGGGGCACCTGGTCATTGATGCCGATCTCGACCTCAACCCGCGGTGCGAGATCACCTGGGCCGGCCTGCCCTACCCGATCCGCAATCTGACCGGCCAGCTCGAGTTGCATCCGGACCTCTGGGAATTCAAGAACATGCGCGGAGGGAACGGCCAGGCGATCATCAAGGGGAACGGCCGGGTCCAGAAACTCGTCGGGCCCAACCTCCCAAACGGCGAGCCGCCACTGAAGATCGACTTGCAGATCCAGGCCCAGAATTTGCCCTTCAACGAAGACCTTCGCAAGGCGCTGCAGCCGGCCTGGCAGAAGACCTGGTCGATCATCAACCCGACCGGAGCCAGCGACGTCGAGGCCACCATTCACGTCGAGCCTGGCCGTCCTGACACCAACCATATTTCGATCATGCCCCTTCCCGATTCGAGCGTGCGCCTGGTGATCCCTCGCACGCCCCAGCCGGGCTTCGATCCTGGGGGGACTTTCGAGCTGCGCATGGAGAACGTTCACGGCCGGTTTGATTTCGACAACGGCAAGGTGGCCATGAACGATGTCAATTTCCTCTTCCATGGCGCCCCGGTCCAGTTTGCCTCGGGAGACGTGATGGTCGAGGACAGCGGCCGCTTCGCCCTGGCGGTGAGCGAACTCTGGGTCAAGGAGATCCGGCTGGACTCGAGCCTGCGCACGATCATGCCGCCCTTGATGGCCCAGTTCGCGCTCCGGCTGGACGACGGCAGGCCTTTCACGGCCCGCGGCAACCTCCAGATCGGTTGGTCGGGCGAGGAAGGCGTGCCGGCCTGGTGCCGCTGGGACAACACCCGGGTTGTGTTTATCGACAACTCCCTCGAAGCCGGGATTCCGCTAAAACATATCCAGGGCCAGCTCGAGTATGTTCGCGGCTGGTCCAATGGACAGACGATGGAAATCCAGGGGGCTGTCAAGCTGGACAGCATCACTCTGCTGGGGCAGCAGATCACCGACGTCGAATCGCCTTTTCACCTTGAGCGCGGATCGGCCCGGCTCGACAGCCTGCGGGGAAAACTACTCCGAGGTGATCTGGAGGGTAGCGGCACGATCAGTCTCGATGCCACCCCGAAGTATAGCGCCTCGCTGAGACTTGCCGGTGCACAGCTCGAGGAATATGCCCGGACGCTCCCGGGCCGGCAGTCGTACCGCGGTGCGCTGGGCGCCGCGATCGATCTGAGCGGCCTGGGCAACAACGTCCGCAGCATCCAGGGCAAAGGCGAGGCACACATCACTCAGGGAGACTTAGGCGAGCTCCCCGTCGCGCTGCGGTTCATCAACTTCCTCAACAGCAACCTGTCGCTGCTCGAGTCGCCGCGGACCTCGGGAAAGACCGCCTTCGATTCCGCGGACGTCGCGTTCCGGATCGACCATGGCACGGCGATCCTCGACCCGATCAAGCTCACCGGCAGCGCCGTTAGCCTGCAAGGAAGTGGCAACCGCGATCCCCTGGGGAACCTCGACATACAACTCAGGGTCCTGTATGGCCGCGGTCGCCGCTTGCCGATCGTCAGCGACCTGATGCGCGAGGCCAGCGGGCAATTCCTTATCGTTCACGTGCTGGGTCCGTCTGCCAATCCGAGGTTCAAGCTCGAGGCGCTTCCCCAGGTTCAGAAACTGGGCGGCCTGCGGGGCCAGCGGAATCCGGATTGAGCCGCTCTCGCTGGCGATTGCCCCGTATCACTCGCATTTGCGTCCGAAACAGAAGATCGCAACGTCGGTAGCAGGGGGATCTCTGAACGCTCTCTGCCGGAAGCTGGCGATCATCGCCGCCCCCGGGGTTTCGGTGCCTCTGTATCCCTCGAATCCAAAGTAACGCCAGGAATAGATAAGGTCTGTTGTGGATGCGTTCGAGGCGAGAAAAACCCAGTCTCCCGGAGCCAGGCTTGCCGTGAATGTACGGTAGACAGGAGCCGGACTGCCGCCCAGCGGTGGCCCGACCGCCTCTTGCTGGCGATCGAGGTTCTCAATCATCGGGCAAACTCCTGAAAATGCAAGCTTGCCCGGTCTCTTGAAAACATACCCGCTTCATGACGGATCCCGGCCAAAACAGACGATCGTGATATCATCGAACTGCGACCGGCCAGCGAAGTGGTCGCGGACGGCTGCGAGAATCGACTCGCCGACCCCGGCAACGCCCGTAGGCGCTTCGGCCAGGTTAATTCGCAGGCGATCCAGCCCAAAGCACTGGCCCTTCTGGTCCATGGCGTCGGTCACTCCGTCGGAGAAGAGAACGACCACGTCGCCTGGCTGGAGTGGAACCAGGGTCGCCCGGTAAGTGGCGTCCCGGGATACGCCCAGGGGCAGTCCAGTTCCATCGCAGCCGATCTCTTCGACCAGACCCGCCGGCGCGGCGGATGAGCACGTGGGGATGGCCCGCGGTGGCAATCGTCAGCTCGTGCGTACGGGAATCGATCATGGTGATCACCAGCGTGACGAAACGACCCGCAACCCCATGGTCGTACACATGCCGGTTTACCTGGGAAAGCACGTCGACAGGAGTGACCCTTGCGCGGACGAGGTGGCGGACCTCTGGACAAATGCCGGCCATGACCAGGGCCGCGGGCATCCCCTTGCCCGCGACATCACCCAGCGTGACTGCCCATCGCTGTATGCCATTTGACGATGACCCGGCCTCCTCCACCGGGATATAGTCGTAGAGGTCGCCCCCCACGACCTGAGCCGGTCGGTAGCATTCCCAGAACGTGTACCCGGGAATCTGCGGTTGAACGCGGGGCAAGAGTGCCCGTTGAATCTCCCTGGCTGCCGCCCAGGATGCCTGCTCCTTGAGCAACCGATCGTTCACCACGACCACACCGATGGGCAAGGCCAGGGCCGCGAGCAGGTCCAGGTCTTGCTCCTGAAAATGATCGGAGTCGCCAAGGCGGTCGAGCTGAACCATCCCGATCGTCTTGCAGTCGTGGGACCGAAACGGAACGCAGATGGCCAAACGAATGGTGGACACCAGGCTGCCCTCATCGCCCAGGATCTTGTCCACCGTGATGTCCTTGATCAGGACGGCCTCTCCCTTGCGGAGAACACGGTCCTGGATTGTCCGGCTCAATGTCGGGGCGGAGGTGTGCCCTTGCCGGCGTCGATACGCGGCCAGCGGAAACGACCCGTCATCCTCGGCCATCACGATGAAGCCCCGCTCAGCCTGGGGGAACACGTCCATCAGGCCGTCGAGCGCCCGGCTGAGCACTTCACCCAGATCAGCTCCGCCGCCCAGTGCACGAACCACATCGAGGATGGCCTTGAGCGCCTCGGCAGGGTGTTTCGAGCGCTTGACCAGGTGATCGGAGCTGAGGTCATGGAGTGAGCCCACCACGGTCGTGCCGTCGTCCTGGGGCTCGTGAACCACGGGGCCTGGTTGATGAAAGATCAGCTCGTATTCGACGATCTTGATCCGGTCTCCATCGCGGAGCCGCACGGGCTGGAACGGCGCCAGCTTCTTGCCACCGAGGTGAGTGCCGTTCTGGCTGTCCAGATCCATCAACTCATAAGAGCCATCAGGCAGACGCTGAATGCGGGCGTGTGGACGTGAGATCCGGTTGTCGTCGATGAAGAGGTCGAGGTTGGGCAGACGACCGATGTGGAAGTCCGCCCCCTTGATCTCGCAGATCCGCTGAGTCTTGGTTGCCCGAACGACTTCAAGAGTTGGCTTCATCATGGATGAAGATCTCATTCTCTGAGCTCCAGAAACGCCGTTCGTCGGCTCGCAGCGGGCCGGCAACCGCAGCTTTCCTGGTTGATCCTTCCCGGGTGCGATCAGGAGCACTCTAGCCTTCCATTGTGGGCTGCGTCGGCCCCCCACATGAGCCAGCCGTCGTCACCCGCGTCACCGGTTTCCAGGCAAATCAGGCTACCGGCCTCGGTTCCCACGTAGACGCGACCGCTGGCGATGGCCGGCTGGAAGATGACAGATTCGCCGACTTCCGCGCTCCAGAGCACATCGCCGGACTCCGCCGCGAGGCAGTGAAGCTCACCGTGCACGGTGCCGAAAAACAGGTTCATCCGGGGGAAGCGTACAGGCCTTGAAAAAAGTGGACATGCTTGCCCAATCTAATGTTGCGTCAAGTACTCCTTTCAGATTGGAGACACAGCATGTCCACCAGCTTGTTGTACCATGCGTTCGGGATTCGGGGATACATCTACACTCGGACAGCCTTCGTTGGAGGAACCATCCACTTTGCCATCGACCAGGGGA
>JBEKTN010000312.1:0-10459 GCA_049516015.1 Isosphaeraceae bacterium | reverse complement strand
CTGGGCGTTTCTCTGGATTTCGACGGCTCGTTATTCAAAATGATCGATGCGTTCTAACGTACTCAGATTTAATGCTTTACGGCGTTCTTTGTGGTGGACCCGGCGCTGTAGAAGTAGGCGGTACTGTTCTTGATGGCGTGGTCGAAGATCGTCGGGTTCGAGGTGAGTCCTGTCACTGACAGCTCGTCGATGTAGCGCTCGAGCGTTCCCGTCGTCAGCAGGTCGCGTGTGATATTGTCGAGCCAGAGACTCTGGCCCAGGTCATGGAGTTCTTCGGTCGCCTTCATGGTGTTACCTCGGAAAGACAGGGAGATTGGTGAGGAGAAGACCGGTTTGACTTTTCTGTCAGATCCCGCAGCCACTGAAAGGCGGACGCAGAGAGCATGTCGTCGGTGCACCTCCAGCGCCAGTTGCCAAGGGGGTTCCCTGGCACGTTCATTCGGGCCTCCTTACCCAGATTGAGCAGATCCTGCAACGGAGCCATCGCCAGCGCGGCCCTGGACGACCATGCCAGACGCACGAGCTCCGGTGCCGCTTCGCCCTCATTGCCCGCCTGTCGATTCAGATATCGCCACATTTTCCGCCGCCGTGAATCCGACGAGTCCTCATACCAGCCGCGAGTCGTGTTGTTGTCGTGGGTTCCGGTGTACACCACCGCGTTGGAGACGTAGTTGTAGGGGAGATAGGGGTTATCGAGATGGGCGTCGAAAGCGAACTGGAGGACCTTCGTCCCGGGAATGTGGAACTGGTCGCGGAGTGCGTAAACGTCGGGCGTGATCAGGCCCAGGTCCTCCGCGATGAAAGGGAGATTGCCTAGCTCCTTCTGTACCGCGCGGAAGAGCTCGGCCCCGGGACCCGGCACCCACTCGCCCGATTGGGCCGTCGTCGCCCCGGCGGGTACGTGCCAGGCAGCCGCGAAGCCGCGGAAGTGATCCAGTCGAATCGCGTCCACGTGGGCCAGCAGGGCGCGTAATCGATCGATGCACCAGCGATAACCGGACCCGCCCAGCACCTTCCAGTCATAGACGGGGTTGCCCCAGAGTTGCCCCTGCGCGCTGAAGTCGTCTGGAGGCACGCCGGCCACGAAGCGCGGGCTGTGCCGCTCATCCAGCAAGAACAACTCCGGGTTGGCCCAGACATCACTCGAGTCGGGGGAAACGAAGAAAGGCAGGTCGCCGATCAGGCGCAATCCCCTTGCCCTGGCGTGCTCCTTGAGGCGTGCCCCCTGGCGAAACAAGAGGAATTGTGCGAAGCGAGTCTGATCGATCTGTCTGGCCAGGTCCAGTCGGGCCTGCGCCAGAGCCACCGGATCGCGCCGGACCAGCTCCGGCGGCCACTCGAGATAGTGCAAGCCTCCGAACCTGGCTTTCAGCGCTCGGAAGAAGGAGTAGTCGTCCAGCCAATGAGCCTGCTCGCTGCAAAACTGCTCGTACGCGGGCTGCAGGTCTGCACGCGCACCGGCGCGAAAGTTGGTGCAGGTTGTCTCGAGCAACCGATGCTTGAACGGAATGATGACCTCATAATCGATGGAAGTGGCCGAGAAGGATTGCCCCACACAATCTTCCCGGCGCAAGAGTCCGTCCTCGATGAGGATGTCCGGGCTGATCAGGAGGGCATTGCCGGCGAAGGACGAGAGCGACTGATACGGCGAGTTGCCGTACCCCGTGGGGCCCAGCGGGAGCGCCTGCCACCACGTTTGTCGCGCCTCGTGGAGCCGGTCGACCCACGCCAGCGCGGCCGGCCCCAGATCACCAATGCCGTAGGGCGAGGGCAGCGACGTGACGTGCAGCAGCACGCCCGAAGCGCGGTAGTCCGGTGGAAACGGGGGAAGACTCGTTGTCGAGCTTTTTTCGCTCATGGTCGTCATTCCGCCCTCACCGCTCGGCGTTGCCGTAAACGAGATCAACCTGGCGCCGTCCCGGCGGTCTCCCCGATCAGGACAGCCACCGAATGGGCATCGACGCGGTATTCCATCGAGGTCACCGCGACTTCCCGGCCGGGCTCGGCGATATCATCCGGGCTCTCGAGACCTGTGTCGATCGCCCGCTTCCAACCGCCCGATCGGCTCTCCTGGATCGTGAATCTCAGCGGCTCATGGTACGCGTTGATCATCACGTAGAGGTCGCAGTCGCCCTGCGAGGCCCCGAGCAGGCAGTACGCGAGGCTGTGCGAGTTGTAGGACAGGTCGGTCAAGTCGCCGACCCCATGCCACCGGACGTCGCCGCGCCAGAAACTCGCGCGGCCAAGGGTCGGGTGCGACTTGCGGAAGGCGATCATCTGCTTGACGAAGCGGAGATGATCCGCATGGGCTATCTGACGCGACCAGTCCAGCCATGTCGTCTCGTTGTCTTGGTTATATGGGTTATTGTTCCCGCGTTGGGTTTGCAGGAACTCGTCGCCCGCGGTCAGCATCGGAATGCCGTTGGCCAGCAGCAGCAGGCAGACCAGGTTCTTCGCCTGCCGCTTGCGGAGGGCCATCACATCGGCGGGCACTCCCTCGTCTCCCTCCCAGCCGCAGTTCCAGCTAAAGTTCTCCGCTGTCCCGTCGGAGTTCCCGTGGCCGTTGGCCCAGTTGTGCTTCTCGTTGTGTGCGACGGCGTCGTAGAGCGTGAAGCCATCGTGGCAGGTAACGTAGTTGATGCTCTGGTACGGCCGCCGGGCATCGCGGGGGTTGTCTGGGAAGAGGTCGTCGCTGCCGTAGAGCCGGAGCATCAAGGCGCCGACCATCCCCGGATCACCCCGGACGAAGCGGCGGACGTCGTCTCGGAAACGACCATTCCATTGATGCCAGAGTGCGCCGGGGAACTCGGTCCCCAGTTGATAGGCCCATCCGGCGTCCCAGGGCTCGGCGATCAGGTGGGCGTCGCGCAGGATCTGATCCATGCGGATGGCGGTCAGCAGCGAATCGTCGGCACTCGCGAACGAGCCGTCGGGGTTGCGGGCCAGCACGGACGCGAGGTCAAACCGGAACCCGTGGACGTGCATTTCCGTGACCCAATACCGCAAGCTGTCCAGGACAAGAACTCGTACGACGTTGCGCGAACAGGCCAGCGTGTTCCCGCAGCCGGTGTAGTCGCGGTACGGGGCCCGCGGGTCATCGGACATGAGGTAATACGCAGGGTTGTCGATGCCCCGGAAGCTGTACGTCGGCCCCTTGAGGCCCGCCTCGGCCGTGTGGTTATACACGACGTCGAGGATGACCTCGATGCCCGCCTCGTGCAGCGCTTTCACCATCGCGCGGAACTCGTCGTCCGCATGATGCGGATCAGTCGCGTACTCCTGGTGCGGGGCGAAGAAATTCAGCGTCATGTACCCCCAGTAGTTGCCCTCTTGCGGATCGAATTGTTGTACGGGGAGCAGCTCGACCCTCGTGACACCCAGTTCCTTCAGGTAGGGGATCTTGTCAACGACCCCGGCGTAGGTCCCCCTCCTCTCGGGGGCGAGGCCGCTGGTCGGGCTCCGCGTGAAGCCGCGGACGTGCATCTCGTAGATGACCGCGTCCGACGACCCGTGGTGAGGTCGTCGGTCATCGCGCCAGGCAAAGGTTGCCTCAGGACGAGGCAGGATGCCCAGTGGCGCCCGGCCCATGTTCGAACCCGTCCGCTCCGCGGCCTGGCGGCTGAACCCCGGCGGGAAGAAGACTGCCTTGGCGTAAGGATCGAGCAGGACCTTCTGCGCGTCGAAGGCGTGCCAGTCCCGCGGTCCGGATGATCGCGGCCCGTCGATCTGGTAGGCGTAATAGCGGGCGCCGCGGACCTTCTGCTCTCCCAGCCGGCAATGCCAGATATGCCACGTCTTGTTCACCCGTGGGTCAAGCCGATGTTCGAGCAGGGGCACAGCCGGGTCGTCCTCGCCGAAGAGGAGCAACGTCACGCGCTCCGCATGCTCGGAGTAGATCGAGAAGTTGTAGGCGCGCTCTTCCTCGATCCACTCGGCACCCGGGGAGAGGATTGTACCTTCGGTCGTATACCATCCTGCCAAGGGAATCTCTCCTGATCGTGGTACGTTGTTCCGGGCTGCATGGGACCAAGGGCAAGCGACCGCGAGTGATCGTTGAGGGCGGCCTGCGGCGGTCAGAGCGGCCCGAGTGGCCCATCGGGCGAGGGGTCGATGGGTTGCCCGGCCTCCGGGTAAGTGCCGAGATGGAGGCCGAGGAGTGTCGCATGATCATGGACGGCCCCGCGCATGAAGTCGTCGCTATAGGCGACAGCATCGGCCGCCTCGACCGCGGCCGTGAAGGCGTCCATCGCGACGAACTCGGCCGAAACACTTTCCAGATGGGAGACGTAGTTGCGAGCCTCAGGCGTGTTCGTCCATCGCTTCTTATCTCGATCACTCTCCCCGGGGTTGAGAACGAGCCAGACGGTTGCCGCCGTACGCGCGGCTGCCGCGGCTGCCGCCGCGGCGCACTCGCAAGCGATCCCGTCGCCCGAAATGGCTTGAGTTGAGTCGAGGGCCTGGACCACCGGCTCGACGGAGGCGCAGGCCGAGCCCCGCGCGATCTCCTCGGCGAGCCGGATGGCGTTGTCGATGGCCACTCGACGGGCCTCTCGCTGCGGGTGGTCCGCCGGCAATTGAGCGAGGGACTCGACCCTCCGCGCACACCGTGCCGCGAAGGCGACGATTGCCCGGAGCGGGAGCTTCTTCAAGTCCTCCGTGGTGTATTGGGTGCTGATCATGGTCGCCTCGAGAACGAAGGATTGGTGATGCCGATCGTCTTTGACCCATGGTTCATGGCTGATCCACCGAGCATGGCTCCGCTCCCCAGATGTCGGCCGCATATTCCTCGATCGTGCGATCGCTGGAGAACTCGCGCCGGAGTGCGGGTCGGCTGGGTGACCGTCGCTCCCTTCGTTTCCGTGACTGTCGTGCGACGCATTGCCATGCGATGGAGTCCTTATGAGAAGTTCGGAATTGTCGATCGAACCGATGTCGGTGCGTCCGCGCACAAGAGTCAGGGAACGGCGTGCCGGTCGTCATTCCAGAGCAGGATGGCTGGGTTGTCCAGCCCATGCTCGTAGCCTATGACGGAGAGGGCCGCGGTGCCAAGCACGAAGTGGCTCCCCTCACCCGGTGACAGGCCCAGCCAGCGAGCAGCCAGGACGCGGAAGAAGTGGCCGTGGCCGAAGATCAGGACGTGGCCCGGAAGCGAACGGAGCCGCCCGACCACACGGTCGGCGCGGGCACCGATGTCCGCGACCGACTCGCCGCCCGGGCAACCGTCGCGGAAGAGATGCCAGCCGGGCCGCTCGCGGCGAATCTCATCGGTGCGCCGCCCTTCGTAGCTGCCGTAATCCCATTCGGTCAGGTCGGCGATGCTTATGGCCCGGTCGCCGAAGCCGGCCAGCTCGCACGTCCGACGCGCTCGCTGCAGCGGGCTGACGAAGACCCGATCGAAGGTCATGCCGCGTAGCCGTTCGGAAAGGCCCCGTGCATTGTCCTCACCGCGCCTGGTGAGACGCAGGTCTGTCCGTCCGGTGTGCTGGCGGGTGACCGTCCACTCCGTCTCGCCGTGCCGCGCCAGGAAGACTTCCGGGAGCGATTCGCTCATGATCCGACCCTCGATACGGGTTTGTGGGCTTTCTGTCAGGCTCTGATTGCGCGGACTCCGTCTCCCTCGGTTGAACGACCGAGGCTGCTGCGACGAGTTGCCAGCCCGTTCCGCTCATCGCGTCGTTACCGTCCACTTCCAGTCCCGAATCTCGGGCATGTCCTCGCCATACCTGGTGATGTACTGCCGGTGCTCGATCAGCTTGTCGCGCACAGCCTGCTTGGCATAAGCGGCCTTGTACCCGAGCTGGGGCAGGCGGTCGACCACGTCCGCAACCAAATGAAACCGGTCGAGCTCGTTCATGACCGTCATGTCGAACGCCGTGCTGATCGTCCCTTCTTCCTTGTAGCCGCGCACGTGCAGGTTCTGGTGGTTGGTGCGGCGGTAAGTCAGCCGGTGGATCAGCCAGGGGTAGCCGTGGTAGGCGAAGATGATCGGCTTCTCCTTGGTGAAGAGCGTGTCGAAGTCATGCTCCGAGAGGCCGTGGGGATGCTCGGTCGCCGGCTCGAGCCGCATCAGATCGACAACGTTTACCACGCGGATCTTTAGATCCGGGATGTGTTCGCGGAGGAGCTGCACCGCGGCCAGCGTCTCCAGAGTCGGCACGTCGCCGGCGCAGGCCATGACGACATCCGGCTCACTGCCACGGTCGTTGCTGGCCCACTCCCAAATGCCGATTCCCGTGGTGCAGTGCTTGACCGCCTGGTCCATCGTCAGCCACTGCGGAGATGGGTGCTTGCTCGCGACCACGACGTTGACGTAGTGGCGGCTCCGCAGGCAGTGGTCCATCACCGAGAGCAGGCAGTTCGTGTCAGGCGGGAGGTAGACCCGGATCACCTCGGCCTTCTTGTTGACCACGTGGTCGATGAACCCGGGATCCTGGTGAGTGAAGCCGTTGTGGTCCTGCCGCCAGACGTGCGACTCAAGCAGGATGTTCAGCGAGGCGATCGGCCGGCGCCAGGGCAATTTCCTGGTGACCTTGAGCCACTTCGCGTGCTGGTTGAACATCGAGTCGATGACGTGCACGAACGCCTCGTAGGTGTTGAAAATCCCATGCCGGCCCGTGAGGAGGTAGCCCTCGAGCCAGCCCTCGCACTGGTGCTCGCTGAGCATCTCGATGACGCGGCCGTCGGGGGACAGGCGGTCGTCGGTCGGGATGACCGTGCCCATCCACTGCTTGTTCGTCGCCTCGAACACGGCGGTCAGGCGGTTGGAGGCGGTCTCGTCGGGGCCGAAGATCCGGAAGTCGCGCCGCTCGGCGTTGAGCTTGATTACGTCGCGGAAAAACTTGCCCAGGGTCCGGGCATCCTCGTTCATGATGTTGCCCGGCTGGGGCACTTCGATCGCGTAGTCGCGGAAGTCGGGAAACCGCAAGTCGCGGAGCAGAATGCCGCCGTTGGCGTGCGGGTTGGCGCCCATCCGGCGCTCGCCCTTCGGGGCTAGCTCCCGCAGCTCGGGTATGAGCCGGCCGCCTTCGTCGAAGAGCTCTTCGGGCCGGTAACTGCGCATCCAGGCCTCGAGGATCTTGAGGTGCTCGGGGTGCTCGGTCGGCTCGGAGAGCGGGACCTGGTGCGCCCGGTAAGTCCCCTCGACCGGCCGGCCATCGACTACTTTGGGGCCGGTCCAGCCCTTGGGCGTCTTGAGGACGATCATCGGCCAGCGCGGCCGCTCGGTGACGCCCCGCTCCCGGGCGTCCGACTGGATCCGCCGGATCTCGGCGATGACCTTGTCGAGCGTCGCGGCCATCAGGGGGTGCATCGCCTCCGGCTCGTGCCCCTCGACGAAGTAGGGCGTGTAGCCGTAGCCGCGCAAGAGATGCTCCAGCTCCTCGTGGCTGATTCGGGCCAGGACCGTCGGATTGTCGATCTTGTAGCCGTTCAAGTGGAGGATCGGCAGCACGGCCCCATCGTGCGCCGGGTTGAGGAACTTGTTGGAATGCCAGCCCGTGGCTAGCGGGCCGGTCTCGGCCTCGCCGTCACCCACGACGCAGGCGACAATCAGATCCGGGTTGTCGAACGCCGCGCCGAAGGCGTGGCTGAGGCTGTAGCCCAGCTCGCCCCCCTCGTGGATCGAGCCCGGTGTCTCGGGAGCGACGTGACTGGGGATGCCGCCCGGGAAGGAGAACTGCTTGAAGAGCTTCTGCATTCCCGACACGTCCTCGGAGACGTCCGTGTAGATCTCGCTGTAAGTCCCCTCCAGGTACACGTTGCCGACTAGCGCAGGCCCGCCGTGGCCGGGTCCCGAGATGTAGATCATGTTCAGGTCGTATTCCTTGATGACCCGATTCAGGTGGACGTAGAGGAAGTTCTGCCCCGGAGTCGTCCCCCAGTGGCCCAGCAACCGCGGTTTGACGTGCTCGAGCTTCAGCGGCTCGCGCAAAAGCGGGTTGTCATAAAGGTAAATCTGGCCGACCGACAGGTAGTTCGCGGCCCGCCAGTAGGCGTCCATCTTGCGGAGGAGGTCCGGTGCGAGTGGAGCCTCGGCGGCGCCATCGGCCACCGGTGTCTCCCTGCCGCGCGGGGGCTGCGTTCTGAGAGTCGTCTCCATCGATTAGCTCCTTCATCCCGGTCGATTGGATTGTGCTCTTCAATCGGTTTGAGTAAGTGAAAAACCTCACGAAGCAGGGGCCGGAGTCCGCCGGGATCGAGGAATGAACCCGGCTGCGGCGCGGGCAATCAACAACTCCTCATCAGTCCGGATGACGCGGACAGCCACCTGGCCTTGCTCGGTCGAGATGAGCGGGGCGCTGGCGGTGTTGCGGCGTTCGTCCAGAGAAATGCCCGGGAACTCCAGCCCTTCGCAGATGCGGTGCCGGGTCTCGGGCGAGTTCTCGCCGATCCCTCCGGCGAAGACGAGGGTATCAAGACCGCCGTGCCGCCGCCAGAGCCCCGAGCCATGTCTTTGCCCGGTAACAGAACAGTGCAACCGCTTCCGCCACCCGGACGTCAAGGTCTTGGCTGGCCAAGAGATCGCGGAGGTCGTGGCTGGTTTCCGAGACACCGAGCGTGACGAGCTCCGGTCGGAAGAACCGGTCGTCCCCGTGTACAACCGCCGCTTGATTCGTGGCCTTGACCTCGCTGTCCTCCTGCTCACAACCGGCCTCGGCCATGATGAGCCTCGTACCCGGCATCCCGATCCGCTCGACGCGACCGAGCAGGAGCCGCTCAAGCCCGTCGGTCAGCGCAAACAGCGCGAACTTGAGGCTCGACGAGCCGCCGTTGATTGTCAGGATGAAGGGTCGGTCCACCCGCTCGGACTCGGCATGACTTGAGTCGGTTGGAATCTTGGAGCTCTGGGGGTGCATCATCACCGTCCGTCATAACGCGGGGTAGTGAGGGCCAAGCATGACAATGAAACGCCCCTGTCGAGTCATTGAAGGAATAGTTCCTGAGATTCAAGGAAGAGTACTTCAAATCGCGGGCTCTCAACCTCAGTATCTCCGATCGCTGCCATTTTCTTACGCGTTCCGGCGAACCTGGGCCGTTTGTCGTGTGCTGCTTAAGGCAACAAGCGTGCCGGAGATGTTGGAAGGGGCCTTTCCACGACCGCAAACAACCGAGAGACCGCCTCGAAACGATGTCCGCCCTATTCTGAGTGCCGCAAAAGGCGTTGAAGCGGCATTAGCACAAACCTGTGCAAAACGCGCGAAGCCCTTCTCGCAGGGATCGGACAGGCTTTGATGTGGTAGCCGCTTTACCCGGCTGCTGGGAATATCTACCCATCACAGGGGTAACGCCGCGTGCAGTACTGCGGTCAGACCTGGATCGGAAAGGCAGATCGATGGTTGGTCGTCTTCTTGGAGGTAGCGGAGGCCCCGGCCATCGCACTATCAGAGGAACTCTACCGCGTTACGGAAGTGGGCCGGCCGCGTCTTTGGGTTCTGGAAGTTCGCCGCGAAGAACTCGGCGAACCGCTCGAGGGTAACTTCGTCCACGTCGGCGATGATTGCCGGGGCGGGGGCCCGCCGCGGGCCAGCGACGGCGACCGACTCACGGCAAGGCAATCACCCTTGGAGCCGTGTTTTGCTCCCATGCTACTCAGCTGGCCATCCATGACCAGCTTGGTTTACCCGAAATAGCCCCAAGTGACAGGGACTGGTTCTCTTTCATCGAGAACAGCAGAACCAGAAAGAACGGGATCGGCGAAGGTTTACAGCTTTTTGGCCGTAAACCGGCTGGTTCAGGATCGTCAGTTCGGAGGTTCAAATTCAAAACGGAACCTCGGGGTCGTGGGAATCCCAGGTCGGTTCCGGGGGTGCGGGGTCCAGGAGCTTGTGAAGATTGTTCGTAAGTGATTCGCATTGCAAAGCAAGGTCGGGGCGGGCCGTTGCGATGGTGTCGAGCGTTTCGGCGAAGCGGCAAAGTACCGCGTCGACGAGCGCTTCGGCAAGAGACGAATCGGAGCTTTGCAGGAGTTCGCGGAGGTTGCCGAAGTCGCGGTTGAGCTGGTCGATGTGCCGTTGCGCCTCGGGGGTAGTGGCTTCTCGGTCGGCTCCGCCGCGGAAGCCGACGATGAGTTCGGCGAGTTGACAGCCGACACCGAACACGCGGACTCCCAGCGGCAGGTCGGCGGTGTGACCCACGGAAAAGCTGCGCGACCAGCAGGCGCTGGAACTGTCCTCGCTGGGCGTGGGGTCCGCCATCCCGAGACGCTTGCGCTCTGACCACTCCGCGTCGAAACGCCTGCTGAGTTCCTCCCAGCCACGTTGTTCTTCCTCCCACTCCTCGCGCGTGCCGCGGTAGATGTCGAACGCGAAATCGTCATCCATGCCGCTGCCGTCGAGATGCCAGGGGAATCCCCGCAGAATAGTCTCGGCATGATTCGAGTTTTCTGTTCTACTCCCCTCCGTTGTGGTTTCGGATTCGAGAACTGGTCCCAGGGAGGGGATGATGAAAGTTCTCACGGACG
>JBEKTN010000311.1:0-10572 GCA_049516015.1 Isosphaeraceae bacterium | reverse complement strand
CCAGCGGCAACCCTGCCGGCTATTCCCGCGGCAGGCGAATCAGCGACGCCATCGAGAGACTGATCGAGGAGATGGCACTCGACCGCGAATTCGGCGCGACGGCAATCGCAATGGCGCTGGGCAAGAAATACATGCTCAAGCGCAAGGTGAAAGACCCCGAGACAGGCGAAGAAATTTGGTTTGAACATAAGCCCGAGATTGCATGGTTTAATATGATCCTGGAACGTATCGAGCCAGTCGCCATGCAGACAGAGGACAGCGCAGTGCTGGAGGCCTTGGAAGATGACGACGACAGCGAACTTCCCGCCCGGGTCGATCAAAGCAAGGCTTCTGAATCGTCTGCGACGGTCGCGGAGTGATCCCTGCTATTTCAACGAGAAAGTCCTCTGTCGCTCCCCTTACTGGCGAGCACAACGGGAGTGGGCTTTAGCTCTCGTGGACCATCGCATCGTCGCGGTCGAGACCGGGAACATGTTGGGTAAGGGTTTCCTCATAGGGGGGTTGGTCCCATGGTTCTTATGGACACGAAAGCACAGTCTTGTCTATATCTGCGGGGCTGGACAAACCCAGATCGGGAGCGTCCTCTTCAAGGAGATCCGCCGGGCGGTTCACAACTGCCCATTCTGGAAAGCTGGTCTCTTGCAGATGACGATCAGTCCCGGCATCAAGTCTTCTCCGGCGACAGCGACAATCCGGCCAGGTTGGGGTGCGCTCGGGTTTTCCACGTCGACCATTGAGCGAGCGAGTGGCCACCACTCGCGGCACATGCTGGTGATCGTTGATGAGGCATCGGGTGTCGCCGATGAATCCTGGCAGGCGATCGACTCCCTCGGTTTCAGCAAGATGCTGGTAGCCGGCAACCCGATCAGGTCCGATGGCAAGTTTGCCACGCTGTGCGACCAGGGTGACAGGGACGCGCTCGAGCAGCGACCGCCGCATCTTGCCTGCCGTCACTTCAACGTGCCGAGCACCGCGAGCCCGCATGCTGATCTCGACCGTTCGCCCTGGGGTATGGCCGATAAGACCTGGCTCGAATCTGTGGCCCGCGAGCCCGGCAAGAACTCACCCTGGTATCGCTCGCATGTGCAAGCGATCCGTCCGAAATTGTCGCACGAGACGCTCATTCAACCCCAGTGGTTGGATCTCGCTCTCGGTCCAGAGACAGCGGCCGCGGCGTCCCGGCTCCGTGGTGGTGCTCCGACTGGCACGGTAGTGCTTGGTTGCGACGTAGGTGAAGGTGTTGGCAAGGCTCAAAGCGTGATTGTCGTGAGAGACGAGGTTGGAGTGCTGGAAATCTTCGCGTCGCAATTCGAGAGCAAGATCCAGACTGCCGACATGATATGTGGACTGGCCCATAAGTATCGCGTGCCGGTCGAGGGGATCGTGTTCGACGGCTCGGGAAACACTGGCCGCGACATCATGAAAGCGCTTGAACGTAGGTATCCATTTGGATTGATCCCCTATTTCGGAAGCAAGCCCGGCGGCAAATTCTACGTCAATGCCCGCACCGCGTGTGCCGCGGCCCTGGCCCGCCGGCTTGATCCCCAGACCGATCGGGGCGTGACGCGGAAGCCGTTCCATATCCCGAACGGCCCGCATGTGCAAGCCCTGTTCAAAGAGCTGGGCGAACTGCGGTACAGGCTCAAAGCTGAAAAGAGCGAGCTGGAGACGAAGCAAGATCTGATGTTGCGGCTCGGCCGCAGTCCAGACTTCGCCGATGCGATGTGCATGACTTTCCGAGCGGAGGCAACCTATGGCGTTTGATCACATGAGAGAAGATTTACCGATGGTTCCCATCCCGGGTGATCCACGCGCCCATGGCGGATGCCGCGCACTGCCGTCTTGGAATCACGCCAGCGTTCGTCTTCGCAGGCCGTCACCCACTTCTTTGATCCACTGTTCCGACGGCACGCCGTAGGGCCGGAACTTTTCGAGCCGGTTCTGCTCCTCGCTGGCGAAGAGGGCGCGGTTGCGGCCGAGTTTGCTGGCGGCGGGCGAGTCGAGCAGACCGCCGGAGTCGGTCGGGCTCATCTGGAAGAGCACGCGCATCTCGAACTCGCGTAACTGCTGGTGCGTGAAGCAGCGGTTGAGGTTGTTCACGGTGTCGCACCAGGCGATCAGGTGCACGCCCAGGCCGGGACCTTCGCGCAGGATCATGTCGAGGTGGTCGGGCGGCGCGAGGTCATCCTCTTTGCGGCCGAAGCCGAAGTCGTCCTCGCGACGGCGGAGGTCGCGGAACCGGGCCAGGTCGTGAACGAACAGGAAAAGCTCCGGAGCCTCGCTGGCGTCGGGCTGCTGGCGCAGGGCCAGCTCGCCGGCAACGGCGGCGAGGAACTGCGCAGCGTCGCGCCAGCCGCCGACCTTGATGCCGTGGGGCAGCGCTGTGGCGACCCGGCCCAGCACACCCGCTTGAGGATCATCCTCGGGAGTGCCGTCGAGCACGAAAAACCTGGCCCCAGAGCGCGTGCCGCCATCGGCCGCGGGGGCGAACTGGGCGGCGAGGCTGACGACGGCCGCGGCGGTGACGCCCATGGCCGCCTCGTTGTTCTGGCCGACGACCAGCAGGTGGTTGCCCCCCTGGCGGCGGAAGAGGGCCGAGGTCGGGTCCTTGATCGCTACCGGGTCGCCGACCCAGGCCTGGGCGGAGCGCGGAGATTCGGGCCAGGCCGGCAGGTCGAGCTGCTGGCGGAGCAGGGGATTGCGCGACAGGTCGGCGGCGGCGTCACCCTCGAAGACGATCGGCGACCGCGGCAAGGCTCCCCCGCGCTCGTTACCCATGGCGCGGATCTGTTTCAGGTAGTCTTCCCGCCGCTCGTCGGGGAGCCAGACGACCTGGAAGAAATGGTTTCCCTCGGGCGCGCCGTTGGCGTCGTTGTAGATGGCCTCGCCCGGTCGGGACAGCCACTTGGCAGCCAGGTTGTTCTCGGCCAGGATCAGGAGCGAGTCGACCTCGCTGCATTGCAGGGCGATGCGCACCGCCATCTGGCCCAGGGTGCTGCGGGCCAGGGTGAATGCCCCGCCCAGCGACTGCGAGCCAAGCTGGACGTGAACGCCGAAGGCCCGGCCCTGGCGGACCAGGCGGTCGAGCAGGAGCGCAGCCTCCTGGGCGATCTTGTCTTCCTCGACGAAGAACTCCTGGAATTCGTCCACCACGAGCAGGATCCGGGGCAGGGGGGGCGTGCCGGGAGCATTGCGATAACCGCTCAGGTCTTGCACGCCGGCATCGCGAAACCTGTCGGCCCTCAGCCGCATTTCCAGGTCCAGCCGCTGGAGCACGCTGATGCCGAACTCGCGCTCGCTTTCGATCGCCACCACGCTGGCGTGAGGCAGAGCGAAGGTGGCGTAGATTTTGAATTCGACGCCCTTCTTGAAGTCGATCAGGTAAAGGTCGATCTCGTCGGGGCTGTAGCAAAGCGCCAGGTTGGTGATCAGGGCGTGCATCAGCGTGGACTTGCCCGATCCGGTACGGCCGGCGATGAGCACGTGCTGCGAGGTGCCTTGACCCAGGGTCAAGTGCTGCCGCTTGGTGGCGCCGGCCTTGCCCAGGGGAACGTCGATCCCGGCGCGGCTGTCCCTGGTCCACCACGATTCCCGCGGTGGGGCAATGAACTCGAAGGGGACCTCGACGCGCTTGGCTTCCCTGGCCGCCGCGCCGATCTTCTGGATCTGGCGGGTGGCGAACTCCGGGGGAGCCGGCGGGTCCAGGGTCAGTGGAAACGCAGCCAGATCAGGGTCGTCCCAGGCCAGCGCCCCGTCCTTCCACGTCAGATGGGCGCAGTGAGGCCGAAGGTCGTTCAGGCCGAAACCCGAGGGCATCGGCTTGGAGGAATCGACCGCCACGAGCGTCAGCACGCCGCAGGGCACACCGCCCGCCGCGATGGCCGCCAGCCGGCCGGCGGCCTGCTCGTCGAGCTTCGTGGGAAAGTCGGCGACAACCAGGACGCGATAGGGCTCGGCCACCTCGCCGGCCACGGCGTTGTAGGCCTCGATGGAGGGGTACTCGTTACGCAGGTACTTCTGCGTCACGGTCTCCATGTGCGCTTCCAGCTCCGCGAGTCGCTCCTCGATCTGACGAGGATCGGTCCAGACCTGGTTGGTGACGAGGGCCGGGTCGTAGTCGGCCAGGTGCATGAAAGCACCGAAGTTGCGTCCGATGCCGATCGGATCGACGATCGTGAATCGGACCATGCCCGGCGGCAGGCTGGTCAGGATGCGAAACATCGAGACCTGGAGCACCGCCAGCGCCGCGGATCGACCCTCGGTGGGGGTCTCGATCAGCAGGTTGGCCGCGGCGGGAAACGGCCGCAGGGCCGCGAGCTCGAACTCGCGGGCGACGCCCTCCATCAGGCGGGGGTCGGACGAGACTCCTCGTGGCAGGGCGGCAAGCTTGACCGCGGCAGTGCCCATGCGGATGACCGGGGGAACCTGCCGGGGCAGGGGGCGGTCGGGCCACGAGGAGTCATCCCAGGTCGGGCCGATCTCGGCGCCGGACCGCTGCACCGCGGAGAGCTCGGAACTGACGCGTTGCATCCCTTCGCGCCAGCGGGCGGCCAGCGCGGTCCACTTTGTCTCGGAGCGGACGCGGACCTGTTCCTTGAGGCTTTTGTATTGCTCGTCCAGCTTCACGAGGCTGCGCTCGGATTGCGTTTGAATTTCCGACATCCGCTGCCGGTGGGACTCGACGGCCGCGCTCATCTCGCTCGCCTGGGTGGTCTGGATGTCGACCATCCGCTGGGCGTAAATCTCGTTGATCTGGCGGATCCGCTCATCGCGCTTGGTCTCTCCGTTGTCAATCGCCCGGACGTGACTTTCCTTGGCGCGTTTCACGTCTTCTTCGTGCCGGGTGGCCAGCCCCTTGCGTTCCTCGGCGTAGCGGGCTTCGGCCTGGGCACGACAGTAGGCGGTCAGTCCGTCGGCGTCGGCCAGCGATTGCACGAGCGGGTTGTAAAGCCGCTGGAGCTGGGTCTTGGATAGCTGGACCAGCCAGGTCCGCAACAGTCCACCGATCGCCAGCCCGGTCACGGCCAGGCCGGCAATGCCGGCGGCTGGCATTGCCGTCACGATGGCGATGCCCACGCAGATGAGCAGCGGCACGATGAAGACCCAGGCTTCGCGCGCGCCTTTCATCGTTTTCGGGACGATCAGACCCTCGAGGATCTTGATGGCCGGTTCCATCCGTCCCAGGCGGTTGAACAGCTCATCGACCGGTTCTTTGAATTTCGAGTACGACTCGCGAGACGGGGCGGGCAGATCGGGCGCGAGCTTGAACTTGCCATACTCGGCGGCAAGGGTCGCCAGCCGGTCGCGGAAACAGTCGGAGACCTGGACGGCGTCGCTCAAGGGCTGCAGCGCCTGGGTATGCTCGGTGGCCGCCTTGCGATTACCGGCCTCGAGCTGGCTGGCAGCGTCGTTGCGGGCGCGATTGTATTCGTTCTTGGCCTTCTCACGGAGAGTGTCGAACTCGCTGGCGATCCGCCGGCTGGACGCGGCGAAGTCAGCCTTGGCCTTCGACTCTCCGGCCATCGCGTCGTCGATGATCGTGCGACGCCGCTGCTCGTCGTCGGACCGGGCCTCGCGGTCGAGTGACTGGTACTTTTCGACGAGACCCTGGCGTGACCTGGCGTACTCGGTGTCGACCTTGGCGTCGTTCGCGACCCGCGACTGATTGACTTCGTCCTCGGCTACCGCCCGATCGGCCACCAGGCGCAAAAGCTCGCGCAGGGCCGCGCGCTGACGTCCGGGCAGGTCTGGCCCCGCGGGATCGCCGGCCGCCCCCTGCGGACTGGAGGCGGGACCCGGTTCCGTCTCGGCAAGGCTGCGCAGCGAGGTCGACATGCTCACAATGTCTCACTCCGGTCAGAACAATCGCGGCGGACCTGGTCGAGAACCTCGGCCATCTTTTGCATGCCGTTCACCGCGGCGTCGACGGCCGGATCGAGGGGACCAAGATAGCGGTCCTCGAACTTGCGGCGGACCGTATCGCTCCAGGTCGCTTCCGTGATCAACCACTGGTCCTTCAGAGCTCGCATGGTCTGTTTCAACCGGTTCGCGCCCATCAGGACTTTTGCGTTGGGCATGCGTCGTCACCTCCGGATTGATGGAAAGAAAGTTTGGCCGGCCGAGGACGACCGGTCACGACCCGGTGGGGCGACTTGCCCCGTCCTCGCCTTTGTCGTCTGCCGGAGCCTCCGCCCTTTCCCCACGTCGCGAATCCACCTCCGTCGTGGCCCCTGTGATCGCTTGCCCAAGGGCTGCGACGGCTGGCTCGGCGTCGATGACCTTGATGGCGATCGTCGCGAATTCGGCCGGGGTCGCCCGCGCTGTCGGCATTGTCTGAGTCTGCGGCTGCGCCGGGCTGGTCTCCAGTCCCAGTCCCGGCGGCGGTGCTACCCGCAGATACGCCTCCAGTGCGTCGATCATGCGGGTCAGCACGGTTACCGCGCGGGGGACGTCCGAGGCGGCGAGGTCCTTGATTCGCTGCATACTGCCGTGGTATTCGAGGACGGCCTGGTGCAACAAGGGCTGCCACTTGCGGACCTGCAAGAGCCGCTTCTCGGCGTCTTGCAGGCTGGCCTCGGCCCGCCGCAGGATTTCCATCGGTTCACTGAGCGACGGCGAATACTCGGGCGTCTTCTGCAGCCGGCGGCGGAACACCTCGGCTTTGGCCGACGCCACTTGCTCGCGGCGCCTCTTGATCTGTTCTTGCCAGTAGTAGGGGTGTTCCTGCTGGAGCCACTGGCCAGTGCGGCGCACCTCGGCCTCGACCGCGCCCAGCGCCGAGAGCGTATCCTCGGAGTACAGGGCCAGCGCGGTGCGGAAGTCCTTGAGTGCGTCAATCGACTGGACTTCCGCTTGTGAGCTCATGGAGCGAAGTTCCTTTGCCGGTAGCCTGTCGGAAGATGGCCCTCATCCAGCCGGCACGACACCATGCGCGAGCCTAGCAGACGAAGCAGAAGCTGTAAAGAAGCGAGATGCGTGCGTTCCGCCCTCGCCGCCAGCTTCTGGAGACTTGAGGGCGACACCAGGATAAGCTACCTTAACTGCTTTGCTCATCTCCTCCTGTGACGCGGCGGGCCAGAAAGTGCGGAAGGTCGAAGCAGAAACAGCCGCGGGGGATGATCTGCGGGCCGAGTATCAGCGCCGCCACGACGAGCGTCGGGGGGCCCGCGAACGCTGGAGCCGGCTCGAGCAGCACGTTGCCGATGCGCGTCTGGTCGTCTTCTCGGCGGGGCTGATGCTGGCCTTTTTCGTGTACCGAATGCACTGGCCCAGTGCTTTCTGGCTGATCGTACCGCTGGCGGTGTTCCTCGCTCTTGTCGTGGTGCACGAGCCGCTGCGACGGCGGAGCGGGCGGGCGGGCCGGGCGATGGACTTTTATGCCAAGGGGCTGGCCCGGATGGAAGATCGGTGGGCCGGGACCGGGGTCGCTGGACTGGGGTTTCTCGATCTGAACCACCCTTATGCCGCCGATCTCGACCTGTTCGGTGCAGGCTCGCTGTTCGAGCGGCTGTGCACCGCGCGAACCCGCGCCGGCGAGGACGCACTGGCATCCTGGCTGCTGGCGCCGGCCCTGCCGGAGACGGTTCGCGAGCGGCACGAGGCCGTCACCGAGCTGCGGCCCAGGCTCGATCTGCGCGAGGACCTCGAGCTGCTGGGCTCGGACGTCCGCTCGGGGGTCGATCCGGAGGCCCTGGCCGCATGGGGCAAGGCCCCGCGTGTCGTTCCCGGCAGCGGGTTGAGGATCGCAGCCGCGATCCTGGCACTGTTGGGTTCGGCCGCGGTGATCGGCTGGGCCTGCTTCGACTCCGGCGTCATTCCGCTGCTGGTGACTCTGGCCATCGAGATTGCCTTCGCGCTCTGGCTGGCGGAGCGGGTCCGGCGCGTGCTGGCGGCCGTGGACGAGCGGGCGCACGACCTGGTCTTGCTAGGCGATTTACTGGACCGGCTGGAACGTGAGCCGTCGCGATCGGCCTTGCTCCGGCGCCTCAGCGTGTCGCTCGAGACCCAGGGGCGGCCCGCGTCGGTCCAGATTCGCCGCCTGGCCCGCCTGGTCCAGCTGCTGGACGCGCGGAAAAATCAGTTCTTCTTCCCCATTGCGGCGGTACTCCTCTGGAAAACTCAGGTTGCCATGGCCGTCGATGCCTGGCGTGGTGCCGAGGGGCCTGCCATTGCCGGCTGGTTGCGGGCGGTCGGGGAGTTCGAGGCCCTCTGCGCGCTGGCCGCCTATGCGGCCGAGAACCCGGCGGACCCGTTCCCGGAAATCGTCACCTCCGGCGCGCGGTTCGAAGCCGAAGGCCTGGGGCACCCTTTGCTGCCCGCGGCCGAGTGCGTGCGCAACGATCTGAGCCTGGGGGGTTCGGTGCGGGCTCTCGTCGTGAGCGGGTCGAACATGTCCGGCAAGAGCACCCTCCTGCGCACGGCAGGCGTGGCCGCGGTCATGGCCCTGGCCGGGGCGCCGGTGCGGGCCGTCCGGCTGCGCGTGTCGCCGCTGGCGGTGGGGGCGACCTTGCGCGTTCAGGACTCGCTCCAGGCCGGAAAATCGCGTTTCTACGCCGAGATCACCCGGGTCCGCCAGCTCGTCGATCTGGCTGGAGGCCCGCTGCCGCTGCTTTTCCTCTTCGACGAACTTTTTCACGGCACCAATTCCCACGATCGGCGCATCGGCGCCGAGTCGGTGCTGCGTGGGCTCCTCAACCGGGGTGCGATCGGCCTGATCACGACCCACGACCTGGCCCTGGCCAAGATTGCCGCGGGTATCGGTCCTCAGGCCGTGAACGTCCACTTCGAGGACCACTTCGAAGACGGCCAGATGCGGTTCGATTACCGGATGCGCCCGGGGGTTGTCGAGCACTCCAACGCCCTGGCGCTCATGCGGGCTGTGGGTTTGGAGGTGTGAACCGGCGGACGAACCGGAGGCGAGGGCTGGCAATCGCTTTGCGCTCAACCATCCAGCTTCGGCAGCCGCCCCGTGCTGTCTCCCAGGCTGTCGACAGGGACGCCCAGGCGGTCAAACAGGGAGAGGGAGAGGTTGTTCAGCGGCTGGGGTGTGTACTTCACGTGGCGCTCGGGCTTGACGGTGCCGGCGCCTTTGCCGGCCAGGAGAATGGGCAGGTCATCGTGATTATGGCGGTCGCCGTCGCTGATGCCACTGCCTTAGACGATCATTGTGTTGTCCAGGAGCGAGTGCTCGCCCTCGCGAATGGCCTTGAGCTTGCCCAGGAGGTACGCGAACTGCTCAACGTGGAAGCGGTTGATCTTCTTGATCTTCTCTTGCTTTCTGGCGTCGCCGCCGTGGTGCGAGAGGTCATGGCGGCCTTCGGGGACGCCGATGAACGGATAGGGGCGAGTGGATCCCTCGTTGGCGTACATGAAGGTGCAGATCTGGGTCGAGTCGGTCTGGAACGCCAGCGTCATGATATCGAACATGAGCCGGATGTGCTCGCCGTATCCCTGGGGGATGCCGTTGGGGCGAGACAGACCTGGGGGAAGACCGGCCGCCGCCGTGTCGGCTCGGGCAATCCGCTGTTCGATTTCGCGAACTGACGTCAGGTAGTCGTCGAGCTTGCGGCGGTCACCCTGGCCGAGCCGGCTGCGCAGTTGCTGGGCGTCCTCGAGGGCGAAGTCGAGGATGCTCTTCTTGTAGAGCTCGTGCTTTTGTTGATCGGCGCGGTCGCCGGTCTTGCCCGGGCCGCCGAACAGGCGGTCGAACACCGATCGCGGGTTGATCTCCTTGGCCATCGGCGTGGTGGGGGAGCGCCAGGAGATGTTCGACGAATAGGCGCAGCTATAGCCCGAATCGCAGTTGCCCGACTGCCCGCCCCGCTCGATGCCCAGCTCGAGTGAGGGCAGCCTGGTCTGGCCGCCGATCTTCTGGGCGGCGACTTGGTTGGCCGAGATCCCGACGTGGATGTCGGCCCCATCGGTCTTGAGCGGATGAACGCCGGTGAGGAAGCACGAAAGCGACCGGGCGTGATCGCCGCCGCCATCACCGAGCGCCTCGGCGTTATTCTGGGCCAGGCCGGAGAGGACCAGCAGGTCGTCTTGGAATGGCCCCAGAGGCTCGAGGATCCAGGGGAGAGTGAAGCCTGAACCTTCTTGCTTGGGCCGCCAGTCGGCCATGTGAACGCCGTTGGGCACGTAAAGAAACGCGATCCGTTTGGGACGGGAAGAGCCGGGCCCCTGCGGTGATCCTGCTCCCGGCCCTGCCGCCAGCGCCATGGCCTCCAGCCAGGGGAGCACGATCGTCGTTCCGTGCCACGACACGTTGATTCAGGCTAGACCTTTTTACCCCAACTTACAGCCATCCACAGGTCGTTCATCGAGTTACTATTGAAATACAGCGTCCACTTACCGGTCGGCCCAGGTGGTTGAAAGTTCGTCAGCTCGCCCGTGCTGAGTCCACCGAGCGCTGGGTTCTGGCTCAACGTGTCGGGGCTCCCCGTACCGTCTGCTAGTCCTAAAACAAGCGTAATATATTACGCGACTATAGTAAATATCAGAATCTCATATGTGAGATCATGAGATGTACCTTCTACTACCCGGAGGTCTCAGACCCCGGTCTTTGATTTCGAT
>JBEKTN010000310.1:0-11069 GCA_049516015.1 Isosphaeraceae bacterium | reverse complement strand
TCGCTGTATTGGTCACAACACTATTGAAAAGTCGCAAAACTGAAGGGCAAAAGTCTGGGTTTGCTCAGTATATAAAACTTTCCATATGACCCAGTTTCGCTATTGTGATGCGTAAGCCCTGGGGGAGCGGAGGGCGAGGGAGCGGAGGGTGGGTACTCAACGGGCCACCCCCTATGAACTTCTGCAAATCTTCGGCCTGGTGGAATGCGTATTCCGAGATGCTGACCAAGGGGTCTTCTGCCGCGTACACCGTCTTTTGTTGCACCCGGTTGTATCGGCCGCCGAACGAGAAGTAGGCTCCAGCGCCTGATAGCACGTCTAGCCAGGCTCGGCCTCTATCAGTCACACGATAGAACTGAGCGCCGGGGAGAGGGGTCTGCAGCATGAGAAGACCGCCGCCGCCACGGGCTCAGGATTCACCTCGACCGGCGACGGCCTGGGATCCTGCAAGGTAGGTCAGGAGGGCGGAGAGCGACGGGGAACCGCCTTCGGCCATTCGGTTGATCAGCAGGTCGGAGCCGTTGCCGGGCGGTGTGTACCGCAGGCGCGGGACTTCTCCTTTCCGGCGCCGGACGCGAGAAGGCTCTTCCCCTTCTGACTTTCCTACCGGCTCGTGAATGCGCTGCGCCAACGCGTGCCAGTCGTACTGGAAGAGCGAGAGTAGTCTGTGGAGACCCCCCTCGACCAGTTGCGCATTCTCCTTCCACTCGGGGCTCTTGAGGATTTCCTTCAGATCCTTGCTCTTCCTCTGCCTGGCCTGTTGCGCTGACATGCCAATCATCCGAAGGAGCCGGGTCCGGTCCATGCCTAGGGCCTTACACCACCACTCTAGCCGTGCGGAAAGTTCCTCAGGGTAGGCCGCATCGAACTTCTTGGCCAATTCATCGGTTTCGTTGTAAATCGACATCGGATATCCTGCGAGTTCGCATGTGCGCCGAAAGGTATTGTACTTCCCCTCGACTCGAAGAAGGGGTCGGGAGGAGCCTATTCCTGAGAAAAGGGCTAGACGTCCGTTGTGCAGAGTTCTTCTCTGAACTGTCCTCGCCAAGAGCACAACGAAAACCGACAAACTGGAGAAGATTCGCCGTAAGTCTAATGGGCGGCGCGGGATTCGAACCTGCGACTTCCACCGTGTGAGGATGGCACTCTAACCGCTGAGTTAGCCGCCCCTTTGAGCTGGACGTGATGGGTGAACTCCCATCGCTCAATCAACTTTAGCGACTTCTCGAGCCCAGGGCAAGCCACGGAGGGGCTGACTTCAAGGGCGCTCCGGGCTGGATGCCAGCCAGAGGGATTGCCGGGGGAAGTACTCCTTGCCGGACTTCCAGGAGTTCTCGGTTTATAGATCTGCTCACTTGATGATGTCAATCGAGAAAAGTGGGAGACCCGCTGTAGTGGGGGATTGCCCGGAGGCTCCGGTCACCAGTAGATTAATAGACACGATGGTCGTGCCGATTGTCCGTTGGTCGCGAGGGGTGGGACGAGCCGATGACCGCGTTTTTTCCGGATGTGCCGAAGATCAATTTCGGGGGTCCCAAGTCGCGTAACCCCCTGGAGTTCAAGCATTACAATCCCGACGAAGTCGTCGGTGGCAAGACAATGAAGAAGCATCTCCGGTTCTCGGTCGTCTACTGGCACACGTTTTGCAACACACTGTCCGACCCTTTCGGAGTGGGTACGGCACACCGTCCCTGGGACGATGGCAGCAACTCGGTGCCCAACGCCCAGCGCAAGGCCAAGATGGCCTTCGAGTTTTTCGAGAAGCTGGGAGCCCCGTTTTACGCGTTCCACGACCGGGACATCGCGCCTGAGGGCTCGACGCTCAAGGAAAGTCATGCCAACCTCGACGAAGTGGTCAAGGTTCTCAAGGACGAGCAGGCCCGGACCGGTGTCAAGCTGCTCTGGGGCACGGCCAACCTGTTTACCAATGCTCGTTACATGCACGGGGCCGCGACCAGCTCGAATTTCGACGTCTTTGCTTTCGCCGCCGCGCAGGTCAAGAAGGCCATGGAGATCACCCACGAACTGGGAGGCGCGGGGTACACCTTCTGGGGGGGTCGTGAAGGATATTCCACCCTGCTGAACACCGATATGAAGCGGGAACTCGATCACCTCGGCCAGTTCCTTCACATGGCGGTCAACTACAAGAAACAAATCGGTTTCCCCGGCACCTTTTACATCGAGCCCAAGCCCAGGGAGCCGACCAAGCACCAGTACGACTCCGACGCCGCCGCCTGCCTGAATTTCCTGCGGACCTACAACCTGCTGCCGCACTTCAAGCTCAACCTCGAGACCAACCACGCGACGCTCGCCGGCCACGAGATGATGCACGAGATGGAAGTGGCCATCGGCGCGGGCGCATTGGGCTCGATTGACGCCAACACGGGTGACTGCCTCCTGGGCTGGGACACCGACCAGTTCCCCACCGACATCTACCTGACCACGCAGTGCATGCTCTGCATCCTCAATATGGGCGGGTTCACGACCGGAGGCGTCAACTTCGACGCCAAGGTCCGGCGCGAGAGTTTTGAGCCGATCGACCTCTTCTACGCCCACATCGGCGGCATGGACGCCTTCGCCCGCGGCCTGAAGACGGCCCGGGCGATCATCACCGACGGCCGCCTGGCCGATTTCGTCAAGAGCCGCTATCAAAGCTGGGATTGCGAGCTTGGCCGACGCGTCGAATCCGGCCACTGCAACCTGGGCGATCTTGAGGCCTATATCGTGCCCAAGGGCGACGCCGCCAGCAATGTCAGCGGCCGGCAGGAAATGCTCGAGAACCTGTTCAACGACTTCATCTGATGAATCGCTCTCTCGTCAGGCTCTCCTGACGAGAGAGGTTTTTCCAGGCCGTTGCGAAGACGCGATTCGCTCAGGAAGCTTCCACCAGTGCCGCGAAAATGCCCTGCATGAACGCGGGCAGATCGTCGGGAGTCCGGCTGGTCACGAGGTTGCCGTCGCGAACGCACGCGGCGTCTTGCCAGATGCCGCCGGCGTTCACCACATCATCCCGGATGGCGAAGAAGCCCGTGACCTTTCGCCCTCTGAGGCAGCGGGCCGAGCAGAGCATCCACGGGCCGTGACAGATGGCCGCCAGCACCTTGCCCATCTGGCCGGCCTGGGTCACGAGATCGACCATCGCAGGATGGCGCCTCATGTGGTCGGGAGAATAGCCCCCGGGAATGATCACGGCGTCGAGATCCTGGGCCTTGACCTCGTCGGCCGCGGCGTCGGAGCGGGCGGGGTAGCCGTGCTTGGACAGGTAGGTCTCTCCGGCCCTTGGTCCGACGATCGTGACATCGGCCCCGGCCTCGCGCAGGCGCAGGACCGGGTACCAGAGCTCGAGGTCCTCATAAAACTTCTCGACCAGCACGGCCACGCGCTTGCCCTTCAGGTTGCTCATCACGTTGCTCCTCTCTGGTGACGGGTTTTCGACACATTCTTGGAGGGCGAATCCGGCGGGAATCAGGTTGGCGACCCGGCGCGAGCAGGGTTTTCCGGATGCGCGCGGGGTCGGTGCTCGGCCATGGCACGCTCGATCGCCTCGTCGAAGCTGTAAGGTGGTTGATAGCCCAGAATCCTCCGCGCCTTGTCGATCGAGTAGTCGAGGTGCAGTCCCAGGAACTTGAATCGGGCCTTGTTGATGATCGGGGCATTCCTGGCTCCGCGCAGCTTCGCGCCCCCCTCGACCACGGTGGCCAGCAACCGCGCCAGTCCAAGCGGGATATGTCGCGTGGGAGGCCGAAGGCCGGCCAGCTCGGCCACGCGGCTGACGAACCGGATCTTGCTCACGGGCTCGCCGTCGGTCAGATTGAAGAACTCGCCAAGGGCGGCCGGGTTCTCCGCGGCCAGAAAAATGCCGTGGACCAGGTTCTTGACGTAAATGCAATTGAGGGCCTGTTCCCCGGAGCCGAAGTAGGCAAACGTCCCCCGCCGCAGGTTCAGCAGCAGCTTGGGCAGGACGGTGCGATCGCGCTCGCCATAGATGAAGCCCGGGCGGACGATGGCCGCGGGGAGCGAGCGTTCTTTGTGGTATTTCAGGACCAGGGCCTCGGCCTCGGTCTTGGAGCGGGTGTAAGCGTCCAGAGAGCTGGCCGCCGGCGGGACGGTTTCGTCGGTGCCGTGATGGTCGCGACCCTCGTAAACGCCCAGCGAGCTGACGTGCACCAACCGCTCGACATGAGCGTCGCAGGCCGCGTCGAGAAGCAGCCGGAGGGCGTCGACGTTGAGGCGGCGGAATTCTGCGAGCGTGCCCCAGTCGCCCACCTTGGCCGCACAGTTGAAGACCCAGTCGGCCCCGGCGACTCCCCGCCGCAGCGATTCGGCGTCCTCCAGGTCTCCCGGGATCTTTTCGACCCCCAACCGGTCGAGCCAGCGGGTGTCGCTGCTGGCCCGGACGAGCGCCTTGACGCGGTGCCGACGCCGCAATGCCTCCTCGGCAGCGTGGCCTCCGACCAGCCCGGTTGCTCCCGTGATGAAAATGGTCCTCGGCTTGGCGGTGTCCATGAGACTCAGTTCTCGAGCAATCTGGGGTGATCCGCGCGGGGTGACACAGCGGTCCTGGGCGCGCGAGTAACGACCTCGCACTTCCCCTGGCCGGCCGCGGCCGGCGGTGAAGGCTGCGAAAAAGCGGTGTCAAGGGCGGTGAGCGCCCGATCTGAAATCCTACCCGATCGAGCAAGGATGGGGGAATGGAACTCCCCCTCGAGCGGCTTTTCGACCAGCCTCGCGGCGAAATGTGAATGGGGGCTGGTTTTCCACTCGCTGCCCGGTGTAGGCTGGATTTATGAGTGATCCATGAACCCGCGGGGGGCCCCGCGCTTCTGCTCCCTCTGGTCAGTTATTGTTCGGATTGACGTATTGAGGGAGAGGGTCTAGGATTTCTCGTCCCTGTCCCTGGCCCACGCGAGGTGTCGTCGAGGGATTAGAAGGGTTGGGTCGACATGTCCGGTATCCTGAAACACGACGAGTTCGAGTTCTTTCGCCTGGCTCTCTTGAGTCTCAAGGCCAGGCTCCGGGGTGACCTGGACCAGATGACCGATGAAGCACTCCGGCGGAATCTGGTCAACGGCTCGGGCAACCTGTCGAACGTCCCACTTCACATGGCGGATGTGGGCACAGAAAATTATGATCAGGAATTCACCCTGGAACTGATCGAGAACGAGCAAGGCACGCTCGAACTGGTCAACGAGGCTCTGCATCGCCTTGAAATAGGGAAGTTCGGGTTATGCGTGGAGTGCGAGGAACCGATCTCCAAGCCCCGGCTGCAGGCGATTCCGTACACGCGGCACTGTATCGCTTGCGCCCGGCTCGTGGAGAACGGGGGATGACGCCACGAGTCGGGCTGGGCCGCTGGTTACTGTTCTGGGCCATCGCTCTGGGTGGCGCGGCCTTCGACCTGACCACCAAGTCGCTGATCTTCGCCAGGATCGGCGAGCCCCCGGCTCCCTCGGCCTCGATCATCCGCGGGATCCTCGAGCTCCAGACCAGTCTCAACCCCGGCGCCTTGTGGGGTTTTGGCCGCACGCTTCCCTACAGCAGTCAGATCTTCGCGGGTCTCTCGATCGTGGCCGGGATCGCGATCTGCTACTGGCTTTTCGTCCGCGGTGCCGCGGCCAGCCTGGCACTGACGATCGCCCTGGCTCTGATCATGGCGGGCGCCCTGGGCAATTGTTACGATCGCCTGGTCTACGGGCACGTCCGCGACTTCGTGCATTTCCATGTCGACTCCATCGGCTTCGACTGTGCGATCTTCAACTTCGCTGACAACATGCTGGTCCTCGGTGCAGTGATCCTGGTCCTCTTCGCCTTGCGTCCCGAGGCACCGGCTGTTGCCGATCCCACCGCAATCCCACCCGATCAAGCTTCCTCAGCATTGGCGCCTGAATCCGTCGAGTCCATTCGACCCGCCTGAGCCGGCCGCTGCGCCCGCGCCTGGACGTGCGCACTGCCGGATGCGTCAGGAAACGGAGCCATTGCGCTCACACGTCGTAGTAGAGCGAGAATTCATAGGGGTGGGGGCGAACGCGGAGGGCTTCGATCTCGTAGGTTTGCTTGTACCAGATCCAGGTGTCGATCACGTCGGAGGTGAAGACGTCGCCGCGCAGGAGGAAGTCATGGTCAGCGCGGAGGGCGTCAAGCGAGGCGTCGAGTGAGTGTGGGGTGGTTGGCACCTTCTCCAGCTCCTCGGGCTGAAGGTCGTAGATATCCTTGTCGAGCGGGTCGCCGGGGCGAATCTTGTTCTGGATGCCGTCGAGCACGGCCATCAGCATGGCGGAGAACAGAAGATACGGATTGGCCGCGCTGTCAGGACAGCGATACTCGATTCTCCGGCTTCTGGGGCTGGCGCCGCTGACGGGAATCCGAATGATGGCGGCGCGGTTGCGGCGGCTGTATGAGAACTTGGTGGGGGCCTCGAAGCCCTCGATCAGGCGCTTGTAGCTGTTGGTCGTGGGGTTGGCGAAGGCGCAGAGTGCCGGAGCATGCTTGAGCAGACCGCCGATGGCGTGCAGGCCGAGGTCGCTCATGCCGCCATAGCTGTGGCCGGCCAGCAGCGGTTCATCGCCTTTCCAGATCGTCAGGTGCGTGTGCATGCCCGAGCCGTTGTCACCGAAGAGCGGTTTGGGCATGAATGTGGCCGTCTTGCCGCTGTTGCGAGCCACGTTGCGGATGATGTATCGCGCCAGCATGACCTGGTCTGCACTTTCCACCAGATCCTGGGGATTGAGGTCGATCTCGCACTGGCCGCCGGTGGCGACCTCGTGGAAGTGGGCGGCCGTCTTGATGCCGCATTCGGCCATTCGCTGGGCCATCTCGGACCGGAGGTTCACCAGGCTGTCGGTGGGAGGGCAGGGGAAGTAGCCCAGTCCGGAGCCCGCCTTGTAACCCAGGTTGGGACTCTCGGACCGGCCGCGGTTCCAGGCACCTTCGGTGGAATCGACATGGTAGAATGCCTCGTGTTCCCGCTGCTCGAACCGCACGTCGTCGAAGATGAAAAACTCGAGCTCCGGGGCCAGCAGGCACCTTTCGGCCAGCCCGGTGCTGCGCATGTAGCTGACGGCCTTGCGCGCGATGTTTCTGGGGTCTCGAGTATAATCCTGGTGGGTGATCGGATCGTGGATATTGCAGATCATCGTCAACGTCGGCTGGGCCATGAACGGGTCAACGAGTGCGGTCTCGGGCTGGGGAACGACCAGCAGATCGGCCTCGTTGATGGCGCGCCAGCCCACCACGCTGGAGCCGTCGAACGCGATGCCCTCCTCGAAGGTCTCCTCGGTCAGGGCGTCGGCAGGTATCGAAAAATGTTGCCAGACCCCGGGAAAATCCATGAACCTCAGATCGACCGTGGTGACCTCTCGCTGCCTGATCTGAGCCAGTACTTCTTTGGGAGTCACGCGGGATCACTCCTTGGTCTTTAGAGCGGTTTTCAGATGCATTGCATGCGCCGCGCCTCTCACCCCCCCTACCCCCCCTTCGCAAGGGGGGGAAAGTCGGCGGCGTCTGGTCCTTTTTTCCCCCCGTGCGTCGGGGGGACACCGGGGGGTTCTTCGAGTGCCTCTGCGTTGCCCCAGGTTTGCCATCCAGGCGATTGTAAATCGCTCTGGTGCCTGCAAAACACGTCCTGAATTACCCTGGCCTTTCACATAAGTTTACGATGAATGCGGGATTGGGTCGAGGCATAAGGCCATGGCGAGGCCGGGGAGAGGTCGATTCGTCGTGCTCGAGCACGACTGGAATGGGGTCCACTGGGACTTCATGCTCGAGGCCGGCGCTGGCCTGAGAACGTGGGCCGTCGATGCACCCATCGTGCCCGGTGTCGAGCTGGCGGCCCGTTTGTTACCCGACCACCGCCGGATCTATCTCACCTTTGAGGGTCCGATCTCGGGTGACCGGGGGAGCGTGCGCCGAGTCGCCGAGGGAGTGTTCCAGACCATCGAATGGCGTGTCGACCATGTTCGCGTGCAGCTTTCGGGCGCTCAGCTCGTGGGCGAAGTTGACCTGAACCGATCGCCTTCGGGCACGGATTCGAAGGGTGGCTCGACCACCTGGACGTTCCTCCTCGGGAAGGTGGACTGAAGGACTTTGCGGCAAGGTAACCTGGGGGGCTCGAACGCCCCCTTGGTCCGATCGGAATGGCCCGCCAGACGGATCTGACCGTTGCGAATATCCAGTTCTTCCAGTTGCACATCCTCGCGACTGAGGTTCGGCGTGTAGCGCAGGACCACGACGGGATACCCATCACGCCTCCGCCACTGGACATTAACCCCATGACGTCGTGCATGGTCGATGATTCGATCGAGGACATTGTCGGCCGGCACGGGGAGGATTCCTGCCCGGATCTTCTCGAGGGTCAGTTCGACGGTGTTTCCCTCCGGGACCCGGGGGCGGGCCACCACGGAGATCACGGACTGGATTCCGCCCTTTTCGAGTTGAAAGGCCAGGATGACCCGGTTCATCTCGAAGAGGACGCGGGGATCATGGATTTCGGGCGGCAACTGATCGGCGAAATGGGTGACCAGATCCTCGGCCAGCCAGGCGTTGACCTCTTGATCGGAGAAGACCGCCTCCCACGAGGGCTCGTTGCGGATATCGTTGCGCAGTTGCAAGCTCTGGGCGAGAAAATGCTTGGCCTTGATCTCGCGCTGCTCGTGGGGAAAGCTGACCATCGCGCGATAATAGGAGGGCTGGTACGTCAACGAGAACCAGATCGCCGACGGGACCGAAACGCAGACTCCGAGGAAGGTTCCCGTCCGGATGAGCCGCTTGGTCAACATCTTGAGCATCGAAGAACCCATCTAGTCTGGAAGGGACAGAGTGATGGGAAACGACCCGCTCACGGTGAAGAGGAATCAGGGTGCCGATTGAGAGGATCTGACGTGCACGCGTGGTCGAACCGTTTTGCAGCATACGGACCGGCGAAAAAACGGTCAACCCGGACTTCTTGCCGGCGCAGCTCTGGCTTTGGTCTGATGCAGAAGCTTCTGACCGGGGAAGCACGCGTAAAGCTCCTCAAGGAGCGTGCTTGATGTTAAGGCAGAAGAAGAAGGATGTCGCGCTGACGCCTTTCGGGCTGCCCGCCGACTACGCGGAATTCTTGGAGTCGCTCAAGAGCCGCGTTCAGCAAGCTCAGACGAAAGCGATGCTGTCGGTGAACCGCGAGTTGATCCGACTTTACTGGGACATCGGTCGCTTGATCTTCGAACGGCAAGAAGAGGCTGGCTGGGGGCAGAGGGTACTGGAACGTCTGGCGGATGACTTGCAAAGGGCCCTGCCTGGTGTTGGGGGCTTCTCCCGAAGCAACGTCTTCCGAATGAACCTGAATTTTGCGGGCGAGTGCGGGCGAGAGTATAATGGTTGCGAAGGGCCAACCGGATCGCGTGGCAACACGATAGGGTCTCCTTAACAGGCGGTGGGTGTCGCACTCGGTCCCTGTGACGCCCTGGACCGACGCGTCCTCGGCCATCCTGGTCGACGTATCCTCAGGAGGTAAACCGCCGTGACCCCCGTCCGACACCGCGAAGTCAGTCCCGAGGTTGCCTCGGGCTCGTACGCCTCGCCTCTGACCGCTGATGAGTTGGCCCAGCGCAATAGGGAGCTGATCGAGTTGCTCAACTCGTGGGAGTCCGAGGGCGACGAACAAGAGCAGCGTGAGACGCTGACGGTTCTCCGTGAGGCCCTGGGCAGGCGGCGAGTGGCGTCCTCGCGGGCGCAGTTCCCGTGAGCCTGGTCGTTCTGCTCGATGCCGGCCCACTGAGCCTTGCGACCAATCCCAAGGGCTCGGACGAGTCGCGACGTTGCAAGGCGTGGCTGGCCGAACTGGTTGCTGCCGGCGTACAGATCATGGTGCCCGAGGGGGCCGATTACGAAGTGCGCCGAGAGCTGATCCGGGCGGGACGACGTGGCGGACTCGATCGGCTGGACAACCTTGCCCGCAAGGCGGGTTTTCTTCCGGTTACGACGGCGGTTTGGCGCCGCGCCGCCGAGTTGTGGGCGCAGGCCCGGAATGAGGGCTATGCGACGGCCGATGACTCGGCGCTGGACTGCGACGTGATCCTCGCGGCGCAGGCGTTGCTTGTCGCCGAGGACGGCTTCGAGGTGATCGTCGCAACGAGGAACGTTGGCCACCTGGGTCGGTTCGTCGACGCCCGCGAGTGGGAGACGATCACCACCGATCGGCCGGGTGGGATGCCGTTGCCATGAATCGAATGCGAGTCGATTGTGGCGACAAGCTGATGTCAATCAAGTCGTTCTGACCCCTTTTGCCTTCTCGGGTGGCTGTGGTGGAGCGCAGCGACACCACTGGAGAGCCTCCAACACGTCCAAGGCCCGCGTCCCTGGAGCATTCTGCCCCAGCCACCCGCCACCCGCCGTTCCTGGTGGAGATCAGTGAGGAGTCTCGCGTTCTGTCACTAGTTCTTGGTTTGCAGCCCATAATGCCGTTGGACTTGCCGGTGAAAGTCCGGTCGTGGGAATTGACTGTTTACCCACGTAGTCATATTCGACGTTGGTTCGGGGTGACCCGGCCAGCGCAAGCTCAAATGTAAACGTCCTCGAAAGGAGGGCTAGCCAGCTCGCGGGCCGTAATATGAGCGCGAATTAAGCTCAGAATGAACTCTGCAGCCTCGAAACGAGGAAGCGGGAAGCGGGACAGGTCCGATATTGCTAAGTTAGGTGACTCCCCTGCTTGCCCATATTGCCAATAGCGGACCTGTCGCGCTTTCCCCGCTTTCGCTTTCCCCGCTTTCCCGCTTCCCGCTTTCCCGCTTTCCGCTCCGATCGACGACGCGGCCGTCCTGACCGAGATCGCCGAGGCCCTCAGCGATACTCCGCCGCACTAACCAGCACCACGGGCCAGCGACGAGGTGAAAAGGTGACAGCCACTAAATTGACAAAGCTAGGATATCTTGGTAAAAAGCCGTGAATGTCACGACCGAGGCGACATTCTCCGGGGGGGATGGTTTTCCACGTGCTCAACTGAGGCGCGGGCCGGAGAGTGCTTTTCACCAAGGACGAGGACTTTTTGGCGTTCGAGCGGGTCGTTGAGGAAACGCTGCGAACTCGCCGGATGC
>JBEKTN010000309.1:0-10611 GCA_049516015.1 Isosphaeraceae bacterium | reverse complement strand
TTCATGAAGTGCTTGAAGGAGCCGCTTTCACGGCTGGCCAACCGCGAGGAGCAGACCTGCGGCGCGTTCTTCGAGGGCCGGTTCAAGAGCGTGGCGATCCTCGATGAGGAGTCGTTGCTGGCAACCTGTGCTTACAGGGATGATCGAAGGATTCTCGCTGGGCAATTACGTGCTTCTGGTGGAGTACACCGGGCGGTTGTTCCGCGCGGGCAAAGCCGTGATCTGCGGTGAGCCGGCCGGGGTGTTCGAGCGGCTGGGGAGCAACGCCGAGAACTGGCAGGCGCGGTTGCGGAAGCTGGCCGCGGGCCGGTTGCTGGGCCGTTTCTTCGCCGCCAGCCGAGCCCGGTTGCGGGAAAGTCGCCGAGCGTCTGGGCGTGCACCACCTGGCGAACTTGGGCGGCTGCGCGGCGCGATGACGCCGACCCGAAGGCTGGATTCCAAGCTCGTCTCCATTCACTCTTCCGGAGACGCTCGCAAGATTCCAGCGATCTTGTCGTAAACTCAGTATGTCGGGATCGTGCGAAGAGTCTTTGGCAATTCGGTGTGAGAAGCAGGCCCGCGCGTCGCACAGGTGGAAGGGCGGCGCGCGGTGGGTGTGTGCTTTGACACGAGGGAATTGGCCGCCCGATATGCCGATTGTGCAAATTTTCTGGAATAGCCCGAGTCAGGAAGAGCGAACGTGGCCACCCTCTTTCCCTGGGTGGCAGCAAGCGGCTGGCTCCTGCCGCTCGCAAAGCCCATTGGTTAGCGAAATGGGGGTAAAATGCCCCGAAAAGGGGCAAAATTGCGGCTTTTGACGGAATATGCTACGTTACTGGTTATGACATAACTTCTTTGTTATCATGCGTTTGCGTTTAATTGACGTCAAATGACCGCCAAGAGACAATAACCACAACCCTCTAGTATTTCAAAGTTTGCGTCGAAAACCAATTTACCAAACTTTCGAAAAAACCAGAAAAACGTAGCATTTCGTAGCATATTGCCCCCTGCGGCTGGGCAGTTCTGTGACCAGCGCGGCGCGCGGCAGCGACGGCGGACCCCCGGCGATCGTGGGGCGTGGGGGCGTGGGGGAGTGGGGGAGTGGGGCCCTGATTTTCCGTTGGCGGTTGTTCGGCGCGGGCGACCAGTCGGTTTGACGGCTTTACGGCGCGCCGATGTCTTTGCGTTCGAGCCGGGTCCGGCTTCAGGGAAGCACGCCCCCACCCCCGAGCGTTGCTCACGCCAAGAACCGCATGGGCGAAAGTGGCCACCCGTATTTACTCTGTGCTACAAAGTAAATGGCCCCTTCCGCGCTCCCTCCGCGCTTTGAGCCAGTGGACCTGAGGGAAAGAGATGGAAATGATTGAGAACCGTCATAAAAAGGCCGGATGATCGGCTGTTTATCAAAGTAGTATAACGACTTATGACACAAAGGTGGAAGTCCCAAGGGGGCATTGATGGCTGCCGAAACTTGAGGAATCTCTACTTACCGCTACCAAACGCCCGTCCAGTACTGGTGAAAGTGGACCCTCTACAAGCTGACGTTGGTGCCACAAAGTGGCTGGCTCCTTCCGGTCTCTTGTCCGAAGCGTCGAGCTGACTGGTGCAAGCCCTCTCCCTACGCCCTCCCGCAACCGGAAAGGGCGAAATAACCAACGACCTCCCATGAGTTTACGGTTAGTTCAACGGGATTGGCCCTAAAGGCGGAAAGCACGCGCCAGACCATTGCGCAGCCGAAGCGAGCAAGTGGTCGGAGCTTCGCCTCGGTTGTTACCCGGAAACGCCCGTCGTTGAACCGTGCCTTTCCTTGGCGCTACTGCTTTCCATAACATGAATGACTGGATCGAGCTCGGATCCGCGATGGCGGGCGGTCGAGGCCCGAATCGGGCGGCGGACAGCTCGGTAAGCCTGGCGGCCCGGCATGGAGTGGAACGAAGCGACGATCAAGGCAAGCGAATTCCTTTCAGGTGATCCGCGTGGCCGTGCGTCCGGACCGGCCGGCCGTTGCGAGAAATGGGCCAGGAGCTCGAACATGATCGCGCGTGGAGTCTGGCAGCTTGAGCAGTTCGGCCGGTTCGTCGATTTCGCGGCCCGTACCCTCGCGGTCTTACCCAGAGCTGTAGTGGAGCGGTTTGGCGAGGTCGTGTGGCAATTCGAGCAGGTCGCCGTCAAGAGCCTGCCGATTGTGCTCGGGGCGGGAATCAGCGTGGGGCTGGTGACCTGGTTGCAGACGCACCGCCTGCTGGTGGCAAACGGTGCGGAATCCGCGCTGCCAAGCTTTCTGGCGGTTGCGGTCGTGGTGGAGATCGGCCCCGTGCTGGCGGGCGTGCTGGTGGCAAGCCGCATGGGCGCCGGGCTGGCCGCCGAGCTGGGGTCGATGCGCCTCAACGAGGAAATCGAGGCCCGGATCGTCCTCGGCGCCGATCCGGTGCCCAGCCTCGTGGCGCCCCGAGCGATCGCCTGTGCCCTGGCCGTCCCATTACTTACGGTTCTCATCGATGCATCGGCCCTGTTCGGGGCGCTCGTGGGCGAGGTCACCGCGGGCAAGCTCTCGCCGCTGCTCTTCTGGCGCGATTCCCTGGTCTTCCTGCGGCTCTCCGACGTGATCCCGGCAACGCTCAAAACAGCCGTCTTTGGACTTCTGGTGGGCCTGATCGGATGCTGGACGGGGCTGAATGCCGATCGCTCGACCGAGGCCGTGGGCCGGGCGGCAACCCGCGGCGTCGTTCGCGCCACTCTTGCCGTCTTCGCCGCCAACGTCATCCTCGTCCCATGCATCCAGCTTGTCACCGAGGCCTTGGGGTGGGGCTCGCTGTGATGGGAGCGGGGGGAAAGGAAGTAGGTCAGGCTTTCCAGCCTGACAAGGTTCAGCGTCAGGCTGGAAAGCCTGACCTACCATGCATTACTTTCGTGCCGGCGAATTCTTCTTCTCATAAACTCACTGGCCTGTTACTTTTGCATTGAGATTACGGGTTTGCGTACAAGCTCAAGGGCGACAACTCATGAGGCGGGATATGGGTCGGTGGCGGGCACTGGCGAATGCGGCATTTGCCCTGGCCGTCCTGGCGCTTGGTGGTTTCGGGCTGTATCAAGTAGCCACGCGACGGTGGCATGTTCAGCCCACATTTCACGTCCGCGTCAAGTTCTCGACCGTCAGCGGCCTGGAAGCCGGGCACCGCGTGCGGTTGCAGGGGATGGATGCCGGAGTGGTCGAGCAGGTTGTGGCCCCGAGAGCACCTGGCCAGCCGGTCGAGCTCGTCATGCGGCTGGATGAACGGCTGCGTCCTCTCGTCCGCTCGGACGCAATTGCCCGAGTTCTTGCCGAAGGCATGGTCGGCGCGCGTGTCGTCGAGATCACGCCCGGCCGGCCGGACGCGCCCCTGGTCGCCGAGGGAGGCGCGATTGAATCGGAGCCGCCGGTCGAGCTCAGCGACCTGATGAAGAGGACCGGTGCCTCGCTCCAGAAGCTTGATGACCTGGCCAGGACTGCCAGGACCGGGCTCGAAGAGATCAATGCAATCGCCGGCTCAATCCGGGAGGGCAAAGGCTCTCTCGGCAAGCTGGTCCGTGATGAGGCCGCTTACCAGAGCCTGATGTCCGCGACCCGCCGGGGCGAGCGCACCTTGTCGGCCATGGAAGACAACCTCGCAGCGCTCAAGCGAACCTGGCCGCTGTCCCGCTATTTTGACTCTCGATCCTTCTTCGAGCGTGAGAAGGTCCTGTTCCAGCCGGGCTCGCGGCGAGACAGCCGATTGTTCCGGGATGAGGAGCTTTTCGAGCCGGGGCGCGCCATCCTGACACCCGTCGGCCGCACCCGCCTCGACGAGGTCGGGCGCTGGTGCAAGCAGGCCAGCCAGCCACAGTCGGAGGTCGTCATCGCCGCCTTCACCAACGATGACCACGACGTCGACCTTGCCGAGATCCTGACGCAGGAGCAAGCCGACTCCGTACGCAAGTACTTGATCGAGAAGCACGGAATCGACTCGGCCGGCTGGTTCCGATCGCGCAAGGTCGCCGCGGTCGGCTTCGGCACCCAGGTCCCGCGCCTGCAAGACCCCCCCCTGGCACAGCTTCCCCCGCGCCGGGTCGAGATCATCCTCTTCACGCCCCAGACCTGAACGGCCGGCACCTGAGCCGGCCGGCCCCGGGTGAAGATCGATGGTCATGAGCATCGCTCGAGTTCCCATCCGCAGTTTTGAACCGGAGTTGGGGGGACTCGAGGGTGGAAAATCGAGAGGATCTTGGTACACTCGACGATTCGACAGGGACGTTCGGAGTTCTCAACCAGTGTGATCACCAGTCATGTCCGACAAGCGTGAGCCTCACCGTGGCGTTGTGGTCAAGACATCCGCGGGCGACGCGGCCGTTCAACTCGAGCGGCTGATCTCGAAGCAGAAGTACAAGGATGCGGTCAAGCAGGCCAAACTGATTCACAAGGCCGAAGCGACTCCGCAGAGTCACCGCCAGTTGGAACGCGCCTATTTCCTCAGGGCCCAGCAACTTCTCCGCGCGGGGATGCCGGCGTCGGCCGTCGAGGTCTCGCGGCACCTGCTCGATTTCGGAGTGACCGACGCGAAGCTGGTGGAAGATTTTTCCCCGCTGCTCGTCAAACTGGGCCTGGCGCAGGACGCCTTCCGGATTCAGGGCCGCCTGGAGTCCCCCCAATCTCAGAGCCGGCTGGTCCTGCTCGTAGCGGATCAGGCCGTCTTGCATCCTGAACGATCCCATCGCTCCTCACCGGAGGTTCAGGAGGCCGCCCTCGTGCGGCAAGCGCTGGAAGCTTTGTACGCTGGAGACGAGGCCAAGGCCCTCGGATTGGTGCGCGACATCGCCCGGAGCTCTCCAGTGAGCGAGTGGAAGCTCCTGGTTCGCGGTCTGGCGGCGTTCTACAGGGGGGACCATGGCGAGACCCAAGCAAACTGGAGCCGGCTCGACCCCGAGCGAGCTCCGCTACGGATCGCCAGGCAGCTGCAGAACCTCCACCAAGGCCAATCGGAGAAGGACGTCGGGGGACCAGACTTCGGGGAGCTGGAAAGCTTGGTTTACGGCGAGCGAATACTGCCTCGGCTCCGAGAGCTGAGCGTCCTTGTCGCCAACAATCGCTGGGTCGACGTCTTACGGAGAATCACATCGCTCCGGCTCAGCCTCAGGGCAGTGGACCCCCGACTTGCCGAGAAGCTCACCTCCAGCTTGCTTGCGCCGCTGCTTGAACATGCGACCTCTCTCAACCACACCTCGGGGACCCGGTTGCTCCGGGAGTTCACCCAGGTGGCCGAGCCGCTGGCCATCGACCCCGGCTGGAATCGTCTCTGGGCCCTGACCTGGGAACGTCCCCTTGATGGTACGTCCGAAGCCATCAAGTACTGGACCAAGTACATCGCCGACCTGGAAAACTGCACGGCTTTGAAGGCCGAGGAACGGTCGCTGGCCCAGGCCCTGGTCTGGAAGCACCTGGCGCAACTGTATCTCGCCGAGCTCGATGATCGCTCGGAGGAAGACGAGGACCTTGACTTCGACGACGGTTTCGACGATCTCGATTTCGAGGACGAAGACGAGAACACTCTGGAGATGGACGAAGATCGACTGGTGCAACAAGCCACGACCTGCATCGAACGCAGCCTCAAGCTCGCCCCAGGGCACCGTCCGACATACGATCTCCTCGTCGAAGTCTACCGCATGTCGGACGAGCCGGAGAGGCTGATCGAGGCGAAGCGGCGCATCCTCGAGGTTTTCCCCGAAGATGTGGACACACTGATCGAAATGGCGCTGGAGCTGCATGATCGCGACGAACACGCCGCGGCTCTGGAGATTCTGTCAAAAGCGCGCAGGCACAAGCCCCTGGACGAAGCCCTCGTCGCGCTGGAAATGAGGATCCGAACGTCTCTGGCACGCAGCCTGGCTCTCCAGCAACGATGGGACGAGGGGCGAGCCCAGTTCGCGGCGATGGAACAACTGCGGCCCGACGAGCTGCGCGTCTTCTCTTACCTGGCGCTGAAGGCAATCTTTGAGACCAAGGCCGGCCAGGGCGACCTGGCCGATCGCTACGTGCGAGAAGCCGGCGCCATGCTCCCGGAACCGGCCCCTCTGTGGCTGTCATTGCACGTCGAGTCGATCCGGTTCAGGTTAACCAAGGCAACCCGGAACCATTATGGCGAGCTCTGGATGAGAGAGCTCAGAAAAAAGTGCCGCAGCGAGACGGCCGGCGCCATGGCATCGTTCCTGACTGAATTCCTTGTCCTCGAAATCGACTACGATGGCCGCGACCACGACGCCACCGAGGTGCTCAAGTACCTGCGCCGCACCACCCGCCTGAACTACCGCCTCGAGGACCTGGAGCACGTCTGCGAGTTCCTCGGCCACTTTCCCAAGGAGAGCGGGCTGACGCGCAAGCTGGTCCAGCGCGGGTTGAAAGCCCATCCGGAATCCGCCATCCTCCACGTGGTTGCGGCCGGCGTCGAGATGAGCGGCCCAGCCGCGTTCTGGCGGCATGACATTCGCCACCATCTGCAAGAAGCATTGCGACTGTCGGAAGCCTCGACGCGGCGCCGGGAGATGCTCATGGTTCCCAAGATCAAGCAAATGCTCTCGGTCTGCAACGAGCTGCATTCCCGGATGGCCGGCCTCCCCTTTGCCGCCCCTGGACACATTCCCGTCCCGAGCGGAAAACCGGGATCGTTCGAGGATTTTCTCGGGGCTTTCATGGGGGCCGCTCAGGAAGAGGAGGAAGAGGAGGAAGAGGAGGAAGAGGACGGCGGCGGTCCCCGCCCGTTCTTCGGCCGCGCGTTTCCTGCTTTCCGCCGGTCCAACCGTGGATCACAGCGCGAAGGGAAATCTGGCTCATAACCACGAGGTTGATACTCTTTCATGAACGATCCCTACGAGCAACTTGGCTTGCCGACTTCGGCCGACGAAACGGAGATCCGCCGGCGCTACCTGGAACTGGTCCGGCAGTTTCCGCCTGACCGGGCGCCTGAGCGGTTCGCGGAGATCCGTGCTGCCTACGACGCTTTGCGCGATCCCGTAAGCCGGCTCGAGGCCAGGATCTTTGAGCCGCAATCCCGGACCGACTCCCTCGAGATGATCGGCGAAGAACTGCGCGGTCGACTGAGGGCCGCCCGGTTCCCGATCTCCGTGCTGACCTCCTGGGCAGATTCCGCATGAGTGGTCCCGGCGAGATCGAATCAGTCCTGGCCCGCTTCCACCAGTGGCTGGCAGGGGCGCGCGCCGATGCCGCCAACTCGGCCGCCTCAGCCTTGATGCCGGAGGCCGAGCACGATTCGTGCCGGCCATTCGGTCTTATCGACCTGGTCGAGGAATTCACGGCGCTGCGGCAGGAGCTGAAGCTGCAGACCAAGAGCACGCGCGGCTTGCAGGAACAGGCCGAGTCCTTGCTGCCGGCGCTGCGCCAGGCGATCGAGCACTTTCGCTCGGTTGCACCCCGGGAAGAACAGGCGGCATGGTCTGCCGGCAAGCCAATCGCCGAGGGACTGGCGACCCTCGACGAGGCGCTCGATCGCTGCCGCATCGAGATCGAGAAGGCCCGAATTGTCGGGACCGAGCAGACCCCCCGCAAGCTCGGTCAAGCCCTCGACCGGATGCACGCGGGCCTGCCCTGGCTCCGCCGCTTCCTCTTGCGGCGGTACCACCGGCAGATGAGGGAAGCCATCGAACGCGAGGCCCAAGGGATGAACCGGGATTGGCTGCAGTCGCTGCTCGAGGGATTCGACCTGATCCAGAACCGCGTGCGCAAGGTGTTGCAGTCAGAGGCCATCGAGCCGATCGCCTGCCTGGGCTGCCCGGTCGATCCCGATCGGATGATCGTCATCGAGGTCACCGACGCGCCGGACTGGCCGCCTCGGACCGTCATCGAGGAGCTGCGGAGAGGATACACCTGGAGGGGCCGCGTCCTCCGCCTGGCCGAGGTCCGGGCGGTGCGCGGCCAGAGAAACGGAGATCACGAGGAACCTGATGGCGCAGCGGACCCCTCCCTGCCGCACGCCACTGCCCACGAACCATCGGGAGACAACGGATCCCGGACAGCCTGGCTCGAAACGGAGTGAAGGAGAAAGCCCCATGGAAACCATCATCGGCATCGACCTGGGAACCACCAACAGCGAGGTCGCGATCATTCGCGACGGTCAGCCCGTCGTCCTCGAGGAGGACGGCGATCCGATCCTCCCCTCGGTCGTAGGGCTTGACACGGAGGGCCGCCTGCTGGTCGGTAAGCCGGCCCGCAACCAGTATGCGCTGGCGCCGGAACGGACCATCCGGTCGATCAAGCGAAAGATGGGGCAGGAAACCACGGTCGCGCTGGGCGACCAGAAGTACAGCCCCCAGGAAATCTCGGCGATCATCCTGCGGACGCTCAAGAATCGAGCCGAAAAGACGCTGGGGTATCCGGTCTCCCGGGCCGTGATCACCGTGCCCGCCTTCTTCAACGACGGCCAGCGCCAGGCCACGCGCCAGGCGGGTGAGCTTGCCGGGTTGGACGTCGTTCGCATCATCAACGAACCGACGGCAGCCGTCTTGACGTACGACCCTCATCCTCAGGACCGAGAACGACTGCTCGTCTATGACCTGGGAGGCGGGACCTTCGATGTCTCCGTGGCACAGGTCGAGCAGGGCGTCGTGGAGATTCTCTCCAGCCACGGCGATACCCAGCTCGGCGGCGACGACTTCGATCAGCTCCTGCTCGATCATGTCTGCGATTCATTCAGCAAGAAGCACGCGATCGATCTCCGCCAGTCGCCGCACGCCAGGTCGCGATTGCTGCACGCCGTGGAGGAAGCCAAGAAACGTCTTTCGTTCGAGGCAGTCGCGTCGATCGAGGAAGAATTCATTGCCAGCAAGGACAACGTGCCCCTGCACCTGAGCATGGAGATCGCCCGGGCCGAGTACGAGGACCTGATTCACCCGCTCCTGATCAAGACTCTGGGCTGTCTCGACGCAGCCTTGACCGACGCTCGACTGCAAGCCACCGAGATCGACAAGGTTGTTCTGGTCGGAGGGGCAACACGCACCCCGCTGATCCACCGGCTTCTGGAAGAGCGGCTGGGCCGGCCCGTGCACTCGGAGATTGAACCCGACCTGGCCGTGGCCATGGGTGCGGCCGTGCAGGGGGGCCTGATCGCCGGAGTCGAGGTCGGCCCGATCCTGGTCGACATCACACCGCATACCTTGGGAATCAAGGCGATCGGCGATCTGCATGGGTTCATGTCGTCCCATCATTTCTCCCCCATCATCCTTCGCAACACGCCCCTTCCAGCCAGCCGCACCGAGATCTATATGACTGCTTGCAACGGCCAGAAATCGGCGGATATTCGCATCTATCAGGGAGAGAACGAGGACATCCGGTTCAATACCCAGGTGGGCGATTTCCTCGTCGAGGGACTGGCCGGCGTTCCGGCCGGCAACGAGATTCTCGTCCGCCTCGACCTCGACTTGAGCGGCATCCTCAAGGTCACCGCGACCGAGAGAGCGACGGGACTGGTCAAGCGAGTGACCATCGACAATGCCACCGAGCGGTTTCGGGTCCGCCAGCGCAGCGACGCGGCCGATCGCCTGCAAGCGGCTTTCGAGACGGTCGAAGACCAGGAAGGCGAGGACCTCGGCCTCGAAACGCCAATGCTGTCCCTGACAGGCCCGATCGCGAGGCACATCCACGAGGCGAACGATCAGACAGCCACCATGGCGCCCGCCCTGCGAGCCGTCGTCGACTCCGCCAACAGACTTGCGGCCAAGGCGGAACACATCATCCCCGGCGCCAATGACGCAGACGCGTCCGAGTTGCGCGCCCTGCTCAACAGCCTTCGCTCGGCGATCGAACGGAGATCGGAAGACGAAATCGAGGGCATCAGTCGCGAGATGGAGGACATCATCTTCTACCTGGAAGACAAGTGATCAACTGAAAGGAAGGCTGATGGACGTTGGCGCACCCGATCAGGTTCGCTGCCCGACCTGCCGTGCTCTTCAGGAGTGGTCCGAGTCGTGTCGGCGCTGCCGATGCGACTTGAGACTGCTTCGCGCCGCGTGCTCGGCCCACCAAGATCACCGCCGCAACTGCATCCTCCACCTCGACGCCGGCCAGCCAGACCTCGCCTTGGGCCACGCACTGCGCTGCCACGACCTCCACCCCGGCGCCGATTCCCTCCGCCTGCTCGCCCTCTGCGCCCTGGCCCGGAACGAATGGGAGACCGCGCTGGAGCTGGCTCAAACCGCAGATCAGTAGCCAGTTTCCCGTCAACCTTCGATTGAAGGGTCAACAGGACCAGGGCCAGCGCTCACTGAATCGTTGCTCCGGTAGGGACTTCCAGCATGAAGTCTTCGCTCCAACCGCAACTGCGGCGTTTCATAGCCAAACTGTCGCGGCCGGGATGTTGCTTCAACAGCCACCCACCCGGCGGGTGCTCTGTTACGCGACTGCCAAGCTGCTGCGTGACGAGGCCGAGAGCATGGTCCCGAACATCGATCCTGATCAGGTTCGCAAGCTTGCTGGCTGGGGGCTGACGCGGAACGACATAGCCAGCTTCGTCGGCTGGAGTCCCCAGCCTTCGGCTGTGGGCCCAGTCCCTCATCAGCCTGGGTTTTTAATCGTCTTATGACTATAGGCGTCTGGCATTAAAAACGGGGTTG
>JBEKTN010000308.1:0-10623 GCA_049516015.1 Isosphaeraceae bacterium | reverse complement strand
ATCCATGATGTTGTAGCCCGAATGAGATCGATCTCCGTAACAATATCCACTAAATCCCATAAACCCCGCGAATTGTCCAGAGCTGTGGAAGCTGGTAGCTAAATTACGAAATGGACATCTAGCCACTTGCGGCTGGGTGCTCGGCCCGCCTTGGCAGCCGGCGCTCTTCGACCGGTTCCTGCCGGCGGAGATGCCCATGAGCTGCATCAACCGGCAGGTGGGGAACGAGCCGGTCGAGCCCGGGTTTGCCCGGGTCCAGGCGCGGCCCAAGTGGGCCATCCCCTGGCTGGAAGACGACCCCGGGCTCACGTCGGTCCAGCTCTGGGCGGGCCGAATGCGCAAGGACGCCGCGGATGCCCTGGCCTATGGCTGCACTGGCTTGGTGGGCATTCACTGGCGCACCCGCGCGCGCTGAGCCCCAACGTCGCGGCGCTGGCCGCGGCCGCGTGGGAGCCGTCGCGGCACGAGGGCGGGAACCAGACTGCGGCCAGCCAGGCCGCGTCGGCTGGCGGTGGTCATCGGCGTTACCTGCCGGCCGACGACTTCTACGCCGACTGGGCGGGAGCTCAGTTCGGTTCCGAGGTTGGCAGCCAGGCCGCCGCGATTTTCTCCCGCATCGACTGTCACATGCCGCGGCCAATCGACTGGACGAACGGGCCGGGCGGCATCAAGCCCGATCCCCGGCCATGGGACACGGTGGCGGCTTCGCGGTCAGCGGCTTCGTGGGGTCAGGGCCGGTTTCCGGTTGTCGCGACGTGCCCCATGTGGTAATATTGGCTCATGGCCAGACCATTGCGGATCGAATACCCCGGCGCGATTCATCACGTGGTGTCCCGTGGCAACCTCAGGCGATCTGTCTTCGAGGACGAGCGTGATTACCAGCGGTTGCTCCAAGGACTGGAGCGAACGGTGGGGCGGTTCGGTTGGGACTTGCTGAGTTTCGTGCTCATGCCCAACCACTTCCAGCTTTTCCTCCGTACGCCCCAGCCCAACTTGTCTCGGGGCATGCAGTACCTCGTCTCCGGTTACGCCAATTGGTACGCCAAGCGGCATCGTCGACCGGGCCACCTCACCCATGGCCGCTTCAAATCCGCTCTGGTCGAGGATGAGAGCTACTTCTGGACGGTCAGTCGCTACGTTCACCTCAACCCGGTACGGGGGAAGCGGCCTCTGGCCGCGCATCCGGCTGACTGGCCGTGGTCAAGCTATCCCGGCTATGCCCGGAGGCGAGACCGGGTCAGGTGGGTGGCCTATGAGGCAATCTACTCGGCGTGGCAGGGCGAGATGGGAGGCAGCCAGCCCGAGGCGGCGTATCGACGGTTCGTCGAAAAGGGCCTGGCGGCCATGCCGGAGGATCCCTTTCGGGAGGCTGTTGGCGGCTGGCTCCTGGGCAGCCCGAAGTTCGTCGACCGGGTGCGCGCTGGGATGACGTTGCCGAGGCATCCCGATGCGGTCCCCGCCGCGCGTCGACTGGCGTGTTCCGATTACCGGGCGGTCCTGGCGGCCGTGGCCAAGCACTATGGGATCGCCGTGGATAGCTTCTTGCAACAGCGCAGCGGCGCGGTGAGCCGGGATCTGGCCGCCTGGCTGGCGCGGGAGTTGACGCCGGTGACGCTCCGGGAGCTGTCCGCGGCTTTTGGGCTGACCCATCCCGACAGCGTGCGCAACCTGATTCGTCGGGCCGATCGCGCCCTCCTCGGCTCCCGTCCGCTCCGTGACGAGATCGAGGCTATCCGCCACCGCCTCCCGAAAACCGGAAGCCGGCGCTGACCCCGCGAAGCCGCCTCTTCCGCTGGAAAATGCGGAATGCGGAATTCGGAACGGGGAATGGGGAAGGAGAAATGGCAGATGACAAATGCCGGATGGCAGATGGCAGATGACAGATGACAAATGCCGGATGGCGGATGACAAGCCCGCCGTGAACTCGGGTGGCTGTGGCTGCGTGGAAGGCGAGAGCAGCGAGCCAATGTTAGAGGAGTGTGGGGACCTTCCCTCTGGGGCGTCGATGTCACCGCCCCACGCACCCAGGATTGCCGGCACGTCGGGATTATTGGTGTCAGATCTTATTTCATGGAGGATTATTGGTATCAGATCTCATTTCGGCGAAATAAGAACTGACACCAATAATCCTTCTGGCGGTGCGCCCATTGCAGCAACGACTTGGTCTTGAGCCCGTGGCCCGTGGAGCGCCCCAGGAACTGGATAACCTTGGTCAATGCCGGCCTGTCGGAGGAAGAGCTGCGAGTGGTGCGGGAGTGCGTGGGACGGGGCCGCCCATTGGGAACAGCGCAATGGGTGCTGGCAACCGCCGCGCGGCTGAGGCTGGGCTTCACACTCCCCGGACCGGGCCGGCCCCGAAAGACAATCAACGATCAGTGATGTCCCTTTTTCTCTCCCCGCCGTTCGCCCGACATGCGGATGACGGGAAGGTGATAAGCCGCTGTTGATTCCAAGAAGCAGCTAAACGGCTCGGACAGGATGCCGATGGCGAGTAGGTGCATCGCCACGTAGTTCGGGGACAGCATTCCTGACTCCGAAGAATTAAGTATGGTTTCCCCGGAACTGTCGCACGTTCCGTGCAGGGCGCGTCGCTGCCAAAGCATCGTTCCGTCGTGCAGCTCGGGACGCTGGGGCCGGGGGGATTCGTCCTCCCGGCCCTTTCTGTTCGGCGACAAATTGCCGGTGTCTCGCGACCGCGTGAGACGCCCCGCAATTTTTGAGCTATTACTGGCTTCCGTAACTCATTATGGAATATATCCTTATGTCGCATTACGCCAAAGGTGGTAGAAAATCTGGTTTTTTTTCTTGCGTTTCTTCTTTAAGCCGAAGATAGTAACCGAGCAGGCACCTCTCACTCCAACACTGACAGTTTCAACGAGATATCCAAGCCCTATGAATTCCTCAGACTCGTTAGGTGAATTCAGGCAATCGATCGAAGGGTTACCCTAGTGTGACGGCGTAACCAGCATCAACGTATCCCGTTGTAATGATGTCACAATTGCAGTAAAACCGGTCGATACGGGCTCCGAAATCGAGGCGGTCAAGGTTGTCGAGGCTATCGACGAGGTTTCTGCGGCGACTATCTTTGAATCGCTTGCATTCCGGTGTGAGAGGCGAGGCGACGTCATCGAGATTGCTGAAGAACGGAGCGGTAGCCCCCCAGGGAGTGCCTTCACAGCCATCACGGTCTCGATCCGGCGCGGTCTCGGGTTTACCTTCTCATTTCAAGATAACGCCTTGAGTCTAACTGTCGAATGCCCTCTACGCTCTATCAAAGGCAAGTGCCGCGCGGCAGGGATCGTGGGTCGCGAGGAGGTCGGTCGATTTAGAGTTGCGGTAGAGGCTGGAAAGATCGAACTACATGCACCTCTTGGTCCCGACTCGCATGATCTTGAAGTGAGCGCTGGCGTGCTTATATTTGATAAGAATGTGCAGATTGCCAGTTGGGCGTAGGTGACGTCACGATTCTCTAGCGATCAACTCTTAGGCGTGAGGAGAGAGGAAACGAACCCAGAACCTGTCGGGAGGCCCGGGAAAACCTGTATGTCCCTCTTTCCCCTTGGAAGATAGAGCTGAAAAAACAGATTGTCCAGGCGGCGCCGGAAATTTAGTGGGCTTAAGTTCCTAATTCTAAGGCGGTTGTGGTAAGAGCCGCTTCGGGACTTTGGCTTAATTGTTCACCCCAACCCTCATTCCCAGAGCCGGAGGAGCGACAAACCATGTACGACCTGGTATTTGAGAGTCTCCGTAAGTCCACCGAATCGGCGATTCAGGTCCAGCAGGAGATGTTCCGGACCTGGGGCAACTTCTGGGGGGGCGGGCCTGCGCAGGTCCGGTCCATTCAAAAGTGGGCCGACACCTTCGGGGATCTGCTCAAGAAGCAGAAGGAGACGCTGGAAGCCCAGTATAACGGCGGGCTGAAAATCATTGAACAAGCGCTCACCGTCCACACGACCAAGGAGCTGGAGGAACTCCGTGCCAAGCTGATCGGCGAGTGGAAGAAAAACCTCGAGGTTCAGCGGCAGGTGGCGGAGGCACAGATGCAGGCCCTCCTGACTGCCCAGGTCGAGTGGGTCGAGGATGCCAGCAAGGTGATGACCTGGGACTGGTGGTTAGTCGACATGGACGCCCCCTTCGCTGGTCGTTAACTGGTAAACCGATTTCCACGCAGTCAAAGGCCGTCCCGGCAAGCTGCGACGACTAAACGGGAAATCGGTGTCAGCCGATCATGCCGCTGCGCGGGAGAGGGGAAAAGGGACATCACTGATATCGACCGTTTGAGAGGGGAAGGAGCCTCGGGGACATGCACGTAAACGCTTGATGCAAGCGGCTTAGGGGTTAAGGAAGCGCTATTCAGTGATGTCCCTTTTCCCCTCCTCGTGTTCGGCCGCCGACCGGCGGGCCTCGTTGACGAACGAGGAATCCACTTATCCGGGGTGGGATGAAGTCGGCAAGGCTTGGCGAGGTCGGGCTTTGGTACCGGCTCACGCCTTGACAGAGGGGATCGGTTGGAGCCGTGGCCGTTTTGAGCTGACGGGATTGTTTCTCACCGAGTGCCGATCAGCTTCCGACGCATGAGGGCTGCGGCCGAGAGCCCGGCGAGCCAGCAGGCCACGGTCGTCGGCTCGGGCACGGGCTGCCCGTTGATCAACTGTGCGTCCTGGACGCCCGTTGTGCCCGTGGAGTTCGATGAGAGAGCTGCTTGCAGTGCCTGGGCCGCGGCCTGGCTGAACGTGGCATTCGGGTCGACCATCATCGCCCAGTTCGCGTTCCTTGCGTCGATGTAATTGCCCGTCTGGTCGTAGTTCTCGCCGACCCCGAAAGAGAGCATGAGCTCGTGGGAGATGTTGTGGGCGACGATCCATTCAAGCTGATCGAGCGACTGCGCGGAGTGCGCTTGCTGGTCGATGAAGCTGAAACCGCTGGCTCCAATCTGCGTCATCCCGATGACCCCCGGGGTTGAGTTACTGGTGGTATTGGAGACCAGGCTCAGCGTGTGGGCGGCAGGGTCGCTCGAGTTCAAGGTCAGCGTGATGGGAACTCCGCTCTGCTGGAATGTCTGCTCGACCCGCTGCATGACGACGTTGTCAAAGGAGGACACCTGTTGAGCGGTCGGTTGACCGCCAAAGAAGCTGGCGATCTGCGAGCTGTTATACCAGGGCTGGGCGTTACCGGTTGTGATGGTACTCTCCAGCGGGTAGGGGCCTGAGCCAAGGTTCAGGTTTGCGTCCGCGACGGGGGTAGAAGCCGGGGCCGGGGTAGGAGCGACCACTGTCGCGGCGGTGTCGGGGACATAATTCGACAGGAAGACAGGGGCTGTTGGCGTGCTGGTGGTAACTGAGGGACCAGAGAAAGAATTGGCGGATTGGTCGGGGGCCCAGTTGCTGGTGGCTGCACTGGCATAGGCTGGTGACCACCACCACCAATCTCCCGAGGTCGAGGAGATAGGTGCCGCGAGCGCCGAGGGCGCCAGCAATCCGCAGATCAAGCCGCTCATGGCAAGGTACTTGAACGCGGTCATCACGAACCTCCTGTTCGCTCAACCTCGAGCGGCCGTCCTGGCAGCCCAGAGACAATTGCCTCGTTTGAATTTACGACAAGCCCGATCCCCTCGAACCTCGCCTGCGTTCTTGAGTGCGAACTCTGCGTCCGTTACGTCTTCGTGACTGGTTAACCCCGGTCAGTCTTGCACACGCGGAGGCGGGGATGATCAGCTCAGGCAGGCGGCGGCAGCTAAACCAGCAATAGTCATGCCAAACGATCAAGTCACGATGGCTTGTGCGGTTGGAAACGGGATCGACGGTCGCTCGATCGGAACGATTCCTTACTTTCAAGGCGATCATGGAAGACCCAGCCACCGCTGGCGGCAAGTTGGGTTTCCAGGAAAAACCAAGGATTTCGAGAATTTCCCGCGGTTGAGCCACTGTCGCCTACGTTGAGCCAGGTTGCGCCAGAGCTTTCCAGGAAATCACAGCTACGATGACCCAACCTGGGATCAGAACCGTGATCGCCCGTGGCTGACCGCCTGGCGGAACCAGGCAAGAAAGTCAAGAACAACAATCCATCGTGAAAAACTTGCAAAAACGGCAAACTCTTCGACCCCCGACCAGAGTGGCTCGGTTCGACCAGGTCAACCGGCTCTTCAACGCATCTCTCGAGCGTTTCGGCAGGCTTGAAATCCTGATCAACGATGCCGGGGCCTTGGGCAACAATCCTCTCTCCTGGCAAGGCGGAGCGGGACATGCAGCGGCTTGGCCAGTTTGCCGTGTTGGGACGGTTGGGGCAGCCCCAGGACATCGCTGAGGTGGTGGCACTTTTGGCCAGCGACGACGCCCGATGGATCACCGGAGAGAATCTCCGGGTCAATGGCGGGATCATCTGAAGACGGCCTGTGCGTTGCTCAATTCAATAGAGCAGAGAGCAGCGACCAGGCCGTCTCCTTCGCCTCAGGCCGGAGGCCTGCGGCGAGTGACGGTGTCACGGGACGCGCTGTGATTGCCCTGGAATGCGCGCTGTTGCTGGTCGAGCAAATGGCGACGGTCCAGGGCCTGGATCTGCGTTGTCGGAATGCTCGTCGCGTAAGTCGAAGGTACGTGGGTGCTTGGGCGCTGTTGCGGGGGTTGCATGGGCTCAATTCCTTGATGAAGATTGTAAGTGAAGGGCCCGGCCGAAGGTGACAAAGTCTTCCCTAGTTCTGTTCCGAGGGCCACAATGTTTGTTGGACTTACCCAGGTTGCCGTGTATCCGCGTCGGTTTGCCGGCAGTCACACGCTGCGGTTTCGTGCCCGGACGGCACAATATGAATCTTTTTCACGCTGAACGACACCCATGAGCAAGCAACCGAATTGGGACCTCATCGCTGGGATCGTCCTCGATGCGGTGGGAACTTTAATCAAACCGGTGCCTTCTGTGGCGGACGCCTATACCGAGGCGGCGCGGCGGCAAGGAGTGGAGCTGAACCGGGACGAGGTGCGGGCTCGCTTCAACCTCCACTTCCAGAGCGACGAGGTCAGAGGCGACCGCGGAGTTCACTCGACCGACGAGGCGACCGAGATCTGGCGGTGGCGCAGGATCGTCACCAAGGTCTTGCCGGAAGTCCCAGACCCGCAAAGAACTTTCGCCGAGCTCTGGGAGCATTTCGGCCGGCCCGAGTCGTGGCAGTGTTTCCCGGATGTCGCCCCGGCCTTGCGGGCGATCCATGAGGCCGGAATCGCCGTGTGCGTGGGCTCGAATTTCGACGGCCGGCTGCGCGGGGTGGTGATGGGTCTTCCCGAGCTGAGCTGGGCCGTGGACGCTTTGGTCATCTCGTCGGAAGTCGGTTTTCGTAAGCCCCATGCATCGTTCTTCGAGGCGGTCTGCCAGCGCCTCGGCCTGCCGGCCTGGCAGATCCTCTGTGTCGGCGACGACCTGGAAAACGACGTGCGAGGTGCCATGCGGGCCGGTCTTTCGGCCTTGCTTCTCGATCGTGCGGCCGAGCGGCCGCATGATTTCCCTCATGTGCCGGACTTGACGGCCCTGCTGGAGTCGCGATTGGCTGAAGCCTGAAGTTAATCGGGGGCGTGTGACGATTTACAGGAATGGACGCGAAGCGCGGGGCGGCCGCACGGAAGATTTCGCTCGGATCGGGCAAGTGGACTCGGCTTGCCCGACTTGACGAGTTGGATTAGATTCCGGCGCGGCCAGGAAGGCCCTTCGACGAATCGCGAGCACATGGTCAACCTGATCTCAGCCGGGCTGGACTGGGGTTGATTTGCGGGTAGTGGAAGCCTGGTCCATGTCTGCTCCTTTCAGGGAAGAAAGGAAATCGCCCGTGGTCGCTACGGTCGAACAGCTTGCGGCCTTGGTTCGCGGACGTCTGGTGGGTGATGGGAGCGTCTCGATACGCTCGGCTCGGCCAGTGGCCGAGGCGGGCCCCGGGGATATTACCTTCATCGAGAGCGAGCGGTACGCCAAGCTCTTGCGAAGTTCACCCGCCTCGGCCGCGATCGTTGGCCCCCACTTCAACCACAGTCGACCAGCGATCAAGGAAGATCTGGCTGTCATCGAGGTGGATGACCCGATCGCCGCGTTCCTCGCCGTCCGCAACCATCTCGCGGGGGAGGAGAAGCCGCGCTGGACTGGCATTCATCCTCAGGCCTTTGTCGCCGCGACCGCGCGGATCGGCGCGAACGTCGCCGTTTACCCCTTCGTTTACGTGGGAGAGAAGGCCGAGATCGGCGAGGGAACGACACTTTTCCCGGGCGTCGTGATCGGGGAGGGGTGCCGGATCGGGCAGGGGTGCACAATCCATCCCAACGCGGTGCTCTATCCGGAAGTCGTCCTCAATGACCGAGTCGAGATCCACGCCGGCACCGTTCTGGGCGGAGATGGCTTTGGTTACCGCAAGGTGAGCGGCCGGCACGTCAAGATTCCTCACACCGGGGGGCTAGAGGTCGGCAGCGACGTCGAGATCGGCGCCAATTGCGCGATCGACCGGGCGACCTTCGAGGCAACCAGGATCGGCGAGGGGACCAAGATCGACAATCTGGTGATGATCGGTCACAACAACCAGATCGGCCGGCATAATTTGCTCTGCGGGCAGGTCGGCATCGCCGGCAGTTGCACGACCGGTGACAACGTCGTCATGGCCGGCCAGGCGGGGATCAAGGACAAGACCCAGATCGGCGACGGTGTGATCGTGGGCGCGCAGGCCGGCGTCCACCGCAATATTCCCAGCGGACAGCAGGTTCTGGGCTCGCCGGCCATCCCGGTGCGGGAGCAGCGGCGGATTTTCCAGATGATCGCGCGGCTGCCGGAAATGCACCGCCAGTTCCGCCAGCTCGAGGCGCAGATCGACGTGATCACGGCCGCGCTGTCGATGCAAGCAAAGACCGATCGCGCAAGCGCCGGAGTTGCTGACCCCGAAGCCGACCGGGAAATCGATCCTCAGGCGGACCCGACGGGTTTCTGAAGCGGTGCGCAAGGTGGCTGATCGGCGATCGGCCAGGAAGACAGGTGTCCTTGTGAACCAACCAGATCTGGCGGTCTGGTTGACCCATCGGGCGGGGAGTGGAAGGCGTGACTCGATCACTCTTGAAGCGGTCGATCGGCCACGCAGCCGGGGGCGCGAGCCCCTCTGCTTGGAGATCCACAAGCGGTCAGGACCTGCGATCCGATCGGGCGCATCCTGCCGCCGGGATGGTCGGACTCGTGGCAGGCAGCGGGCGATTCCCGATACTCTTCGCGGAGGCAGCGCAGCGTCAGGGACTTTCGGTCGCTTGCGTTGGTATCAAGTATGAATATCCCGAGGAGCTGCGGACCCTCTGCACCAGCTTCGAGGTCGTCGGGGTTGCCCAGCTCGGCAAGATGATCCGGACACTTCGCCGTCAGGGTGTCAAGCGAGTCGTCATGGCCGGCAAGGTCACCAAGAACGTGATCTACACGCCCTGGCGGTTCGTCCAGCTCTGTCCGGATCTCCGGACCTTGCAGTGGTGGTACCGCCGATCTCGTGCCGACAACCGGGACGATTCGCTCTTGCTCACAGTAATCCACGAATTCGAGCGTGATGGAATGACGTTTGCCTCGGCCCTGGATTTTTGCCCGGAGTTGCTTGTGAAAGAGGGCATTCTCACGCGCCGCGCACCGACTGCGGCGGAGCGCAGCGACATCGAGTTCGGTTGGGTGATGGCCAAGGAGATGGGGCGGCTGGACGTCGGCCAGTCGGTGGCCGTCAAGGAAAAGGCGACACTGGCCGTCGAGGCCATCGAGGGGACGGACCGCTGCATCGACCGCGCCGGCCTCCTTTGCCGGGCCGGGGGCTGGACCCTGGTCAAGGTCGCCAAGCCCCAGCAAGACATGCGGTTCGACGTGCCCACGATCGGCGTGACGACGATCGAGAACCTGCATCGGGCCGGCGCCCGAGTCCTGGCAATCGAGGCCGCCAAGACGATCGTGATCGACCAGCCCGACGTCGTCGCGCTGGCCGATCGCTTTGGCATGTCGATCATCGCCCTGCCGGAGGGCTGGAAAGCCTGAGGCGATCATCCGGATCGCGAAGCTTGGTAAGCTCCACAGATGAGGAACGTGTCCGGATCGGCCTCGGTTGCGGAATCGACGAAGATCATCGTGGCTCATCCCCACCATAAAGAACCTGATCGTGGTCCTCGCCCGAAAAGCCGTCCGGGCTCGATTCCATCGGCATCGCCGCGATATCGGACATGGTCTCCGCGGGAGTCCTCTTCCTTGGGCCAGGCTCATCCGGTATCACCGGCGTGAGCGCCGGATGGGACGCGATCACAATGACATCGACCCGTGTGCCGTCGGCCAGGTCGATTGGCCGGCTGAGGCGCAGGACCCCCTGCTCGTAGACAGCCTCGATCGTAGTGGACATGGAATGCCGCAATCGCTCTAAGACTAAGGGTTCGGCAACATATCAATGGCGACTTCCCTTATTAGACCGCATCGATTTCGCTGATGTCAACGACGCGCGACTTCCCTTGCAGAGCTCGCGGGACGTGTGGACTGGCATGCTGCAAAGTTGGCCTTGACCGCCCTCTGATCCCGGCAGCTTTCGTTGCGATTTGCTTCGTTCGCCGAGGGTCGCCAGACCTACCGTTCGGCCGACCGGAGGTCTCCAGGTGAGGC
>JBEKTN010000307.1:0-10775 GCA_049516015.1 Isosphaeraceae bacterium | reverse complement strand
GTCCGTGAGAACTTTCATCATCCCCTCCCTGGGACCAGTTCTCGAATCCGAAACCACAACGGAGGGGAGTAGAACAGAAAACTCGAATCATGCCGAGACTATTCTGCGGGGATTCCCTAATGGGGAATTCGGAATGGCGAGAATGGCTCGAAAAGCCGATAGTTCCAACGAAGGCGCGAGGTCGGACCACGCCGGGAGAAGTGCCAGCGCGCCGCGCGGTCGTTCCTGGTTCGCACCTCGTGAACTGGTGTGGCCTGGCTGGCATGGAGATAGGTGGGGTGGCGTGGATCTGTGAGGATTTCGACTGATGCGGGTGCACAAACCAAAGAGACGTCAGGGCCGCTCGGATCGCCGGTTTCGCCCTGGTCCATGGAGCAATGTGCGGGAATTGGAGCCCGGTCTCGAACTCGAGGCGCGCGTGCTCCTGAGCGCCCGGGCTGCGGCCAGGACCGACGCTCACCACGTACGTGCCACTGCCGCGCGCGTCACGCCGGTGGCCGAGATCAACGCCGAGTACTGCGCGTTCATGAGCGACTTCAAGAAGGTCGAGGGGTATTACGTCACGGCGATCAACGAGCAGTCAAGCACTACGGTCCCCGTCACAGCCACCGTGACGGCCAATTACCCTTCCGCGTTTGGCACGGGCTCGATACAGGTCAACGACAATAATGCCTCGATGTTTTTTCCCACCGGTTCGACGACACCGGTGACCGCGACAGCGACCGGGGGTAATGGCTCCGTCATCGGCACTTTGTACTTGACGAACTTTGTAGGCAACATGCTGCTCGTGGGCCATACCACCCCGAGCTCACTGACCGTGCCAACCGGCTCCACCCTTTCGGCCAGCGTGCCATCTAGCAGCGTGGCCAGCGCCGCGAGCATCTTCCCCAGCTTCATTACCAATCGTGCCAACCAGATGGCCATCGACCTGGTGCAATACTTCAACGGCTTGCCGCTGAAGCTGCCCTACTTCAACACGCCGCCGCACACGCCCAACAACCGCGGGGCGATCCAGAACTATGTCTACGGCGCGGTGGCGGGCGGCGGCACGACCAGCCTGTTACAATCGCTGCTGGCCATCCCCTTGCCGACCTCGGACGGTTCCCCCGTGGATATTTACAACGAGACGGTCATGGCGGCCATCGAGCAGTCGCGTATCCAGACCTTGAACGGGGTGAGTGAGGTCTATGCCCACCAGCTTCGGGTCGCGATCACGTCCCCGAACAACCGCTACGGTGCTAGTGAAAGCGGGACGGTCCCGTCGTACATTTTGGCTTCCCCTTGAGCGTCACTTGGCCTTCTGTCGACCGGCCTGCTGGTTGCCGCGGCCGATATCAACCATGTGGCCGCGGATCGAGGCCTCGTTATTCTTGGCCCGGACGCTCTCGCGGGCCTCGCGAACCTGCTCGGCGGCCTGCTCGTGAGTCGCCACGGCCTTACCCTTGGTCGATTTCTTGCTTCTGGGCTTGGCCTTGCCCTTGCCTTTGGCCCCCAGGCTGGACGACGGCGTCTCGTCCCCCAAAGCATCTGCCTGAACCTTCGGCAGCGCATCGCTCAACTTGAATTTCCCGATGCCCGACATGGCGTTGGCCTCCTCCGCTGGTGATCTCGGTATCCCCGCGCTCAATGAATGCCGCGGTCTTTCCCTTGATCCTAGGCCAGGTAAGGGCATGGGGCAAGGGACGATGCTCCGGAATGGAATGGCTCGACGAAAAACGCCTCTCCGAACCGGTGTAAGGGTGCGGAGAGGCGCTCTTGTGAACGATTGACCACAAAGTGGGCCGAGCGAGCCGAAGGCAAAGCTTACCGGCTCGAGGTCAGTGGCCGGAACCTACGGTCTCGAAGCTTTTATCGGCGGTACCAGTGAACTCGGACTCCATCTCGCGGAATTCCTTGCTCTCGGTCTTGGACCGCCAGATAGCCCAGGCGACGAGCAGAATACCGATGACGCCGACGACGCCGTAGAGCCACCACTTGTCGTGATTGGCGATGATCCAGGCGATCGCCAGCAGCGACACCATGTTCATGACCTTGATCAGCGGGTTGAGCGCCGGGCCGGCGGTGTCCTTGAGCGGATCGCCGACGGTGTCGCCGGTGACAGCCGCCTTGTGCCTCTCGGAGCCCTTGCCGGTCGTCTCGGTGCGAGGCTCGTCTTCGATCAACTTCTTGGCATTGTCCCAGGCGCCGCCGGCGTTGGCCATGAACACGGCGAGCAGTTGTCCGACGATGATCATTCCCGCCAGGTAGCCGCCCAGTGCCTGAGTGCCTAGGTAGATGCCGACGAGGATCGGCACCACGATGGCCAGCAGCGCCGGGCCGATCAGCTCCTGCTGGGCAGCCGCGGTGCAGATGTTGACCACCCGGCCGTAGTCCGGCTTCTTGGTGCCGGCCCAGATCTCCTTGTCGCGGAACTGCATGCGGCACTCCTTGACGATCAGGAAGGCGGCACGGCCCACGGCGCGGATCAGCATCGAGCTGAACAGGAACGGCACGCAGCCGCCGATCAGGGCACCGATGAACACCAGCGGTGTCGCCACCGAGAGCTTGCCGGCCTCGGTGAGGTACTGGCTCAACGGCAGGGTCGCGACCTTGTCCTCGCTGCCCACCGCGACGACGGCGATGAAGCTGGCGAAGAGGCTAACGGCGGCGATGACCGCCGAGCCGATGGCGATGCCCTTGGTCTCGGCCTTGGTGGTGTTGCCCACCGCGTCGAGGTCGGCCAGGATCTGGCGGGCGTGTGCGTAGTTCTTTTCGCCCATCTCGGCCTTGTCATAACCCATCTCGCCGATGCCGTTGGCGTTGTCGGCCACCGGGCCGAACACGTCCATCGAGATCGTGTTGCCGGTCAGGGTCAGCATGCCGATGCCGCACATCGCCACGCCATAGGCGACGAACAGCGGACTGGAGCCGGAGTAGATCAACACGGACAAGAGGATCGCGATGGCGATGATCAGCGTGCCCACCACAGCCGACTCGTAGCCGACGGCGAAGCCCTGGATGATGTTGGTCGCGTGGCCGGTCTGGCACGCCTTGGCCATGCTCTTGACCGGCTCGTACATGGTGTGCGTGTAGTAACTCGTGCACTTGTTCAGGGCGATCGCCAGGATGATCCCGATCAGGCATGTCCAGGCCGGGCGCATGTCCAGGCCGCTGGAGGTCCCGAAGCTGGACCAGATCGGCTGGCTGTCGCTAAGAATCTTGCCGTCATACTGCTTGGTGAAACCTTTGTTATCAAGGTTCCCGCTCTGGCCAAGTTTCAGGGCCTGCGCGACCTTGGGCGAGTCGAGGATCGACGGATCGACCGTCTTATCTTTCTCTTTCAACTCGCGAGTGTACGCAAATTGCCAATCTCCAAGGTCACGATGTTCCCGGCCGGCTTCGAACGCTGAAAGCGATGCGTCGAACTCAGGCGTCAGCGCGAATCCACGAGCGGCCTGCGGATAGTTCTTGATGTAGGTGTCGTCGAAGCGTAGGTAGGCCAGCCCCAGCAGCATGAAGCCGACCACGCTGATGACCGAGCCGATGAGGAACCCGCGGTGGACCGAGTGCAGGGCCTCGTCGCTGGTGCTGTCGGCACCGGCGCGGACGCTGTAGGTGCTGATGATCGAACCGATCACGCCGATGGCCCGGACCAAGAGCGGGAAGATCACGCCCTTATGGCCGAAGCTGGCGTAGCCCAGGATCATGGCGGCGACGATCGTCACCTCGTAGCTCTCGAAGATGTCGGCGGCCATACCGGCACAGTCGCCCACGTTGTCGCCCACGTTGTCGGCGATGGTGGCCGCGTTGCGCGGGTCGTCCTCGGGAATATTGGCCTCGACCTTGCCCACCAGATCGGCGCCCACGTCGGCCGCCTTGGTGAAGATGCCGCCGCCGACCCGCATGAACAGTGCCAGCAGCGTGCCGCCGAAGCCGAAGCCGAGCAGAACTTCATAGGCCTTCTCGCCGAAGACGATGAAGATCGTCGTGCCGCCGAGCAGGCCGAGGCCGTCGGTGAGCATGCCGGTGATGGTCCCGGTGCGGTAGCCAAGCTGCAGGGCATTGCCGTAGCTGGTCCGCGCCGCGGCGGCAACGCGCAGGTTACCCCGCACCGCCAGGTTCATGCCCACGAACCCGACCAGCCAGGAGAAGACGGCCCCCAGGAAGAAAGCCGCCGCTCGACCGATCTGGACAGCGAAGTGGGTCGTCTCGGCGGTGAAGTAGAGGATCGCGGTGACCAGGAAGACCAGGGGCAGGAGGGCCTTGGCCTGCCGCATCAGGTAGGCCCACGCTCCCTCGCGCACGGCATCGGCCACGTCACGCATCCGCTGGGTGCCCTGGTCGGCCCCCAGCACCTGGCCCACCAGCATGCCGGCATACACCAGCCCGGAAAAGGCGATCACAAGGGTCAAGATCAAACCGATCCGCTCGGGCAGGGCGTACTGGGTCAAGGGTGCGAACAGCTCGAGGGCCGGCTCGGCGGCGGGCGCCGCGGCAGCAGTGACGGGCGCGGGTGCCGGGGTCTCCGGCTTCGCCTGCTGCGCTAACAGCCAGGAGGGCGCCGCCAGCAAGGCCGACGCGATCGCCACGTAGGATAAGACTCGCCAACGTTGCATGATCCCTATCTCCAACTTTCTAAAAAAGTTGAACCGACACGTACGGGGAGAGTTTGTGTCGGCCGGTGCGAAGCTCAACCTTCCAGCCCCTCGGGGCCAGTTTCACCAGCGGAAGTCGTTGCCCAGTCCCTTCAGTTCCGTTCAGTCGCTGCAGGCGACGGCAGCGTCGCGGTGCCCCCGCTTCTCACCTCGTTGATCCTGAGCGATACAAAGTCCAGTCACGTTTTTCTCACCGATTAAACACCAGCGGTGAGCGTTGCGAAAGGGTCTAGATTTGATTTCGCCTGGGTTTAACGTTCGTTCAATCAGCTCATGTGGTTCTCCGGAGCGCCACTCGATCCATGACGGAGCCATGCTACCAGATCCGCGGTGCCCCCATGCCCTCATGCGCGATTCAGCGGTCAATCTCGACCTCCACGGCAACCGGCTTACCCCCCTGGACCTCGAGAATCAGAGTGCCGCGGTCGGGCAGGTGCTGGTGGGGCGGGTCAAGAGTGACGGGCTGCCCGTCAAGCCGCACGACTAACCACCGAGTTTGCCGCCGCCGAAGTCGAGGATGAGCTTGAGCTCTGCGTCTGCGTCGCTCCCAGTACCAGCGGTGCGACCGGATAGCGGTTATGGCCGACCGCGGCGTGAATCCGCTGCTCGACCGGCACCTCCGCGCGGCATCGGCTGCTGCGGTCTTCAGCCGGTCGGCCAGGGCGGGGTCGCTGCAGAGCACGGCCAGCTCGTCCATCATCCAGGCGGCATCGGCGGCCGGATGGGTGCCGAAGGACCCACCGGCCGCGTGGCGGAAGCGGTTGCCCGAACGGATTGGAGAGTCGAGCCAGCCGTACGTAATCCGGTAGGTTCAGAGTCGGTGGGCGTTGCGGCAGGCCCTTGAGTGCGACGTACTGCATGACGGCTGGAACCACGCTTGCTGCCTCGCCGCCGATGATCGTCGCCGAGGCCTTCACCGGACGGCTGGCGACCAGTTTGAGAGGCTTGAGCGGCAACAGCTCGCCGTCGATGCGGTTGGCGCCTTCAGCCCCAGGTGCCAGCAGCCCGAGCACGTGCCTCACGGTACCGAAGAGGCGGTCGGGCGAGTCGAACAGGGCGCATAGCTCCAGTGCGCGATCCCAGATCAGGCCGACGTAATGCCCGTGCGCCTGCACGGCCATGAGCGGAAAGGTGATCTTGGCCGAGGCCGGCACCCGCCGGTTGGCGCCCGGCCCGGTAAGGTCGGCCGTCGAGCTGCTGGGCTCGTTCTCCAGGTACTCGACGCCGGCGAACAGGGCCTGGCCCTTCAGCGCGCCGAACGAGCCATGCCCCGGCAGCAGCAGCAAGAGCGGCAGAAAGACAACGTCGCGCGGGGCATCGACCGAGCACTCGGTGTGCACGTCAATCGCTGCCGGCGAACCGGGGCGGAAGACCTGGCGAAGCCGCCACTGGCCGCCGTCGGGATCACGAAGCTGGGCCTCGACGGACAGAGCCTTCGTCGCGGGAGCGAGCCCTGTCGTGACCGTGGCAACCGCAGTAAGATCGAGCCAGCGGACCGAGGGTCCTGTGGCCGACCTCGCGGTCGCTGGGTCAAGATAGCCGATCAGGGGCCGATTGTGTCCAGTCGCTACCTGCCGGCCACCGACGGCGACACTGAATCCTCCCCACTCGTGCGGGTTCTGCCTCAGCACCAGCGCGCCGCTCTGGATCGTGAGCGTGCCCGGGATCGGTTCGCGGACCGTCGGCTTCGGCCAGGCCGGCGCGACGATGGTCAACCGCGGTGTGAACCGGATCGACTCGATCAGGCAGACCCCGCGTTTGCCGGGCGGGTCAAGTCGCAGCCGGAACCCCGGCGCCAGGGGCGGCAAGGGCACGGTCTGGTCCTGCCAGTCCCCGCGCCTGACCGCGAACCGTACCGAATGCTCCTCGCTGCTTCCTTGCCCTGACCCGAAGTAGAAGACCTGGAACGACCCTCCCTCTGAAGACTTGAGGCGGATCTTCAAAAGCAGCGGCGTACCGGCCGGATACTCCCGCGCCGGGCCGAAGATGTAGGGATCTGGCCCATCAATGTGCACCGCCATGCCCAGCCTTGTGGCCTCGATATGGCTCACGTCGTGCGGCTCACCCCAGCCGGCGACCGCGCCGGCCTGGCGGAAATCGAACGGGGGAAGTGGCGATGCGCCGGATTGAGCCAGCGCCGGACGAACGTCCGCCATCAGCCATGATCCGACCACAGCCGCGATGATCAGCCGGCAACGGTGCAATCCGAGCGGGACAAAGCGTGTCATGGGAGTGTTGTCCTTGGTGGGAAGCTCAGGTAGGTAGGCAGGCAGTCGGGCAGGGAAGCTTGATCCTACAACAATTCGTGGCGCGGGTCGAGCGTTGCACCGCGCGAGCCACGGTGAGGCATCCTGAAGACGATTATGCGACTGCTGTGGGCCTATCGCCGATTTCGGGCACGACCTGGCCGGGCGTCTTCGGGAAGCTCGAGAATCTGGCCGACGATCAGGTGAGCGGGGTCGTCGATGATGTCGCGATTCAGGTCCAGGATTTCGTTGGCCCTGCGCGGGTCGTCCAGGGTGTCACGGGCGATCGTCCGCAGAGTGTCGTACTGGCGGACCTTGTAGATCGGCCGGGCCACCGCGTTGCGGGTGCGGATCTCGGGTTCGGCGTCCGGATCGGACCGGCTGCTTCCTCGTGAAGACCAGTCGCGGACGCTGGCCTGCTCGGTCGCGGCATCGGAGACGGGAAGGTTCAGCTCGACGTCCGACCGGCTGGAGTGGCGGATGGGCACACCATCGCCAGAGACATTGCCAGTGCGGCGGTTTGTGGTGGCCGGATCGGAGCGCGTGGAGGCGGAATCGTTAGCCTCGCCCTCGTGCCGGACGAGGATCTCGCCGTCCGTCCGGCTCTGGCCCGGGCGCTTGCCGGGCGGGTCGATATAGGCCGGGTCGAGATCCTCAGGGGGCGGGATGCGAATGACCGTGCCTTGATAGAGCTTGGTGATATCGGGCACCTTGTCCGAGTTGGCCTTCCACAGCGCGCGGTAGTAGCGGCCCGAGTCGTAATACGACCGGGAAATGGTCCAGAAGTTCTCGCGGCTCTCCACCCTGTGCAGCACGGTCTCGAGCTTGCCCTCGCCGCGTGCCGGGCGCATGCCGGCGCGTGCTGCGTCGGAATCGCCGCCTTCGCCGCTTTTGCCAAGCGGCGGCGACTCGATGTCGAAGCTCTGCTCCTTGTCGGCGTGGGCATTGGGGTCGGTGGTACCCGCGGCGGTTCCCAGGGCGGCATTATCCTCCAGCCCGGGTACCTTGCGCTGGACGTCGCGGACGGCCTCGCCTCCGGAATGCCGGATTGGTACCCAGCCCTGACGGGCCAGCTCTTGACTGTTGTCCGTCGCGGCCTGTTCGGCAGGGCTCGACCGCGGTCGGTCGTGGGACTCGAGGTCGCCGACGGGTTTGACCGAGCCTCCGCCACCGACGCCTACCACCGGGTCTGATCCCGGCCCGGGATCGCCGGCCAAGTGGAGTGTGGCTAACTCGCCTGGCGCGGCCGCACTCGGAGCCTCGGTTCGCGATCGCGGCGCAACGACTATGGGTCCGGGCGCCACCAGGGGCGCCGGGTGGCTGTTGGAATCGGGACCCGCGGCGTGAACCGGCGCGGGAGTGCCGGCCAGCGGCTTGGGCTCCCCCGTCTTGACGGCCGGGGACGCTGATGCGGGCGCTGGCGCCGGTGCTGGTAATGTTGCTGGAGCTGGCTGTACGCTGGTGATCTGCTTGTCGTTCGCCTTTGCCTGATCATGACCACCCGCGCTCAGGGCCGTCACGGCACCCAAGGCTGCGCCGGCGCCCAAGGCCGCGCCGCCCACGATCGTTGCAGCCGCGGCCGTGCCCAGCGCGGCGTGGCCCTTAGCGTTGGACGCCTCCTTGACACCGCTCTCACCGTCGTGCGCGACGGCCTTGCCAGCCGATCCGGCGGGAGGTGCTGGCGTCGGGACAGGTACGGGCGTCGGGGCCGCCGCCGCCGCTGGGCTTTCCACTGCAGGCGCCGATACGGGCGTGACTAAAGGCGCTGGCGCATGGGCTGTGTCCGGCGGTGTGCCCGGTTTCACATCGGCCGCGGCCAGCTCCATGACCGGCGAGAGTACAGGGGCTGGGGCAAGATCGGCCACGTGGGCTGGGCCGTTCTTTTCACTCTGGGCGGCTGGCGGGTCACCGACCGGCGGAAGCACGACGAGGCCTTCGCTGGAGGTGAGCTTGACTGGCTCGCCAGCCGGCAGCGGCGCCGGGGCATTGCCGCTCGCGTCAGGCGCAGGCTCCGCTTTCGCTTCGGTCAGCAGCTCCTGATAGTTCCCCGGCGAACTGGCCTGGCCCTTGCCGGCAACGGCGTCCGAGCCACCAGGCAGAACCGGCAACTCGGTGCCGGCGAGGGCACCGGACTTCTCGCCTGATCCCGGCGTGGGATCGTCGGCCTTCGGGGTAGACGAGGACGAGGCAGAAGGCGCGGGAGGATCGGTCTTGGCAGTCTGCGTCTGATATGGCGTGGGTGTCTGGGCCGGGGCAGCGGGAATCTGGGCCGTCGTATCGTGTTTCCCCTTACCCGGCTGGAGGATCATCACCGCGCCCAGGATCGCCGCCGAGAGCCCTGAGGCCATGCTAGCACGCGGATAGCGGCGGGCCATAGCGACCCCCTGCTTGGCCGCGGCTCCCGTGCCTTGGACGACCGAGCCGAGATTGGCCAGCCGCCGCCCGGCCGTGGAGCCGCCCGACGCGGCGGGTTCGTCATGGTCATCGTGGTGATTCGCAACTTCGTCGTTTGACTTGTCGTGCTCGGGTCCTTCATCGTCGTCTTCTTTGGTTTGGTCGAGGCTGTCGTGATCCTCGATCTTTTTTCGGCCCGCACTCTGGCCCTGGCCCCAACCACCATAATTGACAGGGGGGAAAGACGATCCCCCGGAGGCCTGGGCCGCTGGGCTCTGGCCCAGGGTCAGGTCCTGCGCGGCCTCGGACTCGGTTGGGGGTCGGGATTCGGAATTGGACGCGGACGTGGGGTTCCAGCCTGGTTCGGACATCGCTCGGCCACCCTTAATTTGGCGCTTCGCGCTCGGGGATTGACGGCCACTTCCAGGGCCGTCGCAGTCACAGGTTTCCTGGTCAGCACGGTCAGCCCGGGGTCGTTACGAAAGGCCCACTTGGCGCGACGGTCTTCCAGCGAGTGGAAGCTGATGACAACGGCCCGGCCTCCGGGGGCGAGGACCTCGGGCAGCTCCTTCAGTGTCGCGTCGAGGTGGTCGAGCTCGTCGTTGACCATGATCCGCAAAGCCTGGAAGACGCGGGTCGCCGGGTCGATCGGCCCGTGCCGAAAGCGTCCGGGGACGCTCTGGCGGACCAGCGCGGCAAGCTGCCGGGTGGTCTCGATGGGGGCCTGCCGCCGGGTCTCGACGATCCGACGGGCGATCCGGCGGCTGAACCGCTCTTCCCCGTAGTCAAAGAACACCTGGGCCAGCTCATCGGTCGAGAGGCTGCTCAGCAGTTCGGCGGCTGTTGGCCCGGTCGAGGTCGAGCCCGATTCCGGGCTCACATCCGGGTCAAACCGCATGTCGAGCGGTCCCTCGGAGGCGAAGCTGAACCCGCGGTGCGTCCAGGCAAGCTGGTCGGAAGAGAGCCCCAGGTCCAGAAGCACGCCCTGGACCGACGAGACGCCCAGCTCTTCCAGCACCTCGCGCATTGCACTATATGGCGCGTGAACCAGCGTCACGGGCAAGCCGGCGGTAGCTTCCTTGGCCAGGGCCAGCATGGCCGGGTCGCGGTCCAGTCCGATGATCCGACCGGTCGGCCCGACTTGCCGTGCCAGGGCTGCGGCATGGCCCCCGGCACCCACGGTCCCGTCCACCAGGACCGCCCCGTCTTGGGGCTTCAGCCAGCCAATCACCTCGTCGAGCAGGACGGGGCGATGCACGTTTCAACCCGCTTCCGACGGTCAACGCCGAGAGAACGCGTGGTTGCCAGGCACCACGCCAGACAGGAACAACGGCAACTCTACCTGAACCGCCAGACCTGTCAAGGCCGCCAAGCCATCGTGCTGCAGTTCAGACGTAAGCCGGCGGTCGGCGGAAAGCGGGGGTTAGGTGCGGTCAGGTTCGGGGGGGGCGGGCTCGGCTGGGTCGGGCATGGATTCATGCAACAGGCGGCGCGTCTTGCT
>JBEKTN010000306.1:0-10780 GCA_049516015.1 Isosphaeraceae bacterium | reverse complement strand
GAAGGACGTCCTCCTTAAAGCCGGGGCACGCGTCCAAAACCGCAATATCCATCCCAGCCTCTCCCAACTCTTACAGAATCCTATACTTCTGGACTACGTGCCTTAAGTTTGGCGTATGGGGGGTGGTTCGCCAGAGCCCACCAGCGCGGGCGTGTCAAAGCGAACCTCTCCCTGATCGAAACGGCCGTGGTTCCGACATCGTGGCGCTTGAGATCGGTGAGGAGGATCCCGGTGTGGCGGAGCGCGCAGCCGGTTTCGGGACTCCGAAACACGAGCTCGCCGCGACTCGCTGCCGCCGAGAGCCGGCCGCTTTCCAGCTTCGGGCTGGATAGCGGCTCCAGCGATTCGAGATAACGATCAAATGCGGAGGCGACTTCCTCATCGGGGACGGCAAACAGAATATGTCCCAAAGGGTCGTGCGAGGCCAGACGCGCGCATGAGAAAGGAGCGAGGCGAGATTCCCCGCGCCGCTCCTTCCTGAGTCGACGTGCGGTCGATCTTCTTTGCGATCAATACCGGAAGATCAACTGCAGGTTGATCATGTTGTTTATCAACATCGTGCGGGTGGAGAGCTGATACTCGTAGGCGATACCGAAGATCAGGTGCTGGCTGAACTCGTAGTTGAAGCCGACGGCGTTGGTGACGTAGTTCATGCCTATGACCTTGCCCGCTCCGACGTTGATCCAGCCGCCTCCCTCGAAGCCGGCGCTCGGTACATTCCTGCCGCTCTGGTTGTAGTAGAACCAGTTGGCCTCGTAGAACGGGATGAACTTGCCGAACCGGCGGTCGATGTGGGCGGAGGTCATGAAGTAGCCGGAGTTCGAGTTGCTCAGCGCGATGTTCTGGCCGAAGGTGCTCACAAAGTGCCAGTTATCCCAGAACTCCTTGCCAATGATCCCGTAAACGCCCAGCAGGCCGTTACCGTGGCCCTCGAAGATCTTGGGATAGCCGGTGGGCGCTTCATACTGCACGGCACCCGAGAACAGGAACTGGTTCTCCACGTCGCGGATGAAGACGTACTTGGCACCAGCCATGATGTTCGCCAGGCCGAAGATGGAGCTCGCGCCTTTGGGAGAAACCCGGACGAGTCCGAACTTGTCGACGTAGAGCTCAAACCGCTCATTCAGGGCCAGGTGGAACTGCGCAGGCGCATAGACCTGAATGGTCCCGCCTCCGATCACAGGTGTGCTCGGCCGTGACCAATCGAACATGGTGAGGAATCGTATCTCCGTCAGGGCTCGCGGATCCTTCGACTGGATCGGGTTGCTCAACGGCTCGACGAAGCCGTCGAAGGCATGATCGCTCTCGAAGAGCCCGCGCGTCTCCTGGGCAATCGGATAGGTCGGCGGAGCATATCCTACGGGAGGAGTGAAGGTGGGAGCGAGTCCCGAGTTGTCCTGCACGTCCTCGGGTGCGATGAGGCCACCGACGGGTGTCGCGGCGACAGGTACAGCGGTCGTCGCCGGAGTGACGGGCGCCGGGGCGCTCGCCGCCGGCAGCGAAGGAATGGAAGCGGGTGCACCGGAGGGACTGACCGACGGCGCAGCCGGAACCTGGGCGCACATCATCGCACCCAGGATGAGAATAGACGCGTTCATGAAGGTTACTCCTGACCTTGGTCCATCGCTCGATGGCCTGATCGACAAACAGGCCCAGCGCTAAAACCTCCTCGACCTCACTTGTCGGGTCCCCGGAAACTGTCGCTCAACGTGCGTTCATCAGGCAGCGAATCTCGGTGGATCGCATCCCCTCCACAAGAAACTCACTCGCCGGCAACCCTCCGGGTCAGAACACCGGACCTCGAAAGTTCCCGCCAAGGATGCGGCTGGCTCAGGTCCATGGCATGTTTCGGAAATGGCTGAAGACGGAAATTAGCCAATTTACCATTCTTGATCGGATTTCCAGGGTTTCGTTTAACCATTAAATCTACTTAACATTCTCAGAGGCCCCATTTTCCAAGAATATGAGATTGGCGCGTCATGGGATATCTCCGCAGGAGACCCAAAGTGATGACCGAAATGCTGCCATCAGAAAAGGTTGCGCCGGACAGGCGGCACGACGGGCAACTCTCCGGCGGAGCAGCGATGGAGATTGCCTTCTTTGACTATTTTGAGGACAACCCGGCCCGGACGAGGATCCATTCGTCCCACCCACAAGCCACTGAAAATACGTACAGAATCAATTGCACGTCTGCCGGCAAAACTGGTATTGTGATGGCGGTGAGAGTTGGTTTGATTTGTCGGATTGTCACGAACTTGCTGGATTTAGGATCGAGTTCGAGAGCCGTGCGATGGCGAAACGGAACCGCCGAGGCAGCCAGGAACAACACGGAAAGTCGCGACGCGACGGGTTCATCGAGGACGTCGCGCTGGCGGAGGCGGCAAGGTCACGGTACCTCAATTACGCGCTCAGCGTCATCACCTCGCGCGCGCTGCCCGATGTTCGCGACGGCCTGAAGCCGGTGCAGCGGCGCATCCTCTATGCGATGTGGTCGGACCTGCATCTCTCTGCCGATAGCCGTTACATCAAGTCGGCGGCCGTCGTTGGCGAGGTGATGAAGACCTATCACCCGCACGGCGACCAGTCGATCTACGACGCGCTAGTGCGGATGGCCCAGCCGTTCAGCCTGCGTCACCCTGTGATCGAGGGATACGGCAACTTCGGCTCGATCGACGGCGACCCACCGGCGGCCATGCGGTACACCGAGTGCCGGCTGACTCCGATCGCCGCAGCGCTCCTGAGCGAGCTCCGCGATCAGACGGTCAACCTGCGCCCAAACTATGCCTCGACCGCCTTTGAGCCCGAGGTTCTGCCGGCCCAGTTTCCCAACTTGCTGGTCAACGGGGCATCGGGAATCGCGGTGGGGATGGCGACCAATATTCCTCCCCATAACCTGAAGGAAGTCTGCACCGCGCTGGTTGCGCTCCTGGACAATCGCGAGCTGCCGCTGGATCGGCTGCTGAAGCACATTCACGGCCCCGATTTTCCCACCGGGGGAGTGATTCTGAATTCGGCCGAAGAGATTCGCCAGATCTACGCCACCGGGCAAGGTTCGATCAAGCTGCGGGGAACTTACGAGCCGCATCCCGATCGCCACAACGCGGTGCTGATCACGTCGATTCCCTACGGAATCGAGAAGGACGCCCTTGTCGAGCGAATCGGCGAGCTGATCGGCAAGGGGCAGGTACCGCAGCTCGTCAACGTCAAGGACCTGAGCACCGACGACATCCGGATCGTGCTCGAGCTCCGGCCGGGCTCGAGCCCCGACGCCGCGCTCGCCTACCTGTTCAAGAACACGCCGCTGCAAGTCAATTACAACGTCAACCTGACCTGCCTGCTGCCGGCCGCGGGCGCCGAGGTCGCTGTTCCCAGCCGGCTCGACCTGACGTCGATCCTCCAGCACTTTCTCGATTTCCGCATGGACGTCGTGGTCCGCCGCCTGCGGTTCGAGCTCAAGAACCTGCTCGAGCGAATCCATATCCTCGAGGGGTTCGCAATCGTCTTCAAGAACCTCGACGAGGCGATCCAGATCATCCGCAACAGCGACGGCAAGGCAGACGCCGCACCCAAGCTGATCAGGCGGTTCGAGCTGAGCGAGATCCAGGCCGACGCCGTCCTCGAGACCAAGCTCTATAAGCTGGGCAAGCTCGAGATCCGCGACATCCTCGATGAGCTGAAGCAGAAGCGGAAGCGGGCCGCCGAGATCAAGCTCTTGCTCGACGACGAACCGGCGCGGTGGGAGATCATCAAGGAGGAGCTCAAGCAAATCAACAAGACCTTCGGCGAGCCGCGACGCACAAGCATCGAGGCTCCCACGGCCCCGATGGAGTTCCGCGAGGAAGATTACATCGTCGATGAGGACGCGTGGGTGATCGTCACTCGCGAGGGCTGGACCAAGCGGCAACGGTCGTTCACCGATGTCGCCAGCATCCGGCTGCGCGACAACGACACGGTGGGCTGGGTCTATCGTGCCCGCGCGCGGCAAACCATCACTTTTTTCACCGATCGAGGGATCGCCTACACCCTGCGGGTCAACGACATCCCGCTCACAACCGGCCATGGCGAGCCGATTCAGAAACAATTTACTTTCGAGGATCAGGAGCACATCGTCGGGGTCGTTTGCCATGACCCGCGCTGTTTACCCGATCCCAGCAAGCACCCCCAGACTCCACCGCGCATGGTGCAGCGGCTGTTCGACGTCGATGCGGATGGCGACGCGTCGGATGGAGCGATCGCCAGCGGCAACGGCCAGGCAAACGGCAACGGCTCGGCTCCGGCCTTACCCCCACCTCCCTACGCCATTGCCCTGACGGCAGGGGGCAAGGTCTTACGCTTCTCGCTGGCCCCGCTGGCCGCGGTTTCCACTCGGAAAGGTCGAATCGTCGCCAGGCTCGATCCCACGTTCAAGAACGATCTGGTCGTCGGCGTCGAGGCCACGGACGGTTCGGAAAACGTCTGCCTTGCCACCAGGTCGGCCCGCGTGCTGATCTTCCCGGTGACCGAGGCCAACGTTGTTGCCGGCGCGGCCCGCGGCGTGGCCGCCATCAAGCTCGAGGCCAAAGACCGGGTGATCGGCTTCATGCTGGCCAACAAGAAGCGCGAGGGTTTGACCGTGCGGACCAACCGCGGCGCCCTCCAGATCGTCCGGGCCACCAAGTACCCGGTCACCGGCCGCGGCGGCCGCGGCTACGCGATTCTGCAACGCGGTTCACTTGAGTGTGTCCTGCCCGGCGAAGCCGAGCCCGTGCCTTCGCAAGAACAGGTGGGGGATGCCGAATCCAGGTCAAGGCCGGACGAGCCAAACGATCCGCCGGCGGGATTGGAGTAAGATGTCACAGACACTGAAAGCCTTGGGCATTGACCAGCTCAGCGTAGCACAGCGGATTCTACTCGTTGAGGAGATCTGGGACAGCATTGTCACGGAAGCAGAGGACATGCCATTGACTGAAGCTCAGAAGCAGGACCTCGAGCGTCGTCTTGGGGTCTATAATGACAATCGCGACGCCCGATCGAGCTGGGAAGACGTCAGGGCTCGACTTCGGGCGAAGACATGAGCATGCCCCTGATCGTCACTTCTGCTGCCAAAGCCGACCTTCAAAACCAAGAGTGCCCCCCACTGGATTACTCGATTCCTGCTGTTCCTTAAGGACGGAAACTACTGCTCATGGCCAATGGATCTTCTCCATATAACGCCAAGTCGATCACGGTGCTCGAAGGACTGGAGGCAGTCCGGCGGCGGCCGGGAATGTACATTGGCGGCGTCGACAAGTCGGGGCTGCACCACCTGCTCTGGGAAATCGTCGACAACGCGGTCGACGAGGTCATGAACGGGCACGCAAGCCGGATCATCGTGACCTTGCTTGCCGACGGCAAGACCATCTCGGTGGCTGACAACGGGCGCGGAATCCCCGTCGATGTCCATCCCAAGACCGGCAAGAGCGCGCTCGAGGTGATCTTCACAACCCTGCACGCCGGCGGCAAGTTTGACAATGACGCCTACAAGGTGGCCGGCGGACTGCACGGCGTGGGCGCCAGCGTCGTCAACGCACTCTCGAAGAGCCTCATCGCCGAGGTTCGCCGCGACGGCACGACCTATATTCAGAAGTATCGACGGGGCAAGCCTATCTCTGACATCGAGCAAGGTGAGCCGTCGCGGGGGACGGGGACGACTGTCACCTTCATACCCGACCCCGAGATCTTTCAAGCGCTCGATTACGATCCGGCGCTGATCGCCGAGCGGCTCGACGTCAAGACCTACCTCAACAAGGGCCTGGTGATCCAGTTCGTCGATCAGAAGAACAAGACGAGCGTGGAATTCCGCCATGACGGCGGCGTGGCCGACTTTCTCGATGCCATCAACGCCCAGCGCAGCGAGCAGCGGGTCGCGACCCTGCCGTTTCTGCTGGAACGCGAGGAGGACGAGGACGGTGTTCGCTGCCACCTTGCCCTGGCCTGGACGGAGGCGACCGACGAGGACATCCGGTCGTTCGTCAACACGATTCCAACCCGGGATGGCGGAACCCACGAGCTGGGCATGCTGTCGGCCGTCGGCACGGCCGTCCTGCGGTTCATGGAAACTCATGACCTGGTGAAGAAGGGAACCGAGATCAAGCGCGAGGACATCCGCGAGGGGCTCACCGCCATACTGGCTATCTGCGTGCGCGAGCCGCAGTTCCAGGGCCAGACCAAGGGCCGGCTGAACAACCCCGAGGTGCGGGCCCAGGTGGAATCGATGGTTCGCCCCGCGCTCGAAAACTTTCTCCTCAAGAACAAGAGCGTGGGCGACGCCATCGCCAACCGCGTGATCCAGGCTGCCAAGGCCCGCGAGGCCAGCCGCGCGGCGGCCTCGCAAGTGCGCCGCAAGACCGCCATCAGCGGCCGGCTCAATCTTCCCGGCAAGCTCGCCGACTGCGACAGCACCGACCCTGAGTTCTCGGAGCTGTTCATCGTCGAGGGCGACAGTGCGGGAGGGTCGGCCAAGCAGGGACGCGACCGCGACATCCAGGCGATTCTGCCGCTCCGCGGCAAGGTGCTCAATGCCGAGCAGGCGGGTAAGGCCAAGGTCCTGGACAACAAGGAGCTCACCGATCTGATCAGCGCCCTGGGATGCGGCATGGACGACCAATTTGACCCGGCCCGGCTCCGCTACGGCAAGGTCATCCTGCTGACCGACGCCGACAGCGACGGACACCACATCGCAACCCTGCTGCTGACATTCTTTTACCGCCACGTCCCCGGGCTCTTCGGCGATGGCCGGGTCTACCTGGCCTGCCCGCCGCTGTTCAGGATTAGCTGGGGCAAAGAGATCTTCTGGGCCTCCGACGATGCCCACCGCGATCGGATCCTCGGCAAGCTACCCAAGAACGCCAAGCCCAACATCACGCGATTCAAGGGACTGGGCGAGATGCCGGCGAAGCTCCTGTTCGAGACCACCCTCAACCCCGACACACGCCGGCTGCTCCGCGTTGTCATCAACGAGGATGATCGTCCCTACACCGATCGGACCGTCAGCGACCTGATGGGCAAGGAGCCGGAGGCGCGCTTCAAGTTCATCATGGAAGAAGCCTACACGGCCAAGGATATCGATATCTGACCGGTGCTGTGCGGGGCGGGATGCAGCAGGGTCGGATCGGGCTGGGGCCGGACCTCGGGAGACCTCTAGGCATGCCGACCGGCCGCCTTACAATAGAGGCGCTGTCGCCGGTATCAGTGCGAGGATCTGCGTATCCATGGCGATCATCGAGGCCGCTGGACTGACCAAGACCTATCGCGTCTTCCAGAAGAAGGAAGGCGTGCTGGCGGCGTTGCGCGGGTTGTACAAACGGGAGTATCGCGAGGTCCGGGCCGTCGATCGGATCAGCTTCGCCATCGAGCCCGGCGAGATGGTCGCGTTCCTTGGTCCCAACGGCGCGGGGAAGACCACGACGCTGAAGATGCTCTCCGGGCTCATCTACCCCACGAGTGGAGAGGCCCGAGTTCTCGATTTCGTGCCGTGGCAGCGGGCCGATCTGTTCCGCCGCCAGTTCTCGCTGGTCATGGGTCAGAAGAACCAGCTCTGGTGGGACTTGCCGGCGGCCGACAGCTTCCAGCTTCATCGCGAGATCTACTCGATCCCGCAGGCCGAGTTCGCGAAGACCCTGGGCGAGCTGACCGAGCTTTTGGGCGTGGCCAAGCTGACTCGCCAGGCCGTGCGCGAGCTGTCGCTGGGGGAGCGCATGAAGATGGAGCTGATCGCCGCGCTGCTGCACGGCCCCCGGTTGCTGTTGCTCGACGAGCCCACCATCGGCCTGGACGTCGTTGCCCAGGCAGCGATTCAGAAATGCCTGCGCGATTATCACTCCCAGCGCGGAGTGACAATGCTGCTGACCAGCCACTACATGCGCGACGTGGAGGCTCTCTGCGACCGTGTGCTGGTGATCAATCGAGGGGGCATGGTGTACGACGGGCCGCTCGCCGGGATCATCGAGAAGTTCGGCGAATCGAAGCTGGTCAAGCTTCAGTTCGAGGGTCCGGCACCCGACGACCTGGGCCGCTTCGGCCAGGTGGTCCGGCGCGAGGGACCGTTCGCGGACATCAGGATCGAGCGGTCGCGCGTCTCGGAGATTCTCAGCGCAGTCCTCGATCGCCACGCCCTGGCCGATGTGACCGTGGAAGACCCTCCCCTGGAGGAGATCATCGCCAAGGTGTTCGAGGAGGCACGGCTCGATCATGACGCCGCCTGACGGCCTGGCGGCGCAGACCGCCCCCGCCCCATCGTCCGCCGCCCCGCTCTTGGTCGCGCCTCCTCTCCGGCAGGCGCCCCCGCGCGGACCGATCGCCACGCTCAAGAAACATACCAAGATCGTCCGTATCTCGCTCTCGGAGCGGATGACCTACCGGAGCGATTTCCTGCTGGGAACCATCCTCCGCTTCCTTCCCCTGGTCACCACGATTCTGCTCTGGAAATCGATCTACGAGAGCTCAGGTAGGTCCGAGCTGGCGGGGTTCCGCTACCGCGAGATGATCGCCTACCTGCTCCTGACCCACATCAGCCGCATGTTCTCGAGCATGCCGGGCCTGGCCGCCGGCATTGCCCGTGACATCCGCGAGGGCACGCTCAAACGATACCTGATCCAGCCGGTGGACATGATCGGCTACCTGCTGTCCTCCCGCGTGGCCCACAAGGTGGCTTATATCACGATGTCTTTCCTTCCCTACATGGGACTTTTCGTCCTCTGCCGGAGGTACTTTGACGGCTTTCCCGACGCCCTGACGATGGCGGCTTATGCTGCGTCGCTGGTCCTCTCGTTCCTGGTCGGATTCTTCTTCGAGGCCAGCGTGGGAATGGTGGGCTTCTGGTTCCTCGAGGTGACGTCGCTGCTCTATATCGTGATGACGCTCAATTTCTTCATCTCGGGCCACATGCTTCCCCTCGACCTGCTTCCCCAGCCCTGGTCCGCGATCCTCAAGGCCTTGCCGTTCCAGTATATGGCTTATTTCCCGGCCGTGGTCTTCCTGCGCAAGATCACGGGCTGGAGTCTCGTCCTGCACCTCCTGCTCGAGCTGACCTGGGCCATCGTCTTCATGGTCCTTTGCCGCGGGCTGTACCGGCTGGGGCTGAAACGCTACAGCGCCTATGGAGGGTGAGCTGGTGCTTGCGACCGTCGCCAAGTATCTCAGGCTGCTGGGCCACCTGGCTCGCTACACGCTCAACCGCGAGCTGGCGTTCCGGGGCAACTTCCTGGTCAAGGTGTCGGTCGAGGTACTCTGGCTGGGCATCATGATCGCCTTCTACCGCACCGTCTTCGCCCGGACAAGCAACGTGGCGGGCTGGTCCGAGCCGGACTACTTCTTCTTTGTCGGCTGCTACTTCACGCTCAATGGCCTGGTCGAGACGCTTTTCTTCGAGAACTGCAACGAGTTTGCCGAGCTGGTGCGCACTGGCGACCTGGATTTCCTGCTGCTGCGGCCGATCGACGAGCAGTTCCTGGTCTCCCTGCGGCGGATCGACTGGGGCACGGCCCCGAATGTCTTGATGGGTGCCGCGCTGATGATCATCGCGCTGGTGCAGAAAGGCTGGGAGTTCGACCTGGTGCGCGTCGTGACCTTCTTCGTCACGATGGCCTGCGGCACGGCGATCGCGTACAGCTTCATGTTGATCCTGACCACGTTCACGGTCTGGATGGTACGAAACCAGAGCCTGATGGAGATGTGGTGGATGTTCTCGAGCCTGGCGCGATACCCCAAGGAGATCTTCTCCGGTCGCTGGGCCGAGCCGCTGGGCAACTTCTTCACCTACATCGTGCCGATCCTGGTGGTTTCCAACGTCCCGTCCAACGTGATGGTCCGGGTACTCGACCCCTACATGGTCGTTCTGACCATCGTGGCCGCCGTGGTCCTGCTCTGGCTCAGCCGCCGGTTCTTCCAGTACGCGCTGCGGTCGTATCGCAGCGCGAGCAGCTAGGTGGCGAGTGGCGAGTGGCGAGAGAACAGCGGCCAGTGGCACGCGAATAGTGGTCAGTAGTCAGTAGTCAGTAGCCATTGAATCCGGAGGGAGTGGCGAGTGGCGAGAGAATAGTGGGCAGTGGCAGTGACCGATGGCCAGTGAAGCCGAAGGGAGGGGGATAACGCTCCACGCCTCACGATCCACGCCCCACGCCCCACGCGTTGAGCACTACCTCGGTGAATCGACGGGGTCCGCCGTCGATGCCGCGCGCCGGGCTGGGCGTGCGAACAAAGGGGCCGTTCTTAATTGTTGCGGCAAGATACCCAGTCTGCGGAGAGCCGGTTTGCCTGGATCGTTCAACTTACCAAAACAATTACGAATGTCCCCTTCGCCTGGACCCACAGGCTGTGCAACCAGTTCACCATCCTCTCAACCACCTATACCGATCCGATCATCGACAACCATCAAGGTTGTGTCGAGATCACCCCAGGTTCCGCCCTCTTCCTCCCAGCCGCCCCAGAAAGCCATATGACGGTCCTGAGAGAAGATTGGAAGAAGTTCCTCCAGGGACGACCAGGAGACGCCTTTTCCCCTTGCATCAGAAATCGATGTTCATTAACATAAGGGCGAGGCACTGAACGAAGACATGGTTTTATTTAGAGGAGCGACTTCGATGGACAGCCTTCAACAACAAGTCCTGAGTCTTCTCAGTGAAGATTGGAAAAGCCGTATGGAGATCGTCAGAGAAACTGGTGCATCGGAACATGAAGTGCAGGTCGCACTGAACGAGCTACAGGATCAAATCGAGACTAGCTATGGTCCTGTAGCAGGATTGAAAAAGGCTCGAATGTACAG
>JBEKTN010000305.1:0-10783 GCA_049516015.1 Isosphaeraceae bacterium | reverse complement strand
CCAAGCAGCCTCGTGGCCCTAAGAAACCGAAACCGGAGAAACAGAGTGGAGCGAAGATCAAGCATGTTGCCACCGCGAGGGTATTGAAGGCTCGTCATAAGCGCACATAATTATACCTTCAAGGGGCTGGCGCCAAGATGCCCATGCCAGGCCTCCAAGAATTCCACTTCGTGTTTGGCGATCAGTTTTTGAATCCGCCCCAATTCCTTGGGCGAAAACCTAGATTGCAACCTCTGTCCATCAGCTCTCCGCCTCGCCAATCAGGTCCACCACCGTATCCAGAAACGTCTGGTCGTGGAAGCTGCTCTTGGTGAGGTAGAAGTTGGCGCCCACGTCGAGGCCGCGGATCCGGTCTTCCTCGCGGTCCTTGTACGACACGATGATCACGGGAATGGCCTTCAACCGCGCGTCCTCCTTGATGTGAGCCACGAGCAGGATGCCGTCCATACGGGGCATGTCGACGTCGCTGACCACCAGGTCGTAACGCCCGGAGCGGACCGCGTTCCAGCCGTCTACACCATCCACGGCGACGTCCACCGTGTAGCCGCAGTTCTCGAGCAATTGCCGCTCGAGCTCACGGATAGTGATCGAATCGTCCACCACCAGGATTCGCTTGGGACCGCGCGCTTCTTCATGTACGGCCGCCTCGGTGCTCAGCCTCCTGATTTGGCGGCCGCTGAGCAGGTTGTCGATCGAGCGAATCAGGTCCTCGACATCGATGATCAGAACCGGCCAGCCGTTCTCGAGCACCGACGAGCTATTGAGGTTGGGAACTTTGCCCAGCCGGGGATCGAGGGGTGCGACGCGGAGGTCGCGCTCGCCCAGGAACCGATCAACCACGACCCCGAAGCGGTGGCTGCGATCGCTGGCGACCACGACGGGAAGCCGGCGGTTCTCACGCGGCGCGGCGGGAAGCTCAAGAACCTGGGCCGCCTCCACAAGGCCCACCGGCTGGTCGTCCAGAAGCATGTGCGGCTTGCCCTCCAGGTCGCGAATGTCGTGACGATCGAGCATCAGGATCCGGTCGATGCGATTGAGCGGAAAGGCGAACGACTCGCCGGCGATCTCCACCAGCAGGGCGCGGATCACCGACACGGTGAGCGGAAGCTGAAGGATGAACCGGGTCCCCTTGCCGAACTGGCTGCTGACCCGGACGGATCCTCGAACCGCCTGAACCATGCTCTGTACCACGTCCAAGCCAACACCTCGACCCGAGATCTCCGTCACCTTCTCCTTGGTCGAGAAGCCAGGCAGGAACAGAAAATCGAGCAGCTCGGCTTCACTCAATCGGCTGGCGACCGGCGCGGTCGTCAACCCCTTCTCGACCACCTTGACGCGAAGCCGGTCCAGGTCGATCCCGCGGCCGTCGTCGCCGAGGATGATCTGGAGCATCCCCGCGCGGTGGCGAGCCTCCAGCCGGATTGTCCCTGCCAGGTTCTTGCCGGCCGCGCGACGCTCCTCGGGCATCTCGAGCCCGTGATCCAGCGCGTTGCGGATCAGATGATTCAGTGGGGCATCCAGACCGTCCAGGATGTCGCGATCAACGCCCGTGGTCTCACCCACGACCTCGAACTTCACTTGCTTGCCAAGCTGGCGTGAGACGTCGCGGACCAGCCGCGGAAAACCGCGGATCCCGTCGGCCAGGGGACGCATCCGGCTGGCTAACACTTCGTGGTGCAGCCGGCCCGAGAGATCCTCGCTGCCGCGAGCGAACTCCTCGATTGTCTCGAGCGTCTCACCCAGTCCTTCCAGGCAGCGAGCGGCCTGGCCCCTGGCCGTGGAGAGGAGCTCGTGCTCTGCGGCCGGCAGCGATTCGCCAGCGCTCGACAGGCGATCTTCGAGCCGCTGGAGCGTTTCCAGCAGTTCGGTCTGACGGCTCTTCAGAAGCAGTAGCGATTCGACAAACGGACGGAACCGGCGCGTCTGGACCAACGATTCCCCGGCCAGTCCCATCAGCCTTGTCAGACTCTCCGCGGTCACTCGCACAACCCGGTCGGCCGGTTCCGCAGCGGCGGGACCAGGACCGGGCGATGATGCCTTTGGAGGCGGCGAGGCTTGCGCCGCAATTGCCCGGGACGGTTCGGGCTGGGGTTGAGCTTGAGGGACGACCAGTGATTCCGATACCGGAATAGTGACGGCAGGTGACGGTGTGGGCGCGGGCGTGGCTCCAAGGGCTTGTCCCGCCTGAATGGCGGCCAGGCCGGCTACCAGTTTTTCGACCTCGTCACCATGCGATGACTGCCACGACTCGTGCTCTCCCTCCGAAATCTTCGAGACCTGCATCAGCAGGTCCACACCTACTAGAAGCGCATCGATGTGCGCTGGCTCAAGCTTGACCTGGCCTTTCTGAGCCGCGACCAGGCAATCTTCCATTGCGTGCGCTACCTGCACTGCCACACCCAAACCCACAATCCGCGCCGCACCTTTCAGCGAGTGCGCCGCGCGCATCAAGGGCTCGATCACCTCGGCCGTCGCACCACTGCCCTCCAGCGCCACCAGGCCTTGCGACAGCACAGCCAGCCGCTCTACCGCTTCCATGCGGAACAGGTCCATCATTGAAAAACCGCTCAGGTCGTCGCTCATTGCCCGATACTCCGCAAGGCGGCGAAGACCCGTTGTTCGTCAAGGAAACTGACGCTTCGATCTTCCCAGGAGAGGATCGCCTGACTGAAGCTGACTTCCGGATTTGCCAGCGTCGAGGGGACGCTTCGCATCTGGGAGCGGGGAAGCCGATGAACGCCGAGAACCTCCTCGGCCTCGAAGATCCAGCTTTCCAAACGCTCGCGATTGCGTAGGACGATCAAGCGCGAGCCTGAGGTTGGGCTCGATCCGGTTGCCGCAGTTTTCTCGGTTTCTGTGTTTGATCCATGAGAATGGAATTGGCTTGATGATGGCTGAGGGGACTCCAACCCGAGCAGACCGTGAAGGGAAATGCAGAGCTGCAACTGGCCCCGGAGGTTGACCAGACCGATCAAGATCGCATTGGAGCGGTGAGGAATTCGGTGGATCGGACGGGGTACAGTCACCTCGGTAATAGCTTGCGTAGGAAACGCCATCAATTCCCGGCCGAGCCGGAAGATCAAAACACTGACCAGGTCGCGGTCGCTGAGGGCGGCGCTGGCACCAGCCTCGAGGCTAACCGTCACGGGGGATCCGGCCAGCCATTGCGTCCACTCGGCCAGGTAGTGCTCCGGGGCAGGCCGGTCGAAGAAGGTGCGGGCCGCCACCGCGAACACTGGACAGTTGCGACAGTGGATATGCGTCTCGAGCTCCGGACAGCTTCGATCGCCGACTGTCCCGATCCGGTTCCAGCAATCGCCGGCGGCGATCGGCAGGCTTGTCAGCCCGCAATCCAAGCCCGAGAACCCATCGCTCATCTCACCGCACTCCCTTCCTGAAGATGGCCCGTTCGGCGCGGCGGTGGGAACTCGCGGCCGCGGCAGTGTCTCCCCGCCGCTCCGCGCTCAGGGCCAGGGCGAGCAAGGCCTCGTCATGCCCGGGATCGAGATAAACCGCTTTCTGAAAGCACTCCTCGCCCCTTGTCCGATTTCCTACTGACTGATGGATCACGCCCATCAGGTAATACACCGGGGCGCTGGGGCCCTGCTGCCGCACGACCTGCTCGCAGAGCGCAACCGCTTCATCGTGGCGCCCAAGATTCGCCAGCTCCAACGCTCGATCCAGGAGCGAGCCAGAGGCCACCACTTCCGACCCAGGCCGGAGCCGGGAAGGACTCTGGGACCCGAGCTCCTGACTGGATCGATAAGCCGGCCCGGATCGGGGGTCTTCAGGAACCTGGGAAGTGGTGATCCTTTCCGGGCTTTGCGGTAGCTGCCAGGTCAGCAGCTTGCGGGCCCGGGGCGAGGGCAGTTGAGGAGCTTGCCAGGTCAGAGTCTGGGCCGAAGGGACGGTGACCGGCCCGGGCGGCAACAGAGCCGTTGTCTTGCGATAGGTGAAGGCTCGACGATCGCCGGCTTGGGTGAACGCCGGATCGATGGCGCTGAGGTTGAGGCGATCCACGTGACCGATGATCAGCAACCCCTCCACAGCCAGCAGGCGATCGAGAATCCTCATGACCCGGACGCGGGAGGGTTCATCCAGATAAATTAGCAGGTTTCGGCAAAAGAGCACATCGAACACGGGCTCGGTGGAGAGTAAGCCTGGATCGAGGATGCTTCCCTGGAGAAATCGTACCCGGGTGCGCAGCGATGGGTCGATCTCGAACCCCTCGGGGTGGCTTCGAAGGTAACGGTCACGGAAACTCAGATCGCTGCCACGGAAGGCGTTGCTCGAAAAGATGCCGCGGCGGGCGACTTCGAGCCGGCGCGTGCTGATATCAATCGCATTGACCTGGTACCGCCGTGCGTCCAGGCCGATCTCCATGAGCGCAATGACGATGGAATAAGGTTCCTCACCCCCCGCGCAGGGAATGCTCAGAACGCGCAGCGGCGCTCGCGCCGGGTTGGCAACCCAGCACGCACGCACATGGTCCTGGAAGTGGCGGAAGGGTAGCTCGTCGCGGAAGAACCAGCTTTCCGGAACCACCACTTCCTCGATCAAGGCCTGGAGCTCGATCTCGGAGCCGCTGATCAGCGAGGTATAGCTGTCCACATCGACCAGGCCCAACTCGTTCATCCGGATCCTCACGGCGCGCGGAATCAGGGTCGATCCGACCGTTGCCGGGTCCAGGCCAATCCGGTTGGTGAGTATTGCCTCGATCCTGTTCCACTGGCTCGACATCACATCGACCCTGCCTGCGTTTTTCCTGCCGGAATTGATTCTCGATCGTCGTCCGGCGCGGTTTCGAAGAACGATCGTCGAAGTGGATCTTCCAGCACCCTGTCAACCGCGATCAACTGGACCATCGAGTGATCGATCTGGACGATCGCGCCCAGGTAAGGCGTCTGAGGAAGCTGAATGGACGAGGAGATCACCTGCTCCGGCTTGACCGAGGAGACATCGCTGACCTGCTCGGCGATGAGCCCCAGCAGCCAGCGGCGCTGCTCGAGAGGTTGTTCTTGCTGCCGGCTTCCGCTCGTCGCCGCCGTGTCTTGCCGGTCAGCCCCGGCAGCTTCGCCGGGTTGTTCGGGTCGCGACGGAGCGGCCGGGCGGCTGTTGACCAGGATGATCCGAGTGCTAAGCCGATCGCGGCAACTCTCCGAGCCCAGCAAGATCCCCAGATCAACGACCGGCACGACCGTGCCGCGGTAATCGAACACTCCCGCCAGGAAACCGGGAGCGTGGGGTAACCGGCGGAGATTGATCCTGGGCACGACCTCGACCACGCGCGCCACGTCGATCGCGTACAGGTTCTCGGCGGCTCGGAAGGTCAACAATAACATGAGAGCCATGACTCTGCGGTTCCCGGGCAAGGCTCGGCTCACCCGGAGGACGTTGGCAGTGGGCTGCTTTCAACCTGCTCCACGGTGAATCGCGAGACTTCCTCCTTCAGGCCCCCGACTGCCTCGCGGAGGCGGTCGGTCGCCTTGTTGAACTCGTGCAGCGAGACCGAAGTCTGGTTGGCTCCGTCAGTAAGCCGGAGCATCGCCTCGCGGATCTGGTCGGCGCCCTGAGACTGAACGCGCATTCCCTCGGTCACCTGGTCGAAGCGCTGGTCGAGACCCTGCACCGCCTTGATGATCTGTCCAAGCTGGCTGCCAATCAATTGCACCTCGCTGACAACCTGCCGCACCTGCTCGCTGAACTTGTCCATCTCCATCACGCCAGCCGAGACGCTGTACTGCATCTCCTTGACCATCCGCTCGATGTCCAGCGTCGCTACCGCCGTCTGATCGGCCAAACGGCGGATTTCCCGGGCGACCACCAGGAAACCAAGGCCGTACTCCCCGGCCTTCTCCGCCTCGATCGCCGCGTTGATGGACAGCAGGTTCGTCTGGTCGGCGACCTTGGTGATCGTGGTCACCACCAGGTTGATGTTCGCCGCGCGTTCGCTGATCACTGATAATTTCGCGCCGATCGAGCCGGTTGACTCAGCCAGTTGCCGCATTGTCCGATCCATCCCACCCAGACTCTCCTGCCCGGTCGAGGCCATCTGAGTGGTCTGTCTGACAAGCTGGTTGACCTCGTTCATCGTCCGCAGCAGCTCCTGGCTGGTCGCCGAGATCTCGTTGACGGCGGCCGCGGCCTCGTTGGTCGAGGTGCCATAGTCGCAGACGGTCTGCTCTTGCTGCTTGGACGTGGCCGAAATCGCTGTGGCCGTGGACATCAGCGCGACACTCGATCGCTGGATCCGGCCGATCAGCGAGCGCAAGTCGGCGGTCATCTTGCGAATCGCCTGGAGCAAGAGTCCCGCCTCGCCAGGGGCCTTGCCCAGGCAGGTTGCTGTCAGATCACCCGCGGCCACCCGGTTGGCGACGAGCGCCGCCTCGCGGATCGGCCGGCTGATCGTTCGGGCCACTGACCAGGCGACCCAGGCAACCGAGGCGACGGTCAGGGCCAGCAATAGTCCGCTGGCCAGCCGTTGCCGGTCGATGACCGCGTACGCCTCGGTGCGGTCCTGCTTGACTTGCATGCCCCAGCGAAACGCAGGTACGTAGGACCAGGCCGATACGACCGGCACGGTGCGGTAATCGATCGCCTGCCCATAACCTCGCTGCCCTTTGACCGCGCGTTGCATCGCCGTGGAGCGTGCTTCTCCGATGCGCACCGTGGTGCGAAAGGCCGCGTCCCGAACATGACGGAGCGGCGAGACGAAGATAAGCTGATCACCCTTCCTGGTTGCAACCACTGTCTCTCCCGTCTCTCCCAAACCATCATAATCGCCGAAAACCCGATAAATCTCGTTATTGCCGATCTGCGTCACGATGACACCGATGACCGCGCCTTCCTTCAGTACCGGATGCGCGATGAACACCGCCGGCTCGGTCAGACCCGGATAGACCTGGTAGTCCGAGACTTCGGACTGAAGCAGCATCTTGGAGCGTTCGAAAACCTCGGCCAGCTCGGTTCCCTTGAGCGGACCGGAAAGCAGCTTTTCTCCCACGTCGATGTCGGCCTTGACGCGATACAGCAGCCGAGAGTCGGCGGCAAAGAGGTAAAGGTTCGCGTATCCGTGGGCCTCCATAGGGTTGAGGGCGGCACGATGGAATTCCTTCTCTGTCTGCAATCGGGCGGCTTCGGTGAGTACACCTTTTGCCTGGCTCTGAGAGAGCTCCTCGGTCGTCTGGATGGTTCGAGGCGCCTGGCTCAGAACCGCGATGTTGCCGCGGCGTTCGCGAACGAAATTATCGAGCTCGGTGGTCTTTGCCGAGGAAATCGAGGCCAGTTGACTCCGGACAGAGCGCTGCAGTGAGCGAACCGAGAGATAGTTGTTGACAAGAGTCAACACGCAACAGGGAATCAGCGAGATCGCCAGGAACCAGAGCATCAGCCGGGTTGTGATGCTGAGGCGATCCAGAGATAGCCAGTTCGAGCCCATGGAAGTTCAACCTGTCGCTGAGTGGCATGGTTCATCGAGGGACCCGGCGCCTTTGATTATAGCCGACCACCAACCCGCGGCAGGAAACCAACCCGCAAAGTCCTACCCATTTTCTCGGACTAACCGATTCGTTCGAGACGTTCATCTGTCATTTGCCATTTGTCATGTGTCATCTGCCATGTGCCACTGATCAACTCGCCACTTTCAGCAAATCTCTGGATTGGGAAGCGCGTTGGGACTCTCATTGTCCCGGCCAGGTAACAAGGTGTAAACTGAGGTTCACCTCGATTATGATAGGATTCCGGTTGTCATCCGATTGCACGACGAGAACCCAAGCCATGCTCTCCGTCTTCACCTCACCCAGCCGCTACACTCAGGGCAAAGGCGCGACAGCCGCGCTGGGACGGGAAATGACCGCCCTGGGACTGGAGGGGCCGGTCCTGGTCATCGCCGGCAAGACTGTGATCGGGTTGCTGGCGCCGGCCTGGCAGCGAAGCCTGGATGAGGCAGGGTTCAAACATGCCGTCCATCGCTTCAGCGGCGAATGCTCTCTGACCGAGATCGAGCGAGTCAAGGCGGCAGGACGGGAGCTCGGCGCACGCACGATCCTCGGCGCAGGGGGCGGCAAGGTTCTCGACACGGCCCGCGCAGCAGCAGCCGGCCTTGGCCTGCCCGTGGTCAACTGCCCCACGGTGGCCTCGAGCGATGCTCCCTGTAGCGCCCTTTCGGTCATTTACACCGACGAGGGGGTGTTCCAGGAATATCGCTTCTACCGCAAGAACCCAGACCTGGTCCTGGTCGATACCGAGGTGATCGCCCAGGCCCCGCCGCGGCTTCTGGTTGCAGGCATGGGCGATGCGCTGGCCACCTGGTTCGAGGCCAGGACGTGCGTCGCGGGGCACGTCAAGAACATGCGCGGGGGCGGTTCCACCAGCAGCGCGGCCGCACTGGCCGATCTTTGTTATAGGACCCTGCTCGAAGACGGTGCGGCCGCACTGCGAGCCGTCCAGACCAAGGCCGTTACCCCGGCACTCGAGCGGCTGGTCGAGGCGAATACCCTGCTTTCCGGCCTGGGCTTCGAGTCTTCGGGCCTGGCAGCGGCCCACGCCGTGCACAATGGCCTGACCGTGGCGCCCGGCACTCACCCCTATCTCCATGGTGAGAAAGTCGCTTTCGGGCTGCTCGTGCAACTGGTCCTGGAAGGCGCACCGCGTGCGACGGTTGAGCAGGTCCTGGGCTTCTCCACAGAAGTGGGATTGCCGATCACCCTGGCTGAGATCGGCCTCTCGGACTTTCCTGAAGAACTGCTCGCCCAGATCGCCCGTCGCAGTACGGCTCCGGGAGAGACGATTCACAACGAGCCGTTCGAGGTCACGCCTGACATGGTCGCCGACGCCGCCCTTGCCGCCGATGCCTGGGGGAGAGACTGGAAGGACCGAAACCATGAGCGAGGGTAAGAGCCGCTCTGAGCTCCACAAAGCAGCTCCCCTCGCAGGGCGAAGCGCGCTGATCAGGGAGATGAGAAAGGGAGGTGGGCCCAATCTCCGGCTCGACCCACCCCAAGGATTGTCTACCGTTGTTACTTCGCGGCGGGTTGGAGTTCGGTATCGGATTCGATGGTCAGCTCGATCTCGCCCGGAATCTCTTGGCCGGCGGCCGTGAACGTCATCGACCCCTTGATGTGGATCTTGCCGTTGACCGTGACGACATGGCCCCCCTCACGGTCGAAGAGGATCGCGCCGGTGCCGGATTCCACCTTGAGGTCGCTCTTGGTGACCTTCAGAGACGAGGGGGAGTTGGGATCCATCGTGTACGAGACTTCGGTCGTCTTGACGTTGATCTTATCGAGCGTGGCGTTCCCGCGTTTCTCGTTACCGGCGTATTCGTATTTCTTGTGGAAGGTCAGGGTCTGGCCTCCGCCAAGCTCGAGCTTCTCGGTTCTCTCCCAGGGCTCGCCGGGGCGAGCCAGGACTTCCGGCAGGTTGGCGTGGGATTGCTCAAACTGGGCCTTCAACCGCTGAGCATCGAGTCGACTGCGGATCGTCTGCTTGGCCATCTCGTCGAGCGCGTTGGCCTTCTCGAGCAACTTTTCCGTTCCCTCGACGGCCTTTACCTTGTTCTGGCCGTCCAGCACCACGGTGTACGCAAGCTGGCTAACAAGCTTGTACACCTCGACCAGAAAAGCGAGTTGGGGATTGTCAATCTTGCCGTGGGGATCTTTGGAGTCGTAGGAGATCATCATGCCACCCGGCAGTGAGAGCTCCACGTTGAGTGATTCCACCTTCTCGTCCACGGGCACGGTGCTGTCTGCCCGCTTCTTACCGACGGCACTTGAGGTGACCACCGTCTCCTTCGACTCGGTCTCGATCCCCTGGCCCATCAGTGTCAAGACCTGCGAAGTCTTGGAGGTCGTCTTGAAGGTCAGCTTCTGACCCTCGGGAAACTTGTACTCAAGCTTCACCTGGGCCGGTGATGACCGCGACCCGAACAGTATGATCGTGGCCAGTGCCGCAGCCGCCCACAGACCTGGACGGATACGAAATCTTCTCATGGCGCAATCTCCACCTGGTCGATGCAAGAACATGGGAATTTCCTGAACACAACCACGGCAGCGGCGCATGCCTTCTGCCGTCCTTGACGCTTCCACTCATTGCGCGATGTCGTCAAGGAATGTCTTTGCGGGTACTCGCGGGAGGCCAAGGCTTATTCTTCCGGCGACCAACCATCGCGGTTTTCCCGCTCACCACTGGCTGGTCACACACTACGACTCCGCGTGTTACAATTAAAGAGAGTTTATCCTCGACCCGTCGCCAGAAATCCGCTACCGGGGTGTTCCGACAGCTCCTCCAACTTCAGTTTTCCAGGCGGAAAGCGGCAATGCTTCGCGGCCAAGGAGCGTTCCTGATGAGCGACAAACCGAAACACGACCTGGATCCCTTCGCCTCCGACCCCCCACCTTGCCCTTACGCGGCCGAAGGAAAATGTCCGCTCGTCAAGGAGGACCCACGCGGCATGGGGCACCTGTCCATGATCACCTTGGGCCAGTGCGCGGAGTGCCCTGGACACAATCAGTTCGACATGTGGGGTGGCCCGCACTTCGGGGGCCTGCTGAGAAGCCAGTGACCCAGCCGCATCCCCTGGGAACGTGTCCCCAGACTACTCGTCCCGGGATTGCTTCCAACCGCCAACCAGCCATGGTCAACGGTCCATCCATTCGATCGGGTGGAACTGAGCGCCAAGAATTGACCCCCTCAGGGGCATTTTGAGCGCCTAAAAATGACCCCCCGTAAGCGCCTTCGTTATAGTGAGCACTCCCGCACGGAGTCACTCACTCGCACGGAGGTC
>JBEKTN010000304.1:0-10836 GCA_049516015.1 Isosphaeraceae bacterium | reverse complement strand
GCCAAGGCTAGCATCTCATCCCTCATCCGCCCCTGCGGGGCACCTTCTCCCGCGGGGAGAAGGTAGGATCGCCACGGCCTTTCTTGATCGCTGTATGCAACGCGCGAGCAAACCGCGCTAAGTCATGGAGCGTCGCCGGAGGGATCGCGCAGGACTTGCCCACCGAACAGGTGATGCAATTGCTGGCCGTCGTGCACACCCAGCGCTCCTTGCGCATCGATTTCGTGGACTTTCCCACTGATGACCCTTGGTCCGAGTGCAATACGAACGACCTGATCGTGCAGCAGGTTCAGTCGATCCCATTGCTGTGCTAATCCAGGATCATCCGCGGCCATCCTGTACAGCGCACGCTCGAATTGCGTGAGAATCGCAGCCAGGAAGCCAGAAAGGAAGGAGGGGTCAAGGGGTTGAAGCTGGAGAGCGCTCAGCGAGGTCGCCATCCGCTGGACGTCCGGCGGAGCCTGGTCGATGCGGGTCAGGACGTTGAGACCGATGCCGATGAGCAAGCGATGGCCAAGCCTGGTCTCGACGCGTTCGGGAAGGATCCCGCCCAGCTTGCGGCCATTGACCTCGATGTCATTGGGCCAGCGAATGCCGATTCCCGGATCGGTCAGACCCAAAGCGCTTATGGCCTCGATCACGGCGACCGCCGTCATCAGGGCCAGTCGCGGCTCCTGGTCGATGCGCAGGCCGTGGGCTGCGGGATCGAGCGCCAGGGTGAAGGTGAGCGAGCCCTCGTCGGACCACCACTGGTTTTCACCGCGGCCACGGCCCAGTGTCTGTCTGCCGGCCCAGATGAGGAAAGGAAGCTCGTCGAGCCCTTGAAGCAACATGCTCCTGGCCAGATCATTGGTCGAGTCAACCACCGGGCGTCGCAGGACCGCTCGGACGAACGGCAAGGGGGCCGGCGAGGGCTGGACACGCTGGTTTGGTCGATCATCAGACATTTTACTCGCTCGTCATCTTGAGCAGCAGATCGCCGGCCTTGACCTGGAGGCCAACCATGGCAATTACCTCGGCAACGCGGCCGGGCCGCTCGGCGTAGAGGGTTGTCTCCATCTTCATGCGCAGGGCCGCATCCTTGAACCGGCGGGCGTGGGCCGAGATCTTCACAAGCAGGGAATCATAAAACGGCGGTCCGGATGCCTAGCTCATGGGCCGAGCGAAAGACGCGAATGGCGATCTCGCCGCGAATGGCGACCATCAGCTTGCGAAACACGGTCATCGAACGACCCTGCCACTTCAGAATGCGGAATGCGGAATGCGGAATCGAAAAGCTCAGTTTCGGATACTACCAATGATCTCTCCATTCCGAATTCCGCATTCCGCATTTCTTCAGGTTTCCGCCTCGACCGGATTCTCGAGCATTCCGATCGGTGCGATCGTCGCGCGAATCAGGTCGCCGGGCTTGAGGAATGTCCCGGTTGCCGAGCCGACGCCCGATGGGGTTCCGGTGGCAATGATGTCTCCAGGTTCGAGCGTGACGAACTGAGACAGGAACGAGATGACGGCGGCCACCGGGAAGATCATCTCTCCGGTGGTGGCCTCTTGCTTGATCTGACCGTTAACCGTGAGCTTCAGCGTCAGTGTCTGCGGGTCCGGAACCGCGTCGACCGAGAGAACGCAAGGGCCCATCGGGCAGAAGGTGTCATGCCACTTGCCGTGCATCCAGTCGAAGAACTTGTCCCGCTCGCGGGCCTTACGGCCGGGATTGGGTTTGAAGCTACGGTCGCTGATGTCGTTGACAACCGTGTACCCGGCTACGCAGCCCACGGCTTCGGACTCGGAGATCCCCCGGCAATGGCGGCCGATGATCACGCCGAGCTCGCACTCCCAGTCGATCTGGTCGGGAGAGACTCGAGGAATGATGATCGGATCTCCAGGATGGGTGAGCGTCGTGCTCGGGGGTTTCATGAATACGTATGGAAAGGTCTCCTGCCGCTCGGCCGTCGTGCCTCCTCGCTCCGCGACATGCTTGGTGTAATTCCCGGCCAGGAACAGCAGCTTGGGCGGGCTGGCGATCGGCACCAGAAGCTGAACGTCCTCGACGGGCACCGTGAGCTCATCTCGGGCAATGACGTCCAGCCCGCTCACCCACGCGTCGAGATCGCGGGCCAGCTCATAAGAACAGCCGTCGGGCGGAAGCAGCTCGAGCAAGTCCTCCGTGGAAGGGAGCAGCAGCTCCACGCCGGTGTCGCGACTGTAGGCCTCGGCCGCTTGATCAATCGGAATCACCACGTTGTCGCCGTAGAAACCCGTGAGCACCATGTCGTCAACGCTGAACCGGCAAAGACGCATCCTCTATCTCCTTATCGTCGTCAGCGACACAGGACAGGTTCCCGGGAATGCGAGGGGGCACCGCCCGAAGGGTGGTCCGCCGAGCTGTGTAACGTTGTGGCACGGCAGGAGCCTCGCATTCGCATTTCGCTCACGCTGTTTTCGTTTCTTTCGCGCTGGATTCAGGCTTTCGATCATGACAGGTGCAGCGGATGGCGTCGAGAAGGCTTGTCTCCTCGCGTTCGGCGACCGTGCGGAGATCGAAGAGGACGGTCCCGTGCTGAACGCGGGGAACCACCGGTGGGTCGCCAGTTCTCAGAGCGCGGGCCCACGCCCCTTCCGAGTCATGGGCGGTCGGGAATGGTGGGCCGACGCTCACGGCTACTGTCGGAATGGGCTGCACCGGCACGCTCCCTCCCCCGATGAACGACTCGGAGGTAACGACCGAGGCGTTCAGACCCAACTCCACTCGGAGCACGTCCACCAGCCGCCTGGCGCGAGCCTCGAGCCGGGGCAGGGGGGTACTCAACATGTTCCAGAGCGGAATCCCCCCGGCATCGTTCACTCCGTCGCGAATCAATCTGAGCGTGGTCTCGAGCGCGGCCAGCGTCATCTTGTCCACCCGAAGTGCGCGCATGAGCGGGTCGGCTTCGATCCGCCGGATCACCACGGCCGTCCCGACCAGGATTCCGCACTGCGGCCCCCCCAGCAGCTTGTCCCCAGAGAACAGCACGAGGTCAGCGCCCGCGGCAATTCCCTCGGAAACAAGAGGTTCGTCACCGACTCCCGGAGGCTGCCCCGGCGCCAGGGCACCCGATCCGATGTCGTCGATCATCACCAGCCCACGATTGTGGGCCAGCTGGGCCAGATCGTCCAGCGGTGCCTCCTCGGTGAAACCGACGATCCGGAAGTTGCTGTGGTGGACCCTCAGAATGGCCGCCGTCTCGGGGCCGATCGCCCGCTCGTAATCCGACAGCCGGGTCTTGTTGGTCGTGCCCACCTCGCGCAGCCTGGCCCCCGAGACCTCGAGGATCTCCGGCAGCCGGAAGCTGCCGCCGATCTCGACGAGCTGACCCCGCGATACGATGACTTCGCGGCCCGCGGCCAGAACGCGCAGGGCCAGAACCGTGGCGGCCGCGTTGTTGTTGACCACCGTCGCCGCCTCGGCCCCTGTCAGTTCTCGCAAGAGCCGCGCGATGCCCGAGGTCCGTTGGCCTCGCTCTCCCGCCTCGAGCTCGAATTCGAGGTTGCAGTATCCCCGGGCCACCGCACAGACGGCTTCCACCGCCTCCGCCGCCAGCGGAGCCCGCCCTAGCCCGGTATGCAGCAAGATCCCGGTCGCGTTGATCACGGGCCAGAGCAAGGGCCTGGTGTCCTGGACAATCTCCCTGGCCCGTCTGGCCAGGCTGGGCACATCGACGGCCGCGTGCTGGCCGTTTTGAAGACTCAGCCGGGCCTCGCCAATCGCGGCGCGCACGGCGCGGACCACGGCTTCCCGACCGCGGAACTGCCACACCGCGCTAAGCTCGTCCTGCTCCAGCACGGTATTGACCGGCGGCAATTGCCTCAGGGCTTTCGGGACGATCTGACTGTCACTATTGGCTGTTTCCACCCGACTCAATCCCAGGTGCTGTCTCGAACACCACAACGCCGCCTTGTACTACACCGCCATAGGTTTCGGCCATGGAAATCTCCTTTCCCAACTATCCTAGTCTAGAATGATAACTTGCGTCGATTCCGCGTCAACGTTTCGAAGCACGAGATGGTCCCGAGAGCCAACCGGGACTGGCGACGCAGGTCGTCAGGGACGTACCGACAGCGCGGCCAGGCCACACAACAGCCCAACCGAGGACCGAGGCTCGACCTTTCCATCGCCACCCGGTACGCGCCGGCAATGGGCTGGTGGTGGGATCTGGCTGTGCCGTCGCCGCGCCCACCTCGTCCGATTCGCCGGCGCCGGGGGCTGTAGGCTGCGGAATCACAGCCTCCCCCCGCTCGACCAGCACCGTGACGTGTGTGAGCGGGTGGATGGCTGGACCCACCAGATGACCCGCAATCCTATGCTCTGGTCCGCCCACCACTAGGCCGCCCGTGGGCATGCCCGGGGCGGGACCTGGTTCCGATTCCCAAGTAAAGAGCTCCGGTGGGGTTGGAAAAAACATCCCCAGTTGCCCAGCGATTGCAAAATGGCCCCCCCCATGCCTCATGTGGTACTCGAGGCCGCCGTGGCCCGGGCGAGGATGCTTCGACCCATACCACGAGGCGCCGTCGTCCGCGGTCGCTGTCCACGCCGCTGTACTGAAAACTCCGATACCACCCAGGATCAGCAGCCCGCGCATCCGGCATCCTCCAGGGACTGACAAGCTTCCTCACCTTTCTCATTCGACCAGGCAACGGGTCTTCCTTGCAAGAAGTGGCAACTAGCGAGTGGCGAGTGTTTGTTCGCCGAAAGTTTCCACGGGCTATTCGTGTCCCGTGTCCTGGAGACTGGATGCGGCCACCCACTTTGTGGCTCCAACGCTAGCGTGTAGAGGATCCACATTCACCAGTACTGGACGGGCGTTTGGTAGAGATTAGTAGAGGTTGCAGAAGTTTCGCGATTCATCAATGCCCCCGATTGACTTCTAATTTTTTGCCATAAGTCATTGTTCTACAACGACAAACACCCGATCAGTCGCCCTTGTTCTGACGGTTCTCAATCATTTCCATCTCTTTCCCTTCGGTCCAATGGCTCAAAGTGCGGAGGGAGCGCGGAAGGGCCACTTACTTTGTAGCAGAGAGTCAATGCGGCTGGCCAGTTTCGACCAGGCGGTTATTGGCGGGAGCAGCGCTGAGGGGGGTGTGCTTTTCATGATGCCGGACCCGGGGCCGACGACGCGAAGGAGGTCCAGCCTGCCGATCTTGCCGAGCAGGATCAGGGGAGAGGCGTCGACGCTTCGCCGGACGACGCGGGCCATGATTTCAGCTCCTCGGCGAGTTCCTCGATGGTCACCTGGCAGACGGGGACCTGCTCCCGGAACAGAGCCTCCAGGAACTCTCTGCGAGTGAGCCCCGCGATCTCAGCGGCTTTACCCTGGGAGATTAACTCCCTGCGATACCAGTGAACGGCAGCCGCCACTCTCATCTCCTGAGCAAACTCCTTCGGCAACCGCCGCAGGGCCGCGAAGGCGTCATCGGGAACTTCGATCGTGACCGTCGCCATCGTCCTCCTCCTTTTTCTGGGCAATCAAGCATAGTCGAGCCGTCACCCTATGGGCCGGCGCCAGGCTTCAATCACAGATTATACCTGCTTCAAACTCGCTTGAACCGTCCGGTGTTCGTATCCCGCGTCCAGGGAGCGAGAGCTATGCTTCGAGGTCTTCCAGAACCTTCTGAAACGGCCTGACCATCCCGTCCTTGAGCCGCCCGCGGAATTCGCGCCGGAAGGAAGGAATGCGGGTGAGCAGCATCATCGATCCTTGAACAACCCTGGTCTTCAGACCTCTGCGCGGGAAGTCATAAAGCCCGTGCGAGCGGTAGTAGCGATGATCGGCCTGGAAGACCATGCGCAGATTGCCCCAGACTTCGTCGCGGAAGATCTTCCGCCCGGCCACTCCGAGAAAGGTATCTGGAGCCAGGTATCCCACCGCCGCACTGGCGGCCAGCCGGGCGGCAAGGCAGTCCAGAAGGCGATCAAGCCGGGGCGAGTCAGCACACTCATCGGTCACCATGCCCACCAGGTTGGCACGCTGGCAATCCATGTATCCTTCCAGGATCTGCCTGAGATTGGCCAGTTGCGCCAGTGGACCGGAGACCAGCCAGACAACCTGCTTGTCACGGAAGATCGGCACGTGATTCATGTAGAATCCGCGATCGAAGAAGAGCTTCCACCGCGACGAGAGGTAACGGTCCCGGATCGTCCCCGCCAGGATCAAGACATCGGCCGCTTTCAACCTCTCGTAAGTCTCCCGGATCTCGTCCTTGTCGCGGTAGACGCACTCGTTATCGAGACCGCACTGGAGGCAACCGACGCAGCCGCCCCGGATGCGGATCTCATGGAGGTTGACCAGCGTCACGTCGCCGCGGATCGCTCCCAGCAGGCGGAAAGTCATCCTGGCAAGGTTACTGGCAGCGTCTTCGGCATCGGTGATCACCAGGATTTTCTTGCCGGGCACGTCGGCTCGTGCGCCCGGTCCGCCCGGTTCGTAGCGGAATCCCTGCGCAAGCACGGGCGGAAACTGTCTGGGAAAAGCCGCTCGTGCTGCTATCGCCTGGAAGAATCCATCGCCAAACAAGCCGAGTCGATCCCTTTCCGGAGCCTTTAACAGGTCATACATCATGGCCGAGTACGATCCCACGAAAGTCATGCCCAGGTCATCGGAGATGCCATGAATATAGTCGTGTGCGGTATGGTCGAAGAACTTGATCGAGGTCGTCAAGATCGCGGCATACTTCCCCTCGAACGCCGGCTGAGCGCCCCGTTTGAACAGCAGCTCGATGAATCGCTTGTAATGCGCGTGGACGAGCATGTAGTACAGCGGGAACGCCCAGAGAACGCCGTCGGCAGCTTCCACTTCCTTGATGACTTCCCGGAATGCCTGCTCATTCTCCTCGAGTCGCTTGAGATCGTGGCAGACGCTGAAGACGGTGAACTTGTGCGTCGAGAACTTCTTCCGAAGCCACTGGACATACTGCATTGTCACGCTTGTCATGCCCTTCGGGCTTCCGTTCAGCACGACGATGTTCATGGGCCATCGCTCATCGATGTCGTCAAGAAGCCAATCTTTCCCAGATGAACGCTTTCTGGGACCGTACCTTCAACCACGACGTTGACATTACCACCGAGAAGAACCGCCGGAAACCATTCACCCGCGTGAGCGATGTCCGGGCTGCGTTCGCGTGGTTCCTGGAATCACCGGCTCTGAGGGAGAAACGAGCTGGTGAGCCGAGGGGGGCTGACCCGCGACGCCCCCTCGGGCAAGGGAGCGTCCGTCGTCAGAGGTTTGGTGGCAACCCGCCGGGGTTCGGAAGGCCACGTCGCGAAGAGCGGATGCTGGCCCCGATCCCGCGAAGCCGCTCACCCCTACAGAATATCTGAACCCGTGAAGCCGCCTCTTGTCCGAAAGCCGGTAGGCCCTATTCCCTTGATGCCCCTCCGCCGGGATTCTCACCGTCATCAAGGATGCCCTCTCCGAACTTGCGTGCGGCAGGGCCACGTGCTGTCTTGCGTGCCGGGGCGACTGACATCGTGGGCTTACCCGTCATTCGCATCTTGGCGGCCCGCTCGTCGTCGCGTTCTCTCCTGCAGAGAGTCAGGAATAGCTCCTGCCATTTGCCGAGCATAGCCGCAACGGAAGGGCGCTTCGATGTGTCCTGAATTAGCATTTGCTCCAAGAGGGACTTCACCGACTGCCCAAGCGGGGGGAGGGAAAATGGTACATCACCGAATAGCACCTCCTTAACCCCTAAGCCGCTTGCATCAAGCGTTTACGTGCATGTCCCCGAGGCTGCTTCCCCTCACAAACGGTCGATAGCAGTGATATCCCTTTTCCCCTTCTGTCCGTGCGACAGGTCGCCCGCTGAAAGGCGAGAACAGCGTCGGCCGACGACGCGCTCGACGCTCGAGGTCGCAAAGCTTCAATATGGTCCGACGACACCGCTGCGATATCTTTGCACTGTCGTGGAGCGTGCAGGCTCCAGCAACAAAAGAATCGGGGTGCCGGGACTTGAACCGGTGACCTCGAGCTCACTGACCGGGCAACGACTGGAGCAACGGACGGATTGCCGACCAGAGTTGCTCCTTGATCTGAACGGCGACGGGGTTCTTAAGCCGGTCAGGTGTCTGGCCACGTGCCTTCACCGAAGCGAGGACGCCGATCGAGAGTTCCCCGTCCGTGTAGTACAGGTCTCCGCCCCCGTTCCATCCCAGCATGGTCGCTCCGACCCCGGTGACCTGGTACAGTTCGGTTAGCCAGCCGTCCTTGCGGAGATCAGCAAAGAGCCTGTCCCGTTCGGTATCGATGTCCGGCCCGATGTGGTGGGTAATCATGCCGGTCCAGTGGCTCAACCCGACGCTCCGGTCGAATGTCACGGCCCCGATCCACAGGGGGACCCCGCCTCGGCCGAGTTCCATGGAATTCCAGAAGCGGACGTGGTGGCGCCGGCTGGCGTTGGCGCCGACCGGCTTCTGGAAGGCGAGGTCTTGCTTCCGTCCGAAGACGAACAGGTTGCTGACGGGCGCTTCGGCGTAGGGGCGGTTAAGGAGCACGCTGTAGGCAATGAGGAAACTCGACTCCGCGGTAATCGGATCGGCGGGGACCCAGCCCAAGCCGATCATCGCCTGAACCACTTCCTCTTCGGTTCCAATCAGGCCGACGTTGAGCGGGTCCCCGGGGATTCCCTCGGCGGTCCGCGTGGTCTTGGGGGCATTTTTGCAGCAGGGCTGGTGCTCGTAGTGCCGCCAGAGAGCCGGGAGAATTACGTAAGCCGAGAGAAGCCATACTACGACCACGGCGACCAGGACTTTCAGTGCCCCCGTTACGAATCGTCGTCGTCTTGGGGCGCTTTCCGTCGCTGGTTCTCGTGACCCGGTTTCGGGCTCTTGCGGCCCTGTGATGGGCTGCGAAGTCACCGGTGGCGCTGTCTCGTTCCCCTCACCGTGATCGTCTGGCATACCGTCCTCCCTCCAGGCTCCCGGTCGGAAGTCTCGCCCTCACGTCACCCGATAATCGTCGATGCGGGCATCACTCACGCTGTGAGCGGATGAGCTTGGAGCGATGAGAATCTCGTGTCTGCGGATACCACATGGAATTTGCCAAGAGCGAAGCTACCGAAGCCGGGTAATTGTAGCGCGTCAGTCAACTTCTTGGGCTATCGAATACGAAAAGTCGGTCTAGGAGCTTGCCTTCGAGCTTGAAGGTCCTCGTGGCCTGATCGCGATGGGTCGTGGTGATCCTTAACATGGGCTCCCCTCGGCGGTGACCTCGGCCAAGGGTGAAACGCAACTCGGGCGCCGAAGCGCGAAGAATCTCTCTGTACCGTTCGCAAGGCATGCCAGCAATGGTACTTACGAAACCTCTGCCGAGGACGAGACCGGCCCTCGCGTCGTCGCGCCGTGGGGCGAAATCACGAAATGTCGTGGGACGCTACGAGCGGTCGTGGGACGCGCGCTCGATACCGAGCTTCTTGAGCCGGCTCCGCAGGGTGTTGGGGTGGAGACCCAAGAGAGTGGCCGCGCCCTTCGGCCCGTCGATCACCCAGCCTGTCTGCCCGAGGACGTTGAGGATGTGGTTACGCTCGACATCTTCGAGGGCGAGGCACGGGCTGGTAGCGGTCGCCGAGACGGGCTCGCCGAGGATGTCCGGGCTGATCTCCAGCGTGGGCCCGATCGCGAGGATGACGGCGCGCCCGAGGATATTCTCCAGCTCGCGGACATTGCCGGGCCAGGAATAGGCGGTTAGCCGCTGCATCGTCTCTCGGCTAACCCCGTCGACGCGTTTGCCGATCCGAGTCGAGAATTTGTCGAGGAAGAGCCGCACCAGCAGAGGAATGTCATCGGTCCGCTCCCGAAGGGCTGGGAGCTGGATGGGGAACACGCCCAAGCGATAGTAGAGATCTTCGCGGAACGTCTTCTCGCGAACCGCCTTGAGCAGGTCACGATTGGTCGCGGCGATCACGCGAACGTCGGCCTTGATCGGCGTATGGCCTCCAACCCGCTCGAACTCACGTTCCTGGAGAACGCGGAGCAGCTTGGCCTGCGCCTCCGTGGGCAGATCGCCGACCTCGTCAAGGAAGAGTGTCCCGCCATCGGAGATCTCGAACCGACCGATCCGGCGGGCGATCGCGCCGGTGAACGCGCCCTTCTCATGGCCAAACAGCTCGCTCTCGACAAGACCCGTGGGCAGCGCTGCGCAGTTTAACTTGATCAACGGCTTACCGGCCCTCGGGCTTGTAGAGTGAATGGCCCGGGCGATCAGCTCCTTGCCGGTGCCGGTCTCGCCGTTGATGAGCACGGTGGCGTCGGTGGGGGCAACGCGAGCGACCTTGTCGAGCACGGCGAGCAGCTCGGGGCTGCGGCCGATGATCTCGTCAAAGTTGTGGACCGACTTGATTTCCTCCTGAAGGTAGAGGTTCTGCTGCTGGAGCCGGGCTCGTTCCGCCTTGGCCAGCACGTGGTCGGTGATGTCGACCCAGATCGAATGGGCGGCGCTCATTTGTCCGTCGGTCCCGCGCATCGACCGCATCCACAGACTGATCCAGAGCGGACGGCCGTCGCGGCGGCGCATTTGCAGCTCCAGCCTGGAGACTTCCTCGCCAGCCAAACACGTGCGGATGGCCTGCTCTGCCCGTGCCCTTCCGGGCGGCGACTCGGCGAAGAGTTCGAGTACGGGCGAACCCTCCAGTTCCTCCGCGGAGTAGCCGAGCAACTGCGTTGCGCGGCGGTTGACACTGATCAACCGCCAGCAATTCCCGGCCACTTGAGTCTTACTCGTCCTGATTCGCCCATTTTGACAGTGAGATCATGATACGTCATCTTGCACGGGCGGAAATGATGGCGAAGTCGGGCATGCCGGAGCCCGA
>JBEKTN010000303.1:0-14482 GCA_049516015.1 Isosphaeraceae bacterium | reverse complement strand
AAGGACGTCCTCCTTAAAGCCGGGGCACGCGTCCAAAACCGCAATATCCATCCCAGCCTCTCCCAACTCTTACAGAATCCTATACTTCTGGACTACGTGCCTTAAGTTTGGCGTATGGGGTGTCGCTCCATGCCCCCGTCATGGCCTGATCGCGGGCTCGGGACTGCGCCGGGGCCGGGCCGATATCCGACCTGTGGAAAGTGACAGGTGGTCCATAAGCCGTCCCCATGCACCTCAAGCCGGGACCTCAGCCATGCCCGAGAAATCCTTGCGAAGGCTGGGTAGGGAGCCCAGCTTCCTGATGGCGCGCCTCTCGATGACCCTGATCCATTCCCTGGTTAATCCCATGTCTTTTCCAACCTCCTTGAGCGTCAAGGGCGACTCGCCGCCCAGGCCGAACCGGGACTCGAGGACTCTCAGTTCTCGCTCATCCAGGCAACGCATCCGCGATTCCAGGTCCTCACGGTCTTCTTGGGTCCGTATCCTGTCATCAGTTCGGGGATAGGCATCGATCGGCTCATCAGAAGACCAGTCACCCTGATCAGCCTGGATACTGCTTTCGGGCTTGACTCGAAAAGTGTGCTGGGCCTTTTGAACGAGCTTTTGCTCGCTCTGCGTTAGGCCGAGATACGAAGCCACCTCATCGAAGCTCGGAGGATACTTCTTCTCTTGATACAAGAATTGCTCAGCGCGTTTCCACCTGGTCAACAGCCTTACGATGTGGGCAGGCAGGCGTATCGTGGCCGTCCGGTTGATCAGGGCATCCCGGATCGCCTGTCTGACCCAGTAGGCGGCGTAAGTGCTGAACCGCGTCCCGAAGTCGGGATCGAAGTCCTCGGCCGCCCGGATCAAACCGAGGTTCCCCTCGCCAACCAGGTCATCGAGTGCCAGACCGTGCCCCTGGAACTTGCGGGCGATTGTGATCACCAGGTCGAGGTTGGCCAGGACCAGCCTGTTTCGGGCCGCCTGGTCTCCACCGGCGATCAAGGCGGCCACCTCGCGCTCTTGGTCGCGGGAAAGCCCGCCCAGGCGGGGGGCATCTTGGAATGGACTCGCGGCGGGATCGAAGCCTTGGTGGTTACTCTCTGTGGTCGAGTACATTGAATCTATTGCCCTCCCATCATCGTCGTGGCGAGCGTCAGGCCCGCCGGCTGCTCACGAACAACGGGGGGACGAACACCAGGGTTGATGAACCACGGAGGCGCTCACTCGAGGAAGAGGTTTTCGGCAAGCCCCGATACGCGGATCATCACGCTGCCCCGGGTGTCCGTCACTTACCACGATTTGCAGTCCTCGCAAGTGGCCAGGAGGCGGTCCGTCTCCTCAGGGTCGGGTTGGTGGATAGTCAAGAGTGACTTACATCTTTGATAGCAAAATAGCAGTAGTTCTTTTGTAGGACTGCTCGCGATCTTGCCGGACGAAAACGGCACTCACTGGAAAACCTCCTCGGGACTACCGCGTCAGTTGCAGCCGGGTGGCCGCGAAGAGACCGTTGCACGACCGTGAACCGAGCGCCAGGACCGGGCTCCCTTGGCAGAGATTCTCGCTCAGGTCCTCCAGCCAGAGTCGGTCGGAGAGCAGCGAAGCGTCTGCTTCGACGATGACCAAAGCTTCGGGGTGCCCTCGCGGGGCTACTTGCAAGACCAGGCGAACGCCGGCAACCGCAGGCAGCGCGCTCTCCACCCAGGAGTCCACGATCACACCCGCGACGAATGACTCGGATTCCGTGCCGGTAGTTTCCCCTCGCCCTTCACGATCCTCGCCAACCAGAGCCAGCCTGTTGACGCCGTGAAGCCTTTCAGCCTTGGCGATTAGGTAAGCCTTGGTGGAATTGAGATTCTCCATCCGGCTTCTCCCTGTTGAGCACGACTGTCCCGCAGCACCGGGGGCGCAACAAGAAAGCCCCGTCTTCGAACACGCGTGGGTATTCGACCACGTCGGCTTACTTCTCAACGGGCCCCCCCGGGCCAGCCGGGTTGCCCCTCACTCAGTCTCCGACAGCTTCGATCGGGGTTTTGTTTGGAGCTGGGTGCGACTCCGCACCAACTTTGAATCAAGCTTTACTATACCTAAGAGAGATGGGAATGGCAAGTAAATTTTTTTAAAAGGCGACGCGGATGCGATGGGATTACTGGAGGTTGCACACGATGCAATCCCACGGATCGGACCACCAGTCCTCCGGCTGCACCAGCAAGGCGATCAAGGTCAGGCCAGGCGAGCAAGGAAGCGTCCTTTCGCAGTGATGCCAGGTCGTCTTTCCGCGGCGACTGTTCGCTTCGTCCCGCCGATGAGATCGTGCTTACGACAAGTGGCCCTGATTTCATCAGCTACTCACCGAACAACCGCGAGATGACGGTGCACGACGAGCAGGGCGTGCATTACATCGACATGGGCAATGTCAGCGAGGTCCATGTGCCTCGGTCGCCCGGGCGATGCCAGCCCGAACGGGGGATGACGGCATTCGGCGAATGGCCCCTTTGTCCGCGTTTACTCCAGTCACGGAATGATCGACCTGAGGCGCGGTCCCGTGAATGTTCCCCGAGCCGTAGTTACGCTGGCTATTATGCAGGCGCGGGATCGCCCCGCCGGAGCTGCAACGGCGAGGGCGACCGAGAATGGATCGGGACATCAATGCTGCAGCTCGGGATAATGCTGCAGCTCGGGATAGAGCTGCCACGAGCCGGGCGAGTGCCAGAGCCGCGAGATCAAGAGCTCGCGGTTGAGCAGGAACTCTTTGGGCAGTCTGCCGTAGAGGTTGAATTCCACCTCCTCGACTGAGACCGTTTCGCGGAGCCAAGCCTCACGATCGACTTCCATGAGCTGGGCGAAATCTTGCATGGTGAAGCCCTCCAGGCCGCCCAGGTCGATATCCTCAGGACGCGGCATCCAGCCCAGCGGGCTCTCCACGCCGACGCCGCGGCCGTGGATGCGGTCGATGATCCACTTGAGCACGCGCATATTCTCGCCGTAACCCGGCCAGAGGTAGCGGCCGTCGGGGCCCTTGCGGAACCAGTTGACCCGGAAGAGCCGGGGCGGATTGGGGAGCTGGCGGCCGATGTCGAGCCAGTGGTTGAAGTAGTCGGCCATGTGATAGCCGCAGAACGGGAGCATGGCCATGGGGTCGCGGCGAACGGTGCCGACTTTCCCGGCGGCGGCTGCCGTGGTTTCCGAGCCCATGGACGCCGCGAGGAAGACGCCGTGGCTCCAGTTAAAGTCCTGGAAAACCAGCGGGACCATCGATGACCGCCGCCCGCCGAAAATGAAGCCGCTGATCGGCACGCCCGCGGGGTTCTCCCATTCCGGGTCGAGCGTCGGGCACTGCGACAGAGGCGCGGTGAAGCGGGCGTTGGGGTGTGCCGCCTTGCGGCCGCAATCTGGCGTCCAGGGCTGTCCGGTCCAGTCGGTGAGCCTGGCTGGCGGTTTCTCGGTCATGCCCTCCCACCAGACGTCGCCGTCTTCGGTCAAGGCGACGTTCGTGAAGATGGTGTTGCGCGTGATCGTTTCCATGGCGTTGCGGTTTGACTGGTACGAGGTACCGGGCGCCACGCCGAAGAAGCCGTTTTCCGGGTTGATCGCGTAGAGGCGGCCGAGCTTACCGATCTTGATCCAGGCGATGTCGTCGCCCACGGTGGTGACCTTCCAGCCCTTGAAATGCTCGGGAGGAATCATCATGGCAAAGTTGGTCTTGCCGCACGCACTCGGGAAGGCCGCCGCAATGTAGGTCTTCTCGCCCTCGGGCGACTCCACTCCAACAATCAGCATATGCTCGGCAAGCCAGCCCTGGTCGCGAGCCATGCACGAGGCGATGCGCAAGGCGAAGCATTTCTTGCCCAGCAGGGCGTTGCCGCCGTAACCGCTGCCGAACGACCAGATGGCCCGCTCCTCGGGGAAGTGGACGATGTACTTCTGCTTGGGATTGCAGGGCCAGGGCACGTCCTCTTGACCAGGCCGCAGAGGCATACCCACGGAATGGGCGCAGGGCACGAAGAAGCCATCGCCCAGGGCGTCGAGCACCGGGGTGCCCATCCGCGTCATGATCCGCATCGAGACGGCAACATAGGCCGAGTCGGTCACCTCCACGCCGATGTGAGCGATCGGCGAGCCGATCGGGCCCATGCTGAAGGGCACGACATACATGGTTCGCCCGCGCATGCAGCCGTCGAAGAGATCCCTCAAGGTTTGCTTCATGGCGATGGGATCAACCCAGTTGTTGGTCGGTCCCGCGTCGTCCTTGCGCCAGCTACAGACGAATGTTCGATCCTCGACCCGGGCCACGTCGGTCGGTTCCGAGAGAGCCAGGTAGCTGTTCGGTCGTTTTTCGGGGTTGAGCCGCCGGAACGTCCCCTGGCGCACGAGCAGTTCGCACAGCCGGTCGTATTCCTTTTGCGAGCCGTCACACCATACGACTTCGTCGGGCCGACACAGCTCGGCCATCTGATCAATCCAAGGCCGGAGCTGCGGCAGCTCCATGCTCACAGCAGGCAGGATTCCGTGCACCACCGGCGCGATCGTGGTCATCATTGGCTGCCTCCTCACGCTCAAATCAGAAAGTCAGGGGCACTTCGGTCCACGAACTTGATGGGGCGACAGCTATTGCCCCGCAAGAATCCGGCGCTTGATCCCGCAAGACCCGAAGCTCTCGTTCGTGAGTCCCCTACATGGACCCACCTCGGGAAGGAACATCCCCCCCGAGGCAGCCGGCCAGTGGCGGATGCAGTATGAATGCTGGCCCTTTTGGTCGGCCTTTGCGTTGTACCGAGACGCATCGTAACTCGCGCACGGACCAGTCTCAAGTAAATTTTGCTGCATTTGCAGCAATATGGCAAAACAAGACGTGGTGCAGCGGATCAAAGAGGTGGGACGTCAGCGACGCAGCGCTGCGATTGGTAAAAATGGATCAGTATCGGGCACGACCGGCCGCGGTCTGCGTCGACGTCGATCGTGGCAGGTGCTGCGTGGATCGAGTCGTTTCAACGTGCCGGCGTCCAGAGCCCGATCGTATTTCCTTCGCGATCAGCGAACCAGGCAAATGTGCCATTGGGGATCATGACAGGCGGAACAAGAATCTTTCCGCTAGAAAATGCGGAATGCGGAATTCGGAACGGGGAATGGGGAAGGAGAAAAGGCGGATGACAGATGGCAGATGGCGGATGACAGATGGCAGATGGCAAATGGCAGATGGCGGGTGGCAGATGGCGGATGACAGATGGCGGATGACAGATGGCAAATGGCAAATGGCAGATGGCGGGTGGCAGATGGCGGATGACAGATGGCAGATGACAAATGGCAGATGGCGGATGGCAGATGGCGGATGGCGGATGGCGGATGGCGGATGGCGGATGACAGATGGCGGATGGCGGATGACAGATGGCGGATGACAGATGGCGGATGACAGATGCGAGGTGAGGTCGGGTGGGTGTGGTGAAGGCGAGAGCGGCGAGCCGACGCCAGAGGTGAGCCAGGGTCGGATCGTGGGATACGATTCCAATCGTGTCATTGATGATTCGATGAACGACAAGATTGGAATCTGGTCTCACGAGGGAACGGACGCGGCAGACCGACCGTGCCAGGGGGCTTGCGACCGGCAGAGCCTGCCTTGCGGCCTGAAGACGCCGCAAAAGGCGCCCAACGAAGCCAAACCGGAATCAAGCTCGTTATCGCATGGGTTTGAATCATCGGCGCCCGAGGCGGCTGGTCATGAACGAAGCCGATTCGCGGCGGATGGTGCGGTTCCCCACGGCGGTTGCAACGATCTGTTCGACCCGATCGCGCCGGCACGCGAAGGCAAAGAGACGGGCTTGGGACAGCAAAGGTCATCCTCTCGATAAAGAAGCTCAGTGCAGACGCTTTGGCCACGCAACTTTGTCCGGGATCAATGGCGGGGACTGGAATGTCAGCTTGCGCTTTCCCGTGAGAATTCTCACTCGCCTCTGGTTCAAGGAGAAGGCTGAGCGAGGCTTCGCTTCTCGGAAGAGAGCTCAACAGCCCGAGCTCGTCAGAATCTGGAAAGTCTGGTTGCGAACTTACTCTTTGGTCAGACACCATGAGCTGCCGCTTACAGGCCATAGCTTGACGCCAGGAAGAACTCGCCATACGTCTCCGACATCTGGCCCAGAAGTTCGTCTTCACTGGCGGGCGAGGATTGAAGTTCCTTCTCGATCCGGTCCAGCCAGTTTCGCTCCTTGGGGGCGAGCTTGAGTGTGCCGGCGGCCTGACCCTCGCGGAGAATCGCCACCGCCGTCTGGCCGGCGGCCACGGTCCGGCGATAGGTATCGGGTGCACCGACAATGGCCTTCGCGATGCGGCAGACTGCGCGAGGCGAAAGAATGGCTGCCTGCGGGCTGAACAGCAATTCCCGGCCACTTGAGTGGGACTCATCCTGGTTCGCCCATTTTGACAGTGACAGCATGATCCGTCACGGCCTGCGGGGCGAGAAGGGGGTGAGGTAGGGGTGTGCCGGAGCTAAATCGAGTTCGAAGTTGACGATCAGTGACATGTTTGGGGAATTTACTGCGCACCGCGAACGCGACGCTGGCCCAGCATCTCGACAATCGGCGCGGCGGTTCTTAGGCATCAACACCCGACTACGACGAATTCTCAAAGACTGGCCTTTGCCGTTCGACGCCGCGCACGAGAGCCGTCAGCAACTCCTTCATGGAGTCAAACACCAGCATGTGAAAATGGTTGCGGATCTCTTCCCAGAGGTGGCGCTTGGTCTTCATTTTGTGCCAAGCCGCCTGGAACAAGGGACAACACAGTTGCTGAACTTGATCTACCAGGAAGACGCGATCGCTGGAACGCCGTCGTCAGCCACACCCCGGCCAGAAGCAGCGGGACCCAGGCGAAGAGGAACTCCGGGCTGGGCCTGCCGATCTGGCCGACCAGTCCGCGCCTCGCCATGATCCAGTACTGGGCATAGGGCAAGAGCAAGACCGCGACCAACAAGACCGCCCCCGCGATCTCGGAAAGCCGGGTGCCCAGGAGCACGAAGAGGGGGATCAGCAGGACGGGGAAATCGTAATTCCGGCCATAGGGAGCGACGATGCAGGCGGCCAGGAGACCCAGGGCCAGCACGTCGTGCAGGGGCTTCGAGCGGTCCAAGGAAGCCTTCAGAACGGTCGCGAGCAAGGGTACTGCGACCAACGCATAAAGCGCCCAGAAGCTCCAAGATCGAAAACCTGCGGACTTCAGGAGCAAGAACCAGGTGGTCCCGATCCAGGGGGAATTCTCGGTCGGAGGCGGCGTCTGCCGGGGGGCATCTAGCATCTGCCCCAGCCAACCGGGAATGAGCAGCCAGCTTGCCAGCGCGAACAGCGCCAGAGTGGCTGCGAAACCAATGACAACCCTCCAGCGTCGGCGCCGGGCAGCCCAGAGCAGAACGCCGGGCAGCACCAAGATGGTCAGCTGGGGCTTGATCGTCAGCCACGCCAGCGCAAAACCAGCGGTCCGGTCGCGACGGGCCTCCAGCAGCCTCCAAGCCACGGCCAGCAAGCAGAGGATCAATGGGGTGGTCTGGCCGATCACGATCGTCACGACGGTGAAGATGAATATGGGAATTGCGATCAGCGGGATCGCCGGCGGGACGCCGGGAATGGTTTTCCTCAGCAGGTAGCCAGTCAATAGGACCAGGTCGGCGCTCAAGACAAACCAGGTCACCTTGCCGCCGTAATAGCCCAGAGGCACAAGCGCCACGGTCAGCATGGCGAACCACGGAGGGTAGTAGTAGGGCAAGAAATCATAGGCTCCCGCGCCATTCTTTTGCTTGTCCCACCCGTATTCGTGCTGGACCCGAGTCTGTAGAGCCACGTCATACGGGCTCTGGCCAGAGAGCACGATCTTGCTCGTGGCCCAGAAACAGATGTAATCGGGACAGAGGTGCTCGGGAGGGGCCACGTCGCGACCGAACCAGGCCAGGAAGATGGTGGCCAGTACCAGGGCCATGAGCCAGGCGTAGGGGCGGAGAGCTGACAGGGTACTTCGCTCAGGGACCAGTCGATTCATGGCTCGGGGTCTCATTGGCCGTTCCTGCGAAAAAAAGTCAGCTCGGGGTCGGGGGGCGCTTCCAGATACTCAGGACTGACTTGCCCAGCGAGTAGAAGAGCAACGGATCAACGAGCCGTGAGCAGCGCACCATGACCTTGTCCCAGAAGGCGATCTGCCCCGGTCCAGGCATCGACTGCGATAAGACCAGGTGGTTGCCGATCGAGGCCAGCATGCCGATCGAATCGAGGTAAATGGAGCGGACCATGAGCAGCCCAATGGGCGTCAGTGCCCTGAGCGACGACCTGGTATAGCGCCGGTAGTGGCCGATCGCGCGATCGAAGGGAGAGAAGAGCCGGGGACGAGCCGGTCCCAGCACGACGAGGTAGCCGCCGGGCTTGAGGTGCGCGGCGGCTTGCTCCAACTCCCGCCGATCATCCTCGATGTGCTCGAGGACATCGATGTAAAGCAAGGTGTCGAAGAACGACCGCGGCGGGACCTGGCTCAGGGTCCCGACGACGACCTGGCAAGGCCCAGGCAGTTCCCCCCGCTCCACCGCCTGGCTGAGTCCCTGAGCCAGATCAGCGTCCGGCTCGAGGCAGATCCAGGCATCCTGTCGTGGGGTGCACAAGAGCTTCGTCGTCCCCCCCATTCCGGCGCCGACTTCCAGGACCTCGGCGCCCAGGAAGGGCTCGATATGGCGGCGAAAATACGACTTCCAGACGGTCGCCGCGGAGAACAACTCGAGTTCGGTGCCAACGTACGAATAATGAGTCATTGGGCAATCAATCCCGCAAACGACGAACTTCCTGAACAAAATAAGCGTAATCGCGACAAGGAAGGAAGGCCGATCCTTGACGGCCGGAGAGGATGACAAAGCAGAACAGGAAGGCAAGCATGACGCCCAGAGTCAACATGACCAGAAGGATGCCGACGGCGGACGTGGCCCAGCCGGGAATCGCCAGGTTGGTGGTCAGCCGCACGATGATGGTTGACACGGCGCCTGCCAATGCGGCGAAGATCAAGACGCAGGCCAGCACCAGCAAGCGGACACCGATGATTTCTCCATGGACGGACATGGCACCCAGGCCATGTGCGACCAGATCCACGAAATTCATTCGCGACCGTCCGGACAGTCGGTCCGCACGCCGAGTCGCGATCAAGCAGAGCGGCTGGCGCGACTTGAACGCCGCCGCGGCATAGTGGTTCCACAGCTCCGACACCACCACCAGGCTCTGCAAACGCGCTTTGGGGATCACGCTGAAGTTGCCCACCCTCACCCGGATGCCCGTCAGTATGACGTGGAGGGCCTTGTACAACCCGTAGAACACACGGAATGCAATCGATTCCGACCGCTTGGTCCGCTCCGCGAAGACGATCTTCTGCAGACCCTCATCACGGCACTTTTGGATCAGTCGAGGCACATCGCCTGGGTCGTCCTCGCCGTCGGCGTCCATCACGACCACCGCCAGGCAGGAAATGTGAGCTTCCACGTAGGCCAGCCCGATGGCGATCGCCCGCTGGTGACCGAGGTTACGCCTCAACTTCAGGATTTCGATCCGCCCCAGCGATGGATACGTCGTGTACTCCAGAGCCTCGCCCGGTGGGATGGTAGACCCGTCATCCACGATCAGCAGATCGGTCTCGATTTTGTGAGCCTGCATCGTGTGATCGAGACTCTTGATCAGAAGCTCGAGCGATGGCCAGTCGTTATAGTTCGGGATCAGGATCAGGAACCGATCATCGCGGACGGCTGGCTTGCTGCTGATCGATGCGCTCATTCCGTCATCTCGCTGTGAACGACCCCTGGTTGTGACTGGCTCGCAGGCAGCGCTTTTTCCGGCCGACGGTTTCTGCGCCTCAGGATCGTGGCCAGGCCCAGCACGGCAACGGCTGCGAGTGACGTCCCGCTGATGACTCTACCACGCCGATACGAGATGGGGTCGAAGTCGAAGCGGACTGTATGCTTCCCGGCCGGTACGGCGGCCGCGCGAAAGGCGTAATTTGCGTGATAAAGTCGCGTCGGATACTCGTCCAGAGCGCAGCTCCAGCCCGGATACCAGGGATCGGACAGCACCAGGTAGCCAGGCGAGTCGCAATCCACCTCAACCACGACATGGTTGGGTTCGTAGGTGGAGATCGTTGCGCGCCTTAACCGCCCCGAGGGGTCTGGGAGACCGCCCGGCGGCTCAAAGTCCTCAAGAAACGCGACCTGGCGCAGGTCGGCTTGCTTGAGCGCAGACAGCACGCGACTCCGCTCAGGAAGCGGTTCGGCCCGGGGAACCACGAAGGCTTGGGGAAACGCGTCCCGATTCTCGTACACCGTGAAAGGCGGCAGTTGTTGTCGCCCCCCGGCGACGAACAGGTGAGCCTCGGGCGCAAGATCGACGGCGATCGCCTGCCAGCGTGGATCCTGGGCGACGTCGGTCGGCTCCCCCGCCATCGCCGGCAAATCACTGGGCTGCACGAGATAGCGCACCGCGAGCAAGTCGAGGAGGCTCTTATTGACCATCGGGAAATTGGGGATCGCGTTGCCCGGGGGCACGGGCTCGTCCCGATCGCTGATGAACTGGATGTACTCCTTGTACCGGTGGATGTCGATCGGATTGTAGCCCCTGAGCGGTTCGAGCCGGTAGATGATTGGCAGCGCGAGTCCGAGAGCGCTTCTCTCCCCGTGCTCGGGCACTTCCCGATCGAGGATGCGCTCGTGGTCGGTCCCCCGTTCGATCAGGAATCGAATGCAGGACGGGGGAGTGTAGATCGACGCTTGGGGACGAGCATCGACGAGTGGCCACCCCATGGCCCAGAGGTCGACGACAACTCGAGGAGCGATTGCCGGCCGAGCTTGCAGACCAGAGCAGCCAGCAAGCCATAGGCACCGTGGCCGCCAGGCTTCCCCAGTACATGAGAAGAGGCACGCCCAAGGGAGGTCCGGCGACCCAGCAAAGCGTGGCCGTCGATACCAGCCCGATCGAGAGAATCAGGACTAGACTGCGGCCCATCGTTCGTCGCAACCCGGGTTCAGATTGAAGTAGCTCGAACATCGCCTGGGTTGCTGTTCCCACGAGCAAGGCGACGGGGATTGCCGCAACGAGGAACATCCGCGCGGGGTGCCGGAACAAACGGAACCCGGGAAGCGACTGGAAAAGGATCGCCCCTCCCAGGCCGAAGACGATCAATCCCAGGCAGATCACGGTTTGCAGCCGCAAGCGGGCCCGCCCGCGAGCCAGGATGGAAGCGATGAGGGCGGTCGTGATCCAGAGCACGGTCAGGCCGGTGCGGTTCTCCCAGCCCATGATTGGCAGGCTCTCGGGGGCAGGTCCCACCAATCCGAAGAGGTTGAAGCGCAGCACGTTCAGGGTTTCGGACGGCATTCCCGTGGCGCCGCGGGTCGTCTGTCTGGCTGCTTCCAGAGTGGGCAAAAGCTGAACCGCGGTCAGAGCCAGCGCCAGCAGGCAGCACCAGCCCACCGCTCCCAGCCACCGCCCCAGGCCTACGGCGATCTTGCGCCACGTTCTGACTCCGGGTCCGAGGGCACCGGCCTGCTCGAGTGCCAGGGGCAAGGTCCATACAAGGATGAGCAGGCCCGCGTAGAAAGTGAACTGCGGGTGCGATCCGAGGATCACCAGGGCCAGAACCGCGCCGGCCCAGGAGGCGAAGCGGAGGCCCCCGCGACTCACGGACCGTTCCAGAAGCAGGAGCACCAAGGGGAGCCACGCCAGACCAACTGCGACGTATTGCCCCGCCGCCAGGAGATGCAGCAGCCATTTGCCGGAAAACATGTACCCCAGCGCTGTGACCGTCGCACAGGTCCGGTTCAGTTCTTGGGTTCGGGCATAGAAAAACATGGTCCAGCCCGCGATGATCACGTGGGCCACGACCAGCCAGCTCAGGGCGGGGCCGACCATCGCTACGGGCAAGTAATAGAGGAAGAGATGGGGAGGATAGAACGCGCCGACCTGAAGGTCGTGAACAAACGGCATGCCCGCAAAGCTATAGGGACACCACAACGGCTGCTCCCCGGTCTGTTGCCAGGAACTTACCAGATACCGCATCTGCGGAACCTGATAGATCAGCAAGTCGGAATAGTCGGTGTAGAGAACCCACGAGGGATGAAACACCAGCTTGGCAAAGAACAAGAGCCCCAGCACCGGGATCAAGAGTAGCGGACCATACCGCAGCTGCATGCGTTCGGGGCTCCGGGAAACGAGCCGGCAATCGGCCAAGACGAATGTTCCAGAAGGGGCCTCGGTTGGCCTGTGGGCCCGAACGGGGCCGAGTACCGAGGACAGGAATGCCGGCAAAACGCTCATTGTTCAGATTCGACGCGAAAGACCGAAATCAGGCTTCGTCCCGCATAGTCCTGGATGTCCCACTGCCTTCGGCGACTCGAGGGAACGCTCGACGAGATCAGGCGTTCCAACTCTCCATCGGCAAAGGCGACGGCGTATCCCCCTGAAGACAGGGCTGTCATGAAGGGTTTCCAATCCACCGGGGTTCGATGGCCAAGATCGAACTTGTCATCTTCAGGCGAGATGACAGCAATCTCCGGGTGCCTCGAGGAGAGGAAACGAAGCGGCCAGTAAATCCACCAGTCCTCGGCCAGCACCGGCCAGGACCTGCGGGCCTCTCCGCCGACTCGTGGTTCAACAATGCCGGACCGAGTGGTGCTCGTTTCCCGGGCGAGACTTGGATCCCGATTGGCAAGGTCGCTCACAATCAACTGAAACGCCTGCTGCTTGGGCTCAACCTCCGCTGTGCGGAACGTGACGTGCGATTCACCGCCGGTCGCCCTGATCGCATCAAGGTAATGGATCTTGAACGAAAAGAGCAGCGCCCATCCCCCCAACAAAATGACCGCCAGGCAGGCCTGTCGCAAAACACTGGTCCCGTCGCAGTCCGAGTCGGGAAGCAGGCTGGAAATCAGACTCGCGATGGCCAGGACCGTGGGTATCACCAGATACATCCCGTAGCGTTCGCAGTGAGGCCTGAGGATCTCCGGCCCGGCGGCAAGATAAAGCGCCATTGCGCCCAGAACGAGGCCGACGATCAGGGCGATACGGTCCCACTGTCGTCTTTGAACGAGGCGAGGTATTCCGAGAACCAGTAGCGCAAGAAAGAGGCTCCAGAAGATGCCATCAGATCGGGCGTCAGCTTGCAGCGAAAGAGGACCGACTACGTACTGACAAAGTGAGACCCCCGAGATGAGCCTTCCATAGTGCTGCAAGGAGCGAAGCCAGTTGCTCGGCGCCGCGCGAGCCGCCAGCAGGGAGAGGCGCTCCGAACCTGGCGTGATCAGGATCCACGTCACAAGCGGGATCAGGACGATGGCCCCGGTCATCCACACGATCTGCCGCCTCTTCGACGCCTCGGTCTCCGTGCGCCATAACGTGGCGACGAAAAGGGCCAGGAGCACGGGCAATAGGAAGACATTGCTGGCGTGGACAATCAGGCACGCGGCGAAGCTGAACAGCATCGCGATGCTTCTTCCCCGGAACGCCCAATAGAGGGCAAGGATGCTGAAGAGCGGGGTCTGGCTGGCATCCCACCCGAACCGCGAGTAACCGAGTGTGCAAGGGAGGGTGGCCACGAGGAGTGATGCCACCAAGGCCGTCATTCGGTCGAAGATCCGCGATCCGACGAGGAAGATCAATGGCACGGCCAGAACGCCCGAGATCACGGCCGGAGCGCGGAGAATCCAGATAGACGGCCGAAAAAAAACGAGGAACGGTACTTCCAGCCCGGCGAAGAACGGATTCAAGGGGAGACCCGATGGCGTCCGCAAAGCATACGGCCGACCGGCCATGATCTGCGAGGCCTGAACACCATACCATGCCTCATCGCCATTGACTCCGGGCAGGTTACCCAGGTCGCATACGCGAAGCCACATCGAGACCAAACACATAACGATAACATTTAATAGAATGATCCCGTTAATTACTCTTTCCGCGAGTTTCCCTTCTCGGCTTGTGTCCAGCGCTGCGTGCGATTCCAGATCGGTGACCGGGACCATAACCACCATTCTCAGCGAAGTTTCGCCGCCTGGGCCGTTAACCGTTCGACGCCGGACCGAGACAAACGGTCCGCCGACCAGGTCAGGGTGAACGCGCGACGAGAATAAAAGCTCAACCGAGGTTTCGATCAAGTCTCGAAGGCTTCTTCCTGTCCTCGCTCAAGCATAGAACACGCCGCTCCTTAATAATGCATCGATCGTCAAGAACGCGGATTTCATCGAGCGGGGTTCCGGGGACACCGTACTCATCACACGTGCGAGGTCCCGAATTCGCCTTGGCTCGAGTGAACGACCCGGGGGGTATCGTAGAATCAGGTAGAGGGTTCCGGTCGTTCCGATCGGGTCCCTGGTGTTCCCGGGCTAACCACAATACCGTTGAAATAGGCGCAAGTATCAGCCCTGTGTTACTTTGGATTTAGCGATAACCCAAGTAGCATGGAGGCTGACTAGCATGCATCAAGGACGATGTTCTTTGCCGGCCGATGAAGC
>JBEKTN010000302.1:0-10953 GCA_049516015.1 Isosphaeraceae bacterium | reverse complement strand
CGCGCGGCGATCAGCAGGCTCGAAAACGGCTGGAATCTCAATCCGACCCTGGACACGTTATTCCGCTACGCGACGGTCCTGGGTGCGCAAATCAGGCTCGCCGTGGAAGAATGCCCGCCGCCACGATCCGGGCAGGCTTGATCGACCCTCGAGGCCGCCCTGCCCGCGCGGGAGCGAGCAGCAAAGGGACAGTCGTAATCCCTGGGGCCACCCGGCCCTTTGTTCCCGTCGAGTCCATCGATTCCTCGTGCGCCCGGTGCCACGAAGGCCACGATGTCGAGCCGCGTGCCGTGGTCAAACGCTTCCTGGAGAGGTCACCGGGACTGACCGACACGAAGAGCCTCGTGTGCACAGGCTGCCATGGAGAGCATCATCTCGCGGTCCGGACTGTTCACTGGGACCGGAAAACGGGCAAGCTGGTTTCAACCGGCAAGTAGTAGATCCGGGCATGTCCATGAGGTATCCTACCTGACTCATTCCGAGTCGGCGTCTCAAGCATCATCGCGAGAGGCAAAGGGTACCGCATGGATCATTCGCGGATCGTGCGCATCGCGGTCGTCGGTGCCGGCCTGATGGGCCACGGCATTGCCCAGGAGTTTGCCCTGGCGGGCTACCAGGTTCGACTCCACGACCTGAGCGATGAACGGCTCCGGACCGCACTGACCGACATCCGGGCCAACCTGCAAAAGCTGTCGTCGCTGGGTCGCCTGGAACCCGCCCGGATCGACCCGGTGCTCGCGGGGATCACCGTGAGCACGGATCTTGGGAGAACCGTCTCCGGGGCGGAGCTGGTCATTGAAGCGATCGTTGAGGAGCTTGGGGCGAAGCACGCCTTGCTCCGTTCGTTGAACGGGCTGTGCGGCGGGGAGACCATCATCGCCAGCAACACCTCGAGCTTCATGCCGAGCCGCCTGGCCGAGGCCGTTTCGTTCCCGGATCGTCTGCTGGTGGCTCATTACTTCAACCCCCCTTACCTGATCCCTCTGGTCGAGATCGTGCCAGGGCCGGACACCTCGCATGAGACGGTCATGACCATGGTCGGCCTCCTGCAAAAGGTCGGCAAGCAGCCGGTTGTGCTCAGGAAGGAAGCCACCGGCTTTGTTGGCAACCGGCTCCAGTTCGCCTTGTTCCGAGAGGCACTCGCGATCGTCGCGCAGGGCATCGCCGATCCCGCAGCCGTCGATCAGGTCGTCCGGTTCGGCTTCGGCAGGAGACTGGCCGCGGCGGGACCGTTCGAGGTGTTCGACCTGGCGGGCCTCGACACGATCCTGGCTGTCGCCACGCAGATTTTTCCGGAGCTCGACACGGCGGATCCCACCGGGCAGCCCGTTCTGGAACTCTTATCCCGGAAGGTGGCAGAGGGCAACCTCGGCGTCAAGTCGGGTCGGGGATTTCACGAATGGACAGCCCAGAAAGCGGATGAGCTCAAAAGCCGGTTGACCCGGGCCCTTGTTCAGTCCGAATCCAACGGGTAGGGACACCGATCTCGAGCCGCCGGTACAATGGCGGGATTCTCAGACACATCCCGGCGATCCGAACGCGAGACCGAGACCGCGATGAAGACCGCGATCTCATTGGAAACGGCCGTCGCCATGATTCCTGATGGGGCAACCCTAATGACAAAGAGATCATCGCGCGGCGCGTGGCCAGGGAAATTCCGCCGGGAGGCCTCGTGAACCTGGGCATTGGCTTGCCCGCGCACGCCACCGGTTTCTTGCCCCCGGGAATCGGCGTCTTCTTCCAGACCGAGAACGGCCTCGCCGGAGTTGGCCCGCGACCGGCGCACGGCATGGGGAACCCGAATCTCGTCGATGCCGGCGGAGGCCTGATTACGGCCATTCCGGGAGCAGCCAGCTTCGACAGCACCGTCTCCTTCGGCTTGATTCGCGGCGGCCACCTTGACCTGACCGTGCTGGGCGGCCTGCAAGTCGATGCCAGGGGACGTCTGGCCAACTGGATGATCCCCGGCACGCTGGTGCCGGGCATGGGCGGAGCCGTGGACCTGGTCACGGGCGCCAGGCGCGTCATCGTCGCCATGATCCACAGCGCCAGAGGCCGCCCGAAGATCGTCGAGGAATGCACGTACCCGCTCACTTCGATTCGCCCGGTGAACCTGGTGGTGACCGACCTGGCCGTGATCGAGCCCACGCCCGACGGGCTTGTGCTCAGGGAGCGCGCACCGGACGTCTCGGTCGCTGAAATCCTTGCCGCCACCGGTGCCAGACTCCTCGTGCCCGAATCAGTCCCGGAGATGCAACTGGCCTGAGCAATACACTGATGTGCGGCTATTCGTGCCAGGAAACCCTCGCTAGAATAAAAATCGAGAGGAGTATTCCATGACCCACGAAGAAGTCCACGAAGCAGCAAGACGGCAACCATTCGAGCCGTTTCGCCTTATCCTGACAACGGGCGCAGCTTATGACATCCGGCACCCAGACCTGATCATGGTAGGTCGGCGCTCAGCCATCCTCGGAGTGACGAACGAGGCGAACGGCGCGGTATACGACCGCACCATCAAGGTCGACCTGCTTCACGTCGTGGCGATCGAAGAGCTTCCGGTAACCCGAAACCCTGATGCGCAAAACTGAAGGATCTGATTAACTCTTTACCACTCCTTGCGGCACCAGCGGCATCGACCGCAACCGGGTTCCCGTGGCGCTATAGATGGCGTTGGCGATGGTGTCGAGGGGGGTCTCTCCACCGCCGGCCGCGGGCAAGTCCTTGCGATCGCGCAGGACAACGTCGATCTGAGGGATGTCGCCGAACCGGGGAACGGGATAGCGCGAGAATCGAGGATTGAGAATCTTCCCGTTCTCGAAGCGGATGGCTTCGAAGAGCGCGGCACCTAGACCGATGATCAGACAGCCTTCGACCTGGTTGCTGAGCAGGCTCCATTCCGGGTCGGCGTCAACCGGGCGGGTCGCCCCGTTGACCTTCAATTCCGTCACTCGGCTCGCCATGGCTTGCTCACAGTGCCCATCCAGGGCGGTATTCTCGATGGATGAAGGGATCGTCAAGGGAACCGTTGGTGATCCTCAACCCGGCGGCGTCCCACTTGATTCGGCGGCCCGCGCGGAGCGCGACGTTGCCAAGGAGGACGAGCTCGGTCAACTGGGCGGAATAATCAAAGTTCGTACCCGTGGGTTTTCCCGTCTTGCAGGCCTCGATCCACTCGGCATGGTGGCCGGGAGAGCGCAAGAGCGTGGTCTTGGGCTCGGCATAGCCGGCAAACTCGCGTTCGGGAAGCAGCCGAAATCCCACCAGCCGCGCCACTTGAACGGGTGGTACGCCGGATGATAGGGGCGCTCCGGCACCGGGCCGAGCCAGAGGTCCCAGTGCAGCGATGAAGGAACCGGCGGATGGTCCGCGGGCCGGTCGATGGCCTGGGGCCAGATCGGACGGTTGGTCCACGCGTGGACCTCGCGGTCAGCCGCCGCGTCGAGGTCGCCGCCGGCAGACAGGGAAGAAATCCACGAAAGCCATGAAATCGCTGCGAGCAGACAGACCCCGGATCTCATCGGTCCCTCTCCCTTCGTATTTCGGATTCATGACCCGCACAGCGGTCCACGCGGGCTGGCTCAGTCCGGAAACCAGCCTCGGGCATGCCGAGGATCGTATTTCGCGGGCAGCTCACACGTGAGGGTTGCGGGCTTCGTGCCCACTTCGATTCCACCGAGCCTGGGCTCCCAGACCCAGGTCCAGCGATGGAATTCGCTCCTGGCCATGAGGATACGGTCGAGCACTTCGGTGCGGCGGTCCTTGACCCAGCCGCCGTATTGATTGGTGTACTGCCAGACCTCGTGACGCACGGTCGCCACCGGGGCACCGAAGTCGGCGTCAAAGCTCGTCGCCTGGTCACGCACGAGCTGGACGAGAATCCTGACCTGCTTCTCGTCTCCGGCCAGGAACAGTGGGACCACCTTGTTCTCGTAATGCTTCGATCCGGCGATGTGCTTGACGATCCAGTCGCGCGTCTCCTGCTCGGGACCACTGGCATCCGGGGAAAGAAACGGGTCAAACTCGGTGATCGGGGGATAGCGGAAGCCCTCGACCCGCAGGTGATCTGCCCCGAGGATGACAAGGTCATGGCGTCCCGGCGGAAGGTTGCGGAAAATCCACTTCCCGCTGCCCTGTCGGACGGCTCGGGCATCGACGCGTGGTTCGGCGATCTTGGCCTTGGGATCCACGGGGAATCGTGGCTTGCCATCCTCATCCCAGCGCTCTACCGCTCCCACCATGGAAATATCCACGGCCTTCCCGAGATCGACGACGAGGTCACCGGCCCGCACCGGGGACCACGCGGAGACGACAATTCCCTCCGCCGCGATCAAGAGCACGGATCTGAAGCAATGAATTTTCATTCGAAGGTCCTCGCGGTTGACGCTCAGGCATCCGGGCACGACACCGGTCCCTGCCCATCACGGCTTTCCTCCCGCGCCCGCCTGCTTCCGGGTCAGCATCGCGAGTTTCTTCCTGGCATCTCCGACCAGCGGGCTGCCGGGATAATCGGTGAGCAGCGATTGATACGCGGCGCGAGCGCGGTCACCGCGGCCGCTTTTCTCCTCGCACTCGGCGCCCAGGAAGACGAGGCGGTCGGCGTAGGGAGAGTCGGGGTTGATCGCAACGAGATCCCCGGCCAGCGCAATTGCTTGGGGCCACTTGTTCCGCGCCGCCCAGTAGCGCGCTTGCAGCAGCGTGAGGTAGCCTTCGACCTTGTCGCTGGGGTATGCCTCCTGCCAGCGGCTGAGCTCTTCCCAGGCCCGGTCAAGGGCTTTGTCGCGGAGGAACTCCTCTGTCGACCGGCTGAGGGCGCCGCGCCAGGCGTCTTGCTCGACGGCGGATTTTCGCGTGCCCAGCGCGGCCATGGCCCGAGCGTAGGCGGCCCGGGCCGAGGACCTGTCGCCCTTGCGCGCATGCCAGTCGCCCCAGACCCTGTTGAGTCGGCCGGTGAGGGCTGGTTCCGCGTCCTTTCCCAGTCGCTTCGCCGCCGAGTCGAGCAGCGCCTTGGCCGGCTCTGCATGAGCAAGATCGTTGATAGCGAGGTCGGCCGCCTCGATCTCGCATTCCGCCTTCCAGACCGGAGGCCGAAGCACTTTGACGGCCTCTTGCCAGAAGCTCAGAGCCGCCGCGGCATCGTCCATCCGGTCGCGAAGCAGGCCGCCGACCAGCCGCACCACCGCCAATGCGCTGTCCGAATCCATCAGCTCGCGCTCTGCCAGAATCCCTGCCTGGCCAGCCTTGGCGGCTCGGGCGAACAGACCGCCCTCATCGAAAGCCCGGACCAGTTGCAGCAGTCCCGGCGGGTCCAGCTTCGCGGGGTCGTACTTGTCGAGAACCGTCAGGTAAGGAGCGAGCTGATCTGGTGGATGATTCTGGTCGGCGAAGACCAAGGCGCGGTGGATCGGCACCCGGTTGACGATCGCCAGAGAATCGGCTTCGCCGGAGACTTTCATCGTCACCGTGTACAGGCCCGGAAGCAGGTAGATGTGCAGGGGATCGGTCAGCGTGCTGGTCTGTCCGTCGCCGAAGTCCCAGTGGATCTTGGGCCGGGCGGTAGACCCTCGCGTCGAAATTGAGCGAAACTGAACGCGGACCAGGGGCAAGTCGCTCCCGGCCAGAGGCACTTCTCCGGCGATGTCCACCGAGTATTCGTGCAAGTGCTTGACGCCGATCGCCGGATACTGACCGATCGCCTCGGAGCCGAATGCCTCCGGCGGAATCGGTTCGGGCTTGCCCGATCCCGGAGGCTGCCAGGCGGCCACCATGCAGGCGTCCGCGCCCGCGGCCGCGTGCAAGTACCGGAATTCGTGAGGTCCCGCGGACAGGTTGACCTGGCCCTTGATCCGGGAATCGTGGACCGGCCCGTGCCAGCCTGGAGCGGAGACAACGAGTTTGCCCTCGACCAGCAGGAAGCTGCAATCCTGGCTCGAAGTGAAGAAGTGGTACAGCCCCGGCCGGGCTATCCGCAGCGTTCCCTGGTACTGGCTCAGGAACGGTTCGGGATTCGGCCAGAACGGATTGAACCGGTGGAACACGGCGGGAACGAACGCACTGCCAAACGGCTCAGCCGCCTTGAAGGTCTCGCGAAGGGAATCCAGGCTCCTGAAGTTACAGTTCGACCAGTGCCGGGTTTCCAGGAGCAAACCGGCCCGATTGGTCCAGGCGGGCGGCTTTTCCGGCTCGGCCTTGCCCCCGTAGTAGATCTTGTAGAGGTGCTGCTTGGGAACGGTCTGGAAGGCGAGCCGGCAGAAGTCTCCGGGGCCAAGCTGAAGGATCCGCCAGGGCACGAGATTGCGCCGGCTGTCATGGACCACGAGATCTGCGCCCGTGGCCGAGAGTTCGCCATTGGTGAAGAACTCGGTCATGACGATGGCGGGAAGAGCCGGTCCCTGGGGAAGCTGGACTTTCCGTTGATAAATCAACCCGCTGCCGCTCTCTGCCGTTTCCTGGGCCGGCTCTTCGGCCTGCTGCGCGGCGAGGTTTCCACCGGGGCCGGCCACCAGGAATGCCAGGATCGCCAGCGCGACCACCCTGCGCCAGACGACCCATTCCGATGCCGCCGGAGAGCCGCGGCCGCGACGGGACATGAGCCTCATGATGTCACCGGTCTGCATGAGTCGCACCCTGCCGGCAAGAATTCCGGCTCGCGGAAGTTCGTCGAGCCACTTCTACTACTATCATAGAAATAGGCTAGGATAGGAATGATCAAGGTCACGGATCGTGGCGCGCCAGGGTAAAGATCTCAGGCTCAGGCTCGGAGAGCCTGACGCAGTCGGGGAAGCCGGTTGTCCAAGACCAACGCCAGGCGCCGCCGGAGTCGAGGTTGTCTTCGGCGACCGTATCCTCGACCAGGAGCCGTTGGTATGTCGACCCAACCCCAGCCCGCCCCCGCCAGGACAAGCCCCGAAGAGGCCGTGCAGCGCGTGCAGCGCGCCGGCGAACTGCTCCGGCGCGAAGTTCACAAAGTCATCATCGGTCAGGAGCAGATGATCGAAGAGATGCTGATCTGCCTGTTCGCCCGCGGCCACTGCCTGACGATCGGCGTGCCGGGGCTGGCCAAGACGCTGACCGTGTCCACCTTGGCCCGGGCCCTGCACCTGAAGTTCAGCCGCATCCAGTTCACACCCGACCTGATGCCAAGCGATATCACAGGCACCGAGATCATCGAGGAGGACATGGCGACCGGCAAGCGCGCGTTCCGCTTCGTGCAAGGGCCGGTCTTCGCCAACATCGTGCTCGCCGACGAGATCAACCGGACCCCGCCCAAGACCCAGGCGGCGCTCTTGCAGGCCATGCAGGAGTACCAGGTTACGGCCGGCTCGAACACCTTCGACCTCGAGCCTCCGTTCTTCGTCATGGCCACCCAGAACCCGATCGAGCAGGAAGGAACCTATCCGCTTCCCGAGGCCCAGCTCGACCGGTTCATGCTCTCGATCAACATCGGTTATCCCAGCCGCGAGGACGAGCGGCGAATCGTCAATGCCACGACCCAGGCCGCTGGGGAAGAGGTCCGACCGATCCTGTCGGGGCGCGACCTGCTCTGGATCCAGCAGCTCGTGCGCGAGATCCCGGCCAGCGACCACATGGTGGACTACGCCGTGGACCTGGTCCGGGCCACTCGCCCCAGAGAGCCCGGGGCGCTGGGCTTCATCAAGGACTGGCTGGCCTGGGGGGCTGGACCGCGGGCCGCCCAGTACCTCGTTCTGGCCTCCAAGGCCCGCGCCATCCTCCACGGCCGGCTGGCTGTCAGCGCCGGCGACATCCGCGCCGTCCTGCGGCCCGTCCTCCGCCATCGCATCTTCACCAACTTCAATGCCGACGCCGAGGGAGTCGGCACCGATCAGATCATCGACAAGATCCTCCAGGCCGTGCCCGAGCCGTCGTACGGTGAGCCCGGCGGTGACGGAAGTCCCAGGAAGTCGACTTCCGCGAAGGCCAAGCAGACGTAAGCCAGAGGGGCAGGCTGGCATGCTGCAAAGTTGCGGCTGATCTCGCCGGGCTGGGTCGCGTTCCGACGCCGAGATACGAGGTTCATCCGAGCACCAGTCCATCTTGCTTGGACATGGGCATTGTTCTATAATTCAACAGACGCGAGCCAATAGTTCAGGGCGTGAGATGTCGCGATGGACTTCGATTTCGTCGAGTGGGATAGCCAGGACGATCCGCGAGGTAATACGCAACACATCGAAGACAACGTCCTGAGCATCGATGAAGTTGAGGACGTCATCCATGATCCTCGGAGCCGTCCGGTTCAGAGCCGGAGCTCGAGGCGTCCGGCACTGATCGGCCAAACGTCCACGGGTAAGACGATTATCGTGATCTATGAGCGCCACAAGGATGGCGGGATCCTCGTCGTTCGCCCTGTCTCTGCCTACGAGATCGAGGAATGATTCATGCGCAGCCAAACTCCTACGAACTCTGACGGGCGCCGCCGGCTGAGTGACGCCGAGCTGACCCCCGAGCAGCGAGCCGCCGTCGAGGCGCGTCGAGCCGAGCGCCAGACTGCCCAGTACCAGGACGAACTGGACAGAGACATCGAAGCCTATCGACAGGAATACCCGCCTGTCGGAGATCCGGAATTGATCGAGGCCTTGGCGGGCCTGCGCCGCGAACGCGAGCGACAAGGGTTGAGCCTCGCGGATATGGCCGAACGGACGGGGATCGACCGCGCGACGATTAGTAAGCTGGAAACGGGCAAGATTGCCAACCCGACGATCGGCACCCTCAGGACCTATGCCAAGGCTCTCGGACGGAGGCTGGCATGGACTCTCGAAGAGGGGAGGGAAAAAGGGACGTCACTGATATCGACCGTTCGTGAGGCGGAGGGAAAAAGGGACGTCACTGATATCGACCGTTCGTGAGGGGAAGGAACCTCAGGGATATGCACGTAAACGCTTGGAGCCAGAGGCTTGGGGGTTAAGCAAGTGCTATTCAGTGATGTCCCCTTTCCCCTCTCCAGTAATGTCCCCTTTTCCCTCTCTCTGATCATGACGCACACGCCCCATCCCGGCCAACCAGGGATAACGGCCGGGCTTCATCGGGTGCCGCTGACGCCTACCCGAAATGGGCCGACTATACGGTGGGTTGCGGAGGTGAATCGGTCATGGCCCGCTTCTCGGTTCTGCGGCAGATCCAGTCACTCGACCCGGAGCGTGACCACCAGCGGATCGTCTTCCTGAGCAAGTGTTACGATTTCGCCTTCGACACGACCCGGGCCCTGGAGTTCGCCCTCTATAGGACCTATTGCGTGCCGAGCATCTCGGCCTTGCTCGACCGCACGGGGGAGTTCCGGCTCCGACCGCAGAAGCGTTACGACGACACCGACCTGATCGTCAGCACGCTGATGGAGTGGGGCTATGATAGCGAACTGGGCCGCGCTGCGCTCCGGCGGATGAACCAGATTCACGGCCGCTTCGAGATCGCCAACGACGACCTCCTGTATGTCCTCTCAACATTCGTCTTCGAGCCGATCCGTTGGAACGCCCGGTTCGGCTGGCGGCCCCTTTGCAATCAGGAGCGACAGGCGTATTTCCTCTTCTGGCGCGAGGTCGGCCGGAGGATGAACATCCGCGAGATTCCGGCCACGTACGAGGCGTTCGAGCGGTTCAACGCGGACTACGAGCGGGTCCATTTCCGCTTCTCCGAGACGAACCAGCGCGTCGGCGCGGCGACTCGCGACCTGTTCCTCGGCTGGTTTCCCGGACCTCTCCGCCCGATGATTCGGCCGGCGATCTACGCGATGATGGGCGACACCCTGATCGACGCGTTCGGCTTCCCGCGCCCCTCGCGCGCGGCCAGCGCGATCGTCCTGGCCGTCCTGAAGCTTCGAGCCTGGGCGCTCTTTTGGTGCCCCGCTCGTCGCCGGCTTCACCTGCGGTCCGAGTCACGGCCGCGGAGCTACCCCCAGGGGTATCGGCTCGAAGACCTCGGCCCACCGTTCGAGGCTTCGGGACCCGAAGGTCAGACGGGCTCGACCTCGACGTGATTTCAGCGGGCCAGCCAATGGGAGTCAGGGTAGGAAAAAAGGGACGTCACTGATATCGGGGAGGGAAAAAGGGGAAGGAAAAAGAGACATCACTGATAGCGCCCGTTTACAAGGGGAAGGAGCCTCGGGAACATGCACGTAAACGCTTGATGCAAACGGCTCAGGGGTCAAGCAAGTGCTATTCAGTGATGTCCCTTTTCCCCTCCCCCAGTCGGGCCACGAAGTCAGCGTGCTCGGGGGAGTTCAAGCCGTGCTGGAGGATCGCCTTGACCGTCGCCTTCTCGCCTCGCACCAACGCGGTTGGATCGAGCCACAGGCCGGGAAACACCGTGCTGCGCAGGATGCCGTCGGCCGCCGGGGGCATCAGCTCGAAGCGCCCTTCGCGGTTCACGAACCAGTCGACCCGGCGATCAAGGACCCGCCAGACGACGTACTCGCGGACGCCGTTGCGCCGGTAGGCGTTGAGCTTTTTCCCGAGGTCGTAACTGGCGCTGCTGGACGCGACTTCCGCGACCAGCTCGGGCGCTCCCTCGATGTAATCATCCCCGCTGATGCGGGCCTGTCCACCCCGCTCGGGCCGGATGATCAAATAGGCGTCGGGTTGGGGTTCGTTATCCAGGTCCAGGCGGATGCTGCCGTTATCGCCCGCCTCGACCCCGGGGGTGTCCGTTTCATAATTCGCCAACCAGGCAACCAGCCGGGTATGCGGGTGGCTGTGCCGCCCGTGTCGGACCGGTGAGGGCATGTAAACCTCTCCTTCGACCAGCTCGGCCTTCTTGAGCTCTGGCATCGCATCGTACCGCCGCTCGAACTCGGCGCGGGTCAGGCGGTCGCCGTTCTCCAGCGGAGGGATCACTCCGTTATCTTGGGTCATGTTCGATTCGGCCGGCTTGGCAGGTTGGGTAGAGACGGCCATGGAATTGGCCTCCGGGACGCTGGTTTCTTCGAAGGATCGACGCGATCCATCC
>JBEKTN010000301.1:0-10968 GCA_049516015.1 Isosphaeraceae bacterium | reverse complement strand
AGCCAAGTACTTTTGCCGTATCCGTTCGATCGTTGTTGCGTCCTGCATGCACCGACGATCATCAAAAACTCGAATTCCTACAAGACGAATTTGCTTAATTTATTTTTTCGCGGTTCCTTAGTTGCTGAGGTCGGCCACTTTCGATGTTCTCAGGGTTAAGTTCTTGGCCACGCACTAGCGACTGGGAAGGATCGGCGGTCTGAGGTATCGCTGGGCGTCTCGACGATGTCACCGAGAAGCGCAAGCTGGTACTCCAAACCCCTAATCTATCCCGGACAATGGTGCCTGGCTCAATCCTCCTGGCCCGCCCGTCCTCTGCGACTGCAGGTTTCCCAGTCCCCGACCGTCGGCGCGTTACCTGGAGACCTGTCCTTCGGTCGGCCGAACGGCGGGGTCGGGAGACCCTCGCCGAACCAAACAGATTCGCAACGACAGCAGTCGGGATCAAAGGGTGGTCAAGACCAACTTGGCAGCATGCCAGTGCGGGGCTGAAGCTCTCCAAACTCCTGGAAGACCTGGTCCACAGGGTACGCCTGCATTCGACCGGCCTCAAAGGCGGCAAGGCGGTCCTCGGCCTCCTTGGCCCACAGCTCGTCGATCCGCGCGTCGGGCTGGTCGAGACTTGCAAGCAGGCATTCGACCAGGTCCGCGCGCTCGGCCGCAGACAGGACGAGGGCTTTCTCTAGAATCTGCTTGGCGATTGTTGACATGGCTGCCTTCTCACCTCGATCGACCACATTCTTCCCGAGGCTCCAGACTAACAGGAGCTGGCGCCAGCCGTCAAAACCGATGCCGCGCCGCTGGAGCGAAGTCGGGCCGGAAAGAAACCGACCTGGCTGCGAGGGTATCAGGCATTCTTGTCGTTTGTTAGACTAAAGAGTCGAGCTTTTCGCTGGAATCCGTGAGTCTGGAAAGAGATCCTCCCAGGATTCTGAAACGTTCCCCCTTCCGAGAATATGACGGCCGGAGGCTTTGTCGAGTGACGCTGCTGGAAACGAGTTTGCAGGGAATTCCGCGGCACCAGGGGAAGGTCCGCGACGTTTACGATTTGGGCGACCGATTGCTCCTGGTTGCCACCGATCGGATCAGCGCGTTCGACTGGGTGCTGCCGACGGGAATCCCGGACAAGGGGAGGGTGCTGACGGGCCTGAGCGCGTTCTGGTTCGGGTTTCTCGACGTTCCCCACCACCTGATCTCGATCGCCGTCGAGGATTTCGGCATCGACCTGGAACCAGATGTTCGTGAGTCACTCCGCGGTCGATCGATGCTGGTTCGCAAGGCGCGGGTGGTCCCGTTCGAGTGCGTGGTCCGGGGATACCTTGCGGGCAGCGGATGGAAAGAGTACCGCGCAACGGGCTCGGTCTGCGGTGTCCGCCTCCCCGACGGGCTCGTCGAGAGCGACCGGATCGACCCGATCTTCACGCCGGCCACCAAGGCAACGACGGGGCACGATGAAAACGTGTCCTTCGACGTGATGGCCGGCGCCGTCGGGACCGATATCGCCGAGCCCCTGCGGTCGCTCAGCCTGGAAGTCTACCGAGGGGCCGCAGCGCACGCACGCGAACAGGGTTTGATTCTCGCCGACACGAAGTTCGAGTGGGGTTTTGACGACCGCACGGGAGAGCTGCTCCTGGTCGACGAGGTGCTCACTCCCGACAGCTCGCGGTACTGGGTGTTGGACACCTATCGTCCAGGCGGTCCCCAGGCGTCGTTCGACAAGCAATTCGTGAGAGACTGGCTGGAGACGACCGGTTGGGACAAGTCCAGCGAGCCGCCCGAGCTACCCGATGACGTGGTCGCCGGCACACGCGTCCGGTACATTGAGGCTTTCGAGCGCCTCGCTGAACGTCCGTTTCCGTGGAAATGAAGTATTCGGTCCGGTCAGTTCGTCCCCTGGTCCCCTCGCCTGGAAGACTGTCATGCTCCGCTATCTGACCTCCGGTGAATCGCACGGCCAGGCGCTCACCGCCATCGTGGAAGGGTTCCCCTCGGGCGTGACCCTGGACACGGCGGTGATCGACCGTGAGCTGGAGCGCCGGCAGGGGGGGCATGGCCGGGGCAAGCGGCAAAAGCTCGAGACCGACCGGGTGATCGTGGATGCCGGGGTCTATCATGATGTGACGACGGGTGGGCCGATCACAATCCGCCTGGTGAACAAGGACGCCAAGCTCGAGCGTCTGACCGAGCCCGCCGCACCCAGGGGCGGGCACATCGACCTGGCCGGAGCGATCAACTATCAAACCGGCATCCGCCAGGTGCTGGAGCGGGCAAGCGCTCGCGAGACGGCCATGAGAGTGGCCGTCGGCGCCCTCGCAAAGCTCTTGCTCCGCGAGCTGGAGATTACCGTCTTCGGTTACGTGGTCGAGATCGGCGGCATCTCGGCACCGCCGGTCGCGCTGGATCCGAGTGTCCGGGACGCCAGCCCGGTTTACACGCTGAACCCGCAAGCCGACCCGGCAATCGTCGCGGCGATTGACGCCGCGCAAGCGGCCGGCGACACGCTGGGTGGCGTCATCGAGACGATCGTCACAGGGTGCCCGATCGGGCTGGGAAGTCACACCCAGTGGGATCGCAAGCTCGACGCGCGGCTGGCGGCGGCGGTGATGAGCATACAAGCCATCAAGGGGGTGGAGATCGGCCTCGGCTTCGAGGCGGCCCGGAGACCCGGCTCGAAGGTGATGGACCCCTATCGCTACGAGCTTGATCACCCGCGTGAGGATCGCCGGTTCGGCTTCCGCCGTCCCACCAACAACGCCGGCGGAATCGAAGGGGGGACGTCCAACGGTGAGCCGATCATCATCCGTGCCGCCAAGAAGCCGATCAGCACCCTGGCCGCACGCGGGCTCTCGGTGAACATGGCCACCAAGGCGCCTGCCCCCGCCGCGTATGAGCGGTCCGACGTCTGTGCCGTGCCAGCCGCCAGCGTGATCGTCGAGAATGTCGTCGCTTTCGAGATCGCCGCGGCAATCGTCGAGAAATACGTCGGCACCAGCCTGGACGCGGTCCGGACCGCGATGGCTGCCATGCACGAGCTCAACCGCGAGCGCCTGTCCCACTGGGCTGACGAAGTCTGAGGTACGCCAACTGCGCTCGCCGACGCCCCCGACCCGGTAAGATCCCAACAGGTCAATCCAAAGTTTCATTGAGCCAAGAGGCCGTTTGATCTATCCTGTCCGATCAGGTGCGATGGAATGCCACGAATTCCGTTCTAATGGTGAAGATGGAGATACCAGGGAGGCAAGGATGTTTCCCCTGACCCGGCCGTTACGCCAGGGGCTGGCGACTGCGGCGCTCTGTGTGTTCACGATCCTGCCGACGGTGTTCGTCGCGCTGCATGCCTGGCGTGTCAATCGTCCCGGCCACATTCGCGACGTCGAGATCGAGCTGGGCCGCCAACTCGGCCTCCAGGTCACGCTGGAGGCGGTGCGCTATCCCAAGCCGGGCGAGCTGGTCTACCAGGGGATTGTCCTGCGGCAAGAAGAGCCGCGGGGCAAGCGCCTGATCGAGATTGCCCGCGCCGGCCTGGTACGGCTGGCGCGCAGTGAGCGCGAGCTGACGCTCCACGCCGAGAACCTGAAGCTCAGCGGAGAGAGCCCCAAGCAGGCGCTTGCGCAGGTTGGGACTCTGCTCCAACGCTCTGGCGCGCTTCCCTTCGAGCGGATCAACCTGGCCGCTTCTGCTTGCGAGCTTGACCTGGGCCAGGAAGGACTTCGGTACGCGATCGGGGACCTGGCGGGCGAGTTTGTGGCTGACCCGTCGAATCCGACACTCCGCGTGGCTTACCGCCTGGCCGAGCCCGGTTCAGGAGCGCGTTGCGAACTGATGCTGAACCGTGATCGCGGGGCCAACCCGGTGCGAAGTGTCCTGGTGCTCAAGACGCTGGAAGGGCTCCCGCTGCCAGCCCGGGTGCTGGACGTCTTCTTCGAGACCGCCGACTGGTTGGGTCCGCGCGCCAAGGTCGAGGGAACGCTCGCCTTGAGTCAAGCCGGAGGCGGCGATTGGGAAGCCGATTTTCAGGGCAGCCTGATCGATGTAGACCTTTCCAGCCTGGTTGGCAAACGGTTTCCTCGCCACCACCTCGACGGCACCGCCCGGGTTGCCCTTCAGAGGGCGCGCTGGGGCGAGCGGTCCGGCCAGGGGGCAGGTTGGCGCGAGGCGAAGGGAGAACTGACCGCCAGTCAGGGGAGCGTCGGCGTCGACCTCCTCCAGGCGCTGGCCAGGGAAATGAAGTTCCGGCTGGCTTCGCGGGTCAGCCGGCTTGACCCCAGGAAGACCGAAGTGGAGTTCCGGTCTCTGGGTCTTGCTTTTGACCTGCAGCCCAACGGCGAAATCCATCTGGCGGGGGCGCTGGGCAACGAGTTCAGTCCCGACACCGTGCTCGTCAGCGCGACGACCCCACTGGTCTTCGCCCCCAGCGGAACCGCCAGCGTTCATGGCCTGATCAAGACCCTCTTCCCCGTGGCCGACTCCCAGCCCGGCGTCATGGTACCGCTGACTTCCGAATCGCGCCTTCTGCTCTGCCTGCCTGTTGCCCCAGAGATGGCCGCGAAGTCCGGCCGAACGCTGGGGGGAAACTGACGGCCGGCCAGTCAATGAGACGAGAAGACAAAGTTGCTGAGCCAACTTCGCCGTGAATCGGCGCCAGCCGCAGACGATGCGGGCTTGCGCTGGCGTGTATCTACTCTGCGCCGGCCTCGTCCTCGACCGCGCCATTGGCGCTGAATGTTGGGGCGTGTCCGCTCCGGTTCGCAATGATCTTGGCCGAGATCTCGTCGGCCAGTTCGGGGTTGTCGCGCAGGTACTGCTTGGCATTCTCCCGTCCCTGGCCCAGCCTGAGGTCGCCGTGGTTGAACCACGACCCCGACTTCTCGACGAGCTTGTCGGCGATGGCCAGATCGAGGATGTCTCCTTCACGGGAGATCCCGTGAGTGTACATCATATCAAACTCGCAGACCCGGAAGGGCGGTGCGACCTTGTTCTTGACAACCTTGGCCTTGACCCGCGACCCGGTCACCTCCTCGCCATCCTTGACCGGTCCGATCCGCCGGACATCGATCCGTGCAGAGCTGTAGAACTTCAAGGCCCTGCCGCCGGGGGTGGTCTCCGGGCTGCCGAACATGACGCCGATCTTCTCGCGAAGCTGGTTGATGAAGACGAGCACGCACTTGGACCGCGCGACTCCGCCGGTGAGCTTGCGCAGGGCCTGGCTCATCAACCGCGCTTGCAAGCCCACGTGGGTGTCGCCAATTTCACCCTCGATCTCGGCCCTGGGAACCAGTGCCGCGACCGAGTCGATGACCACGATGTCGACCGCATTGGACAGCACCAGCATTTCGGCGATCTGGAGCGCCTCCTCGGCGCTGCTGGGCTGGCTGACGAGCAGGGCCTCGATGTCAACCCCTATCCGCTTGCACCAGGACGGATCGAGCGCGTGCTCGGCGTCGATGAACGCGGCGACTCCCCCGTTCCGCTGGGCATTGGCCACCGCGTGCAGCGCAATGGTCGTCTTGCCGCTGGACTCCGGTCCGAAGAGCTCGACGATTCGCCCTCGAGGCAGCCCTCTGCCTCCCAGGGCCAGGTCGAGCGACAGCGCCCCGGTCGAGATACCCTCCACCTCGAGGTGGCTTCCCTCCCCCAGCTTCATGATCGCCCCGGCGCCGAATGTCTTCTCGATCTGGCTGATCGCGTTGTTCAGGGCCTTGGTTTCGGCCGACACCGTCGCGGGTTTGACTTCGGTGGTTCCTTGTCGCTTGGCCACGACAATCGCTCCTTCTTTTGACCCTATTTCTGTACGCAAGAACACTATCGTAGCATCAGTTATCGGTCGTGGTCAAGGTGATGCCACCGTTTTTTTCCCGGAAAGCGGGGCCCGAGCCAGTTGGGCGTACGCGGGGCCTTCGGGCGTGAGTGTGGAGGCAAAGGTGATCACCTCCCCGACGCGGAACGTTCCCGCCGACCAGGTGAGGTAGGGTTGCAGGATGGTGGTCAGGTTCAGGGGATCCTGGCCTCGTCGATCCGATCGGATCCGCCCCAGGGTCACATGGGGAGTGAATCGCTGATCGTCGGGTCGATAACCGGCAGCGGTCACTCCCTTGACGATCGCTTTCTGCAACTCGAAGAGCGGTGCAGGGTCGGCTGCCGTCAGGCCGGTCCAGAGCACGCGGGGTCGCGCCGGGTTGGGGAAAGCGCCCACGGACTCCAGCCGGAGCTCGAAGGATGAAAAAGGTACGCACGCTTCGGCCACCGCCTTGCAGACGGTGTTCAGGTCGTTGTCCGGCACATCGCCCAGAAAGGCCAGCGTCATGTGGAAGGGGGGGCTCGACGACCACCGAGCGGCAGGAACCTTTGGCGCCAGAAGGCTTTGTAGTCGTGTCAGTTGCTCGCCGAGAGCCGCGGGAACTGGCAGAGCGATGAATGTTCGAGTGGTCTTGGCCATGGGAACGAGCCTGGCTGTCAAGATGCGGAGCCGGCTATCGTACCGGGCTGAGTTCGACGCAGACCCAATCGCTAATCCGGTCGCGGAGACGGCCCAGCGGCGTGGACGTCACCTCATCCTCCATGAATTTCATCACCTCGTTGGGCTTGATGTGAAGCACCAGTCTCAGGCCGTCGCGGCGCATGCTCCGGGGATCGAAATCCGGGACCAGAAACCCCGACATCGGGTTTCCCGCCTGGGTAAAGGACAGGGACAGCATTCCCTTTTCGACGCCGCTTAGCCAGACGTGAGTCGTGTCACCGGGGGCCACTTTGCCCACGCCCACCTGGCTGCCCCCGAATGAGACCACGAGGTTTTCGAGCATCGTGTCCCCGAGGTTGGCGATCTCGACGCTGGACCTGGAGGTTTGGGACGGCCGCAAGGCGACCTCGATTCCCAGGAGCAGGACGATCACGCTGATCAGCACGATTCGAGCTCGGGGGGACATATCCTCGCCCTCTTCGAGAAACTGGGTTGAGCTTCCACACCTCGAAAGTACGCCTGTGACGCCGATGCCCTCGCCAGAGATCAGGATTGCGCGCCAGACGCCGCTGAGCAAGCTGAAAACAACCGCGCCGGGAAGAAACTTTTCTCGGCAAGGCTTCCCGCATCAAGCAATGATGCGGCAATCAGCAAGGCTCAGGTCGCGCATGCTCCACCTGACCCGTTTTCAAGCACTGGAGGAAGCTCGAGCGGGTAATCTCGCGAGCCCCCAGGCGGAGCAGGTGCTCGCTTGCGACCTGGCAATCGATGAGGCCGACGCCTTCGGTCGTGAGCCGCCGTACCAGGGCCACGAGAGCGACCTTCGAGGCGTCTGGTTGGCGATGAAACATCGACTCGCCGCAGAAGCAGCGGCCGACGCGAACACCGTAGATTCCTCCGACCAGCTCACCATCCCGCCAGCTCTCCATGCAATGGGCGTGACCAAGCTCGTGGAGCCTTGTATAGGCTTGCTGCATCTCGGGTGTGATCCAGGTTCCTTCCTCGTGTCTCCGCGGGACCTCGGCGCATGCTTTGATGACCTGGGCAAACGCGGTGTCGTAACGCGTCTCGAAGCGGCCCTGGCGGATGGTGCGCCGCAGTCGCGCTGGGACACGGAGCTCGGCGGGAACCAAGATGAGCCGGGGATCGGGCGACCACCAGAGAATCGGACCTCCCGGCTCATACCAGGGAAAAATCCCCTGGCGATAGGCGGTCAGCAGCCGCTCCGTCTTGAGATCGCCGCCGAGCGCCAGCAGTCCCTCCGGTTCGGCCAGATCGACCGGAGGGAAGATCGGTTCGGGGCCCAGACGGAACACGGGCATGATTGCCTTCGGTGGTCCTCGGACCGCGACGGTACGACAGGGGTTGGACCCGGATCACGACTTGACCCGTGCACGTGGCAACAGCGACTCGATCTCGCTGGCGGCTCCGTAGTTCCGGTTGTACCGGGCCACGAATTCCTTGATCGAGTAACTGTGCTCCTGGGTTCCATGATGTTCAATGGCGTAAACAGCCGTCAAGGCCGCCATGCGGCCGACCACCGGCCAGGACAGCCCCTTGCTCATACCCGTCACGAAGCCGGCGCGGAAGGCGTCGCCAGCGCCGGTGGGATCGACGACCTTCTCGGGCTTGGCCGGGGGAATCTCATGCTCGTGGCCATCCACCGTGATCAAGGCTCCGGCCTCGCCGCGGGTCATGACCGTGACGGGCGTCCGGCGCCGTAGTTCCGGTTCCGACAGACCCAGCTTCTCAGCCATGAGGCCAAACTCGTAGTCGTTTCCGGCCAGCACCTTGGCCCCTTTGCAGCCCTCCTCCAGCTCGGTTCGATCCATCCGCGGAAGCTGCATGGAAGGATCGTAGAGATAGGGAATACCGGCGGCCGTGCACTCGGCGGCGTAACTCGCCATGGCCTTCGGGTCATTGGGTGCGATAATCACCAGATCAGCGGGCGTCACACCGACTTCGTGCAGTGAGACGGTCGCCGCCTGGGCCATGGCCCCGGGATAGAAGGCGCTGATCTGGTTATCTTGAAGGTCGGTGTTGATGAAGCATGACGCGGTGTGCTCGCCCGCGATGACCTTGATCGCCGAGCAATCGACTCCCACGCTGTCGAGCCAGTTGCGATACTCGCCGAAGTCGTCTCCCACGGTCCCCACGACCACCGGTCGCTCGCCCAGGAGCGCCAGGTTATAGGCAATGTTGGCCGCGGTTCCGCCTCGTCGTCGCTGCAGCGAATCGACCAGGAACGACACGCTCAGGACGTGCATCCTGTCGGGCAGAATGTGATCGCGGAACCGTCCCGGGAAGACCATGATATAGTCGTAGGCAAGCGAACCGCTGACAAAGATGCGCATCGGGTCATCCTCTTGGTCGTTCAGGTTGTTCCGAGGCCGCACGCGGCGAGCCGTTCGGCCGCCGGGCGTACTGCCAGGGAAAGATGATTTCGGGGCGGGGATCGGTCATTCAAGGCATGGGTCAGGGTTTGGTGGGCTCCGCTCTGAGCAAATCGAGGGTCTGCGCGATCCGGGCCCGGCACGTCTCCCGCCCCACGATGAACAGGCACTCGTAGAGCCCTGGACCGACACCCTGACCGGTCGTGGCGACCCGCAGCGGATTGACCACGTCGCCCATCTTGCGCCCGGAGCGCTCGGCATACGCGTGGATCGCCTTCTCGAGAGTCTCCAGGTCGTAGGGCTCGACCTCGGCCAGGACCGCATCGAGTTCGGTCAGCAGCGCCGGCACGGTGTCCTTGCGGAGTCGCTTCTTCACGGCGTCGGGGTCGTGGACCAGCTCCTTGGTGAAGAAGAACCGGCCCAGCTTGAGGATATCCGAAAAGACCTTGAGCCGGTCGCCCAGCGCCAGGATCACCGCCTCGATCCGGGCCCGATCGGCATCCGTGACGGGCTGGGAGACCAGTCCTTCGTTCTCGAGATAGGGCACCACGCCGGCGACCTTCCGGTCAAGGGGTAGTACCTTCATCCACTCCCCTTCGATCCAGAAGAGCTTGTCCTGGTCGTGGCTGGCCGGCGAGCTGGTGACCCTCTCGAGCGTGAACTTCTCGATCAGCTCGGCACGGGTGAAGATCTCCTGGCTGGCGTCATAGCTCCAGCCCAGCCGGGCCAGGTAATTGAGCAGGGCGTCGGCAAGATAGCCGCGCTCGATATACTGGTGCAGGTAGACGAGCACGCCTTGGTCCTCGTATTGCTGGATCTTGCGCTTCGACATCTTCGCTTTGGACCCAGGTTCAGCCACGTAAGGCACGTGGGCAAAAGCCGGCAGCGCGGAGCCCAGGGCTTCGAAGACCAGAAGCTGAGGAAAGGTGTTGGAGAGGTGTTCCTCGGCCCGGATGACGTGAGTGATCCCCATCGCGAGGTCATCGACAACGCTGGCGAAATTGTAGAGGGGTGAACCGTCGGGACGCACGACCACGAAATCGCCGATCTCATCAGTCGAGAACGTGACATCCCCCTTGATCAGGTCGTGAACGACCAAGGTGCGGCCCAGCGGCACCTGAAACCGCAAGGCGTACGGGCGGCCTTCGCTCTGGCACCGGGCGAGTTGCTCGGGGGAAAGCTCCAGGCGACGGAATCGATAAGCTCGTTTGGCCCGCTCCGCAGCCGCCTTCTCGGCCGCCCGCTCGGCCTCGGTGCTGTAGTCGCGGTAAACCTGGCCGCAATCGATCAACTGCCGCACCGCCGCCTGGTAATTCGCGGTCCTCTGAGACTGGTAGTAGGGACCATAGGGTCCACCGACGTCCGGCCCTTCGTCCCAATCGATGCCGATCCACCGAAAACCGTCGAGGATGCGCTTGACGGCATCCTCGACGTGCCGCTCCTGGTCGGTGTCGTCGATCCGCAGCAGAAACTGGCCGCCGAAATGCCTGGCCAGCAGCCAGTTGAACAGGGCCGTTCTCACTCCGCCGATGTGCAGAAAGCCGGTCGGACTGGGAGCAAACCGGGTGCGTACGGTCATGGGGCCTTTTCGCGGAATGCGGCAGCCAAGCAAACACCGGCACGATCTTGCGGGGTTCCCTTCAAGCTCGGCCAGCCTGGAGAAGCAAACTCCAGTACCCAAACAGTTTGGATCGACCGTGTTCGATGCTTTGCGGTGGTTGGCTGGAAGCGATTGGTAAGCAACGAATCGGTTTAACGATAGGGAGTTTCACCGTGGCTGTCAACGGGCCGAGGCGGTGCGCCAGGACCGTCGCTTGTTTCACCTTCATGGCAGCCACCCCAGTTCACCTCGCATAGGCGAATCATCATGGGGCACTCGCCATGAGCCGTCCGCCATGGCCAACTCCGGAGTCGGCGCCCCGGAATTAAGGCAACTTGGCAGGCGTGACATGCTACCAAATACTACATTTTCCGGGTTTTTTGAAATCGACAAAGACCGCCGATTTTCGCGGAGGCGCAATTTGCCTTCTTGGCACTCATTTTCTTGGGTGGTCAGGCCGGTTTTTCCACGGCTGCGATGGCTCGTTCCCCAGAACTCGCGCGCCTGTTCCAGCAACC
>JBEKTN010000300.1:0-10974 GCA_049516015.1 Isosphaeraceae bacterium | reverse complement strand
GGCAACTTTATCTACGTCGGCACGTCGACCGGTCAGATCTTCGTCACCCAGGACGGCGGCGGCAGCGGTACAAGCAACAACTGGATCAATATCTCCACCGGCCTGGACGGCTCGCAAGTCGAGTCGATCACCGCAGACCCCAGCCGTGGCAGCCACGCGGTCTACGCCGTCACCAAGCAGGGGGTGTACTTCCTGCCCAACTCGATCCCCTCGGCGACCAATGCGACGCCGACCTGGATCAACATCACCAGCAACATCCACGACCTGCCGTACACCATCTTCGGCCAGTCCTACAACCCGACGACGGACCCGAACTCGATCACGCTCAACCAGGCCGTCACTCTGTCCTCGATCGTGGCCGATTGGGAATACACCATCCCGAACAGTGCCAGCGACCCTGCTGGCCCGGGGTATCACCCCGTGCTTTACGTGTCCGCCAACTCGGGCGTGTACCAGTCGATTGACGACGGCCTGACGTGGTCGCTCTTCCCGAGCACGACCTTGGGTGCGGAGGCCCAGGGGGGCAACCTGCCCCATGTCCCGGTCTCGTCCCTCAGCCTGTCACTGGGCAATATCGATCCCAACACGGGCATGCCCAGCCTGGCCGGTCCATACCAGACCTTCGTGTTTACCGGCACACTGTCGACCACCTCAGAGTCCGTCACGGGTATCAACAGCATGACGGGACTGGCCGTCGGCCAGACCGTCACCGGCACCGGCATCCCGGCCGGGACGACAATCCTGAGCGTATCCAGCTCGACGCAGACCATCACGCTCTCGGCGTACCCGACGGCCAAGGGCTCCACGAGCCTTACCGCCAGCACCCCGATCCTCGTCTTTACCGGCACGCTGTCGAGCGGATCAGCGTACGTCACGGGGATCAGCAACATGTCCGGGCTGGCCGCCGGGCTGAGCATCACCGGCACCGGCATCCCGGCCGGGACGACAATCTCGAGCGTATCCAGCTCGACGCAAACCATCACGCTCTCGGCGAACGCGACGGTCAGCGGCTCCCAGAGCCTTACCGCCAGCGTCCCCCCGGACCCCGATCTGCTGCTGGCTTCGACATTCGGCCGCGGCTCGTTCGCCATCAACATGGCGCCCATCGTCTTTCCGAACACGGTTCAGATCGATCCCAGCAGCGTCAACAGCTCCGGGATCGTGACGACCGCCACGCCCACGTTCGACGGCCTCAGCGAAATCACGGGCTTCGGCAACGCCACCCGGATCACGATCTTCGACGTGACCGACAACAAGATCATCGGCGGGTTTGACCCGAGCAACGTGGCCGGCACCAATGTCGCGGCCAACTGGACCGATGCGTCCGGACGGTTTTCGATCCGCGTCAATCCGGGTTCGTTCACGAGCGCGGGACTGAAAACCATCCAGATCTATGCGACCGACGATGCGGGCGCCATCGGGAACAAGCTCAAACTGACCTTCACCTTCAAACTCCCGCCGGTAGCACCCACCCTGGCCATGCTGCCCGCGGACGACACGAGCCATGGTCACAACATCACGACCGTCACGCAGCCGCACTTCACCGGTGTGACCGATCCCGATGTGACCGTCGAGCTGCTCAGCGGCAACGGCAATCCGTTCAGTCCGGACGTGACAACGGTCAGCGCCGCGAATGGCTCATTCACCCTCCAGTTCCCCAATCCGATGGGCAAACTGGGCCAGTTCAGCGTCGAGGCCAAGGCGACCAATCTCGTCGGTTCGTCCTTCAGCAACATCGTCAACTTCACGATCAAGGCCCCGCCGCCGCCGCCGCCGCCGCCGCCGCCCACTCTCATTACACCGACCCTGGCGTTCGCACCGGGAAACTCCAAAATAGCCCATGGGCGGGTTTACGCCTTCGGCCGGCGGCCTACGTTCGTCGGGACCGCCACTCCCGGCGTGGCGGTCGACCTGATCCTGGGCGGCTCACTTGTCATCGGAGGAGTAAAGATCGTCGGAGTTGTGACGTCAGACGCACTTGGCAACTTCAGCTTCCGGCTTCCCGCTTTCCCCACCATCAAGAACGGCAGTTATACAATGGAGGCACAAGCGATCGGTACGAGCGGGTCATCTTCTCAGGTCAGCGTACCGCTTGCGTTCAAGGTAGGACCATCGCCCCTTGTCAATCCACCCACGCCACCCACGCCACCCAAGCCACCCAAGCACCCAAAGCCACCAAAGCCGAAGTCGCCCAAGCTTGTCAAAGCCGAGACGTCGACGAGAAAGGTGGTCCAAATTCAACCGGGTGCTGTCCAGGCTGATCGGGCGGTGACTTCCTCCGATTCGAACGGCCGCCTGATTGATCAGGCGGTTCATACCCTCGTCGAGGAGCGTCTCCTCAAGAAGAAGGGGCATTGATGCGGAACCGAGTTCGATGCTGTGGCATGTGTCGTTCATGAGCAAGGCCCGGGGCGCGCACTGCACTCCCCGAGCCTTGCCATTCAGGTGCACGATCTCTTGCTTCGACTCTCCGTGTCCCGGGTTCGTCCTGGAGCCGCTCAGCAGCTTGTCGACATACCATGGCTGGTGATCGAATGAATGCAGTCAAACCGCGGGTCGTTGTGAACCTTCAGGCAGAACGCGCGCCCGGTCCTCCGCCGCTATCGATACGATCGCTCGCAGCCGGGCCGTTAGAGGATTGGCCAGGGTGACCACCCTGAAAGGGGCAATGATAGGAACTGGCCTTTTGATCTCGGAAGGGACAATCAAGAGTGCCGGAGATTACCGGGTCTCACCCTTATCGAGCTCTTGGTGGTCATCGCGATCATCGGGACGCTGGTCTCTTTGCTTTTGCCCGCCGTGCAGGCCGCGCGCGAGCAAGCGCGGAGGGCTGCTTGCCAGAACAACCTGAGACAGATCGGGCTCGCACTCGCACAGTACGCCAGCCCTCACGGCGGCTTGCCGCCCGGCTATGTCTCGCTCTGGAATCGTCTCTGGAGCGTGGAGATCGGTCCAGGATGGGGATGGGCCAGCATGATCCTGCCCGAACTCGAACAGCAGTCGCTCGCGAATAACCTCCAGTTCGAGGCGAATCTTCCCTTGCCGAGCCAGTTGACGGCGCGGGCGACGGTGCTGGGTGTATTCCTCTGCTTCAAAGCCGTACTTGAAACGCATGGCACGATCACTTGTGTGCGTGATTGGCACCATGCACACAGCCAAGCATTGCCGATAAGATTCCGTTCGTCAAGGCCCTTTTTTGGAGAATTCGAGGAAAGTGAAAGCGAGGTGGGTCGAGCGGACGAATTCCGGGGACAGCGCGACGCGGGAAATCAAGTCAGTTCGAGTCTGTCCTTTGGATTCAAGAAGTCAAACTGCGAAAGCTGTGCCGGCTGTTTTTGGAGACGGAGCGCTGTCTGCTTGCACGGCCCTCTTCCCTTGAGGTACTGAGTATGCTGGTTGGAACGCGTTCAATGACAGGTGCAGGGAATCCACTCGGGCACGTCATTGAACGCTGCCGGCCCGGGGCTGGACCATCACCTGGAGAGGCAGTGGCTGGTGGCAGTCGTTAGACGCCTACCGCGCGCTGGTTCGAGACGGAGTCGCCCTGGGACGGCTCCGGGGCATGGCGGTCATCCCCTCCGTGAAGATCCGCTTTCTTGACCTGGCGCGGAGTCAGCTCTCGATGACCGGGACCTCGACCCCGAGGCGGCGTAGCTCGGCGATCAAGCTCGGGGTGTCAAGATAGTGCACAGCCTGAAGGCCCGAGGCGCGCGCGCCTTCGACGTTCGGCAGGGCATCGTCGATGAAGATGCAGGAACCCGGGGCTGCCCCGACGAGGTCCACGCATGCTTTGAAGAAAGCTGGGGCGGGCTTGAGCTCGCCGATCTCGTAAGAGAAGACAAAGTGGTCGAATGGGGCGAGTGCTGCCTCGAACCTGCGGCGGTAGAACCGAGCGTGCAGGACATTGGTGTTCGAGCCCAGCAAGAGGGTGTATCCGCGCTGCTTGAGTGCGGCGACCAGCCGCGCCACCGGCTCGTTCAGGGTGAAAATATCCGGCCAGTGGACCGCGAACTCCTCGAACGACATCTCCAGCCCCGCAAGCTCCGTGACCTGGCGAGCGAACTCCTCCGCGGTGAGCCGGCCGCTCTCGAACTCGAGGCCCAGCCGGGCCGCGCCCCGCTCGTGCATCATCGACTCGAATTGCTCTGCCGAGAGCCCCAACTTCAGTCCGAAGCGATGGAAGACCGTCGAGTAGTCGAAAAATCCCACGACATTGCCGAAATCAAACATGAGCACTGGAATTCGCATGACCCGTACACTCCGCATGGTGGGCGAAACCCAGCAATCCATTATCGCTTCCTTGCGGGTTGCAGCCAGCTATTACCCCCATGGTAGGTCAGGCTTTCCAGCCTGACTCTGAAACTTGTCAGGCTGGAAAGCCTGACCTACTTCCCGGACAAGGGACCACGCGCGAGCCTGAGTATCCCGGCTTCGCCTGGATTGCCGTCCTGTCGTGGCCGGGACAATCGCCGATCCACGTCGTATAATCGAGACGGCTTCTTCCATTACTGGGGATCGAATCGGAGCCGGAGGTTCCTTGGTCGACCAGTCGGTCCTGATCAAGGAAGGCCAATCGCTCGACGGCGGCGCCGTGCTGCCGGGCTTCGTCCTGCCGCTGGACGAGCTGTTCGCGAACGATGAGTCGTGAGGCGACGGTCTCATCCTCTGTCACTGTTCTTTCGGACGCGGGACAGAGTCGGCAATGGCGGCGAAGTTCCTCCACACCTTGGAGTCGATCGAGGGCTGGACGAGCTTGACCGAGCCGTCGAGCATGAGCAGATTGACTCCCCGGCTGTGGCCGCTCGAGGCTCCCATGTAGGCCGATTGTCCTTCCAGGGCCACGCAGGATAATGCAGATCCCGGTTGCAGGGCGTGGTTGTAGAGGGTCGAGCGGTAGCCGGCAGCGACCCAGGACGAGCCGGCGTCGCCGCGCCAGTGGGCAGCCCGGTCCTTGAGCCACATGAGCGAGCATCCCCCGGCCGGCAGCGGGCCGGCAGCGGCGGCGTAATTCCAGGGTGAGAGATGGCCATCGAAGCTGTCGCCTACCAGGCGTTCCGAAAAGGCGGCGGTGTAACTCGAGCCGTCCCCCTGTTCAATCTCGGCCAGGCTGATGCGTCGACCAGGGGCGAAGACCCCGTTGCTCCCCAGATGGTCGTCCCCGGTGTTCCCGCGATAGCTGATCGGCGCATTGAACAAGTTTGCGGTGGCGTTCGGATCGCTGGAGCAGATGAAGCCAGGGACGGTGACCTCGCCGGGGACGGGGCCGGTCGGATGGGGCGGAGTTGAGTTCGGGGCCAGCCCCAGAAAGTCGGCTTGCCCGAGCGTCTGGAGCAGGATCTTCAGCGGCCCAGGGCCGCTCTCCAGTCCCGAATCGTCCATGGGCTCTGGTCTGTCAATCGTGGGGAGCTGGCGCTGGGTCTGATCATACAAGGCCAGGGCCAGCCCGATCTGGGCCAGGTTCTTCTGGCAGGCCGTGAGCCTGGCTTGCTCTCGGCCGCGGGGCATTGCCATGAGCATGACGAGCACGAGGACCGCGACCAGGAACAGGACCACGATCAGGTCGATCACTGTGAGTCCACCGTGGCAAGATCGGGGCGTGGCCACGCCCGGTCTGGGCTGCAAACCGGTGTCGCAGCTCGTGGCCGGCGCCCGCGTCGTCGAGAGCATGGCTCAGTTCCTCACCACGACGAGCGCATCACCGGAACCGACGTTGCCGGCCGCGTCGGTGGCACGAACCATCAGCAGGTGGACGCCGGGTTTGAGCTCCGGCAAGGCAACGTTGATCTGTTCGCGGAGCGTGTCGAAGAGGCCGTCGTCGGGGAAGAGCGGCGTCCAGGGACCGCCGTCGAGGGCGTATTCCGCCTTGACCACGCGGGTCAAGTTGTCGGACAGCACAATCAGGGCCTGCTTTTCCCGAGGCGTCACCTGGACCTGGGGCGGTTCATGATCGACGACGAATGACGGGCTCTCGCGCTCGCGCGTGATGGCATCGTCGGGGCTGTTCGAGGGCCGGTCGGTCACGGTGAGCCGCAGCCGGTAATACCCCGAGGGAAAGGCGGTTGTGTCCCAATTATACGTTTTCTCGGAAATCGGCGTTTCGGTGAGCGAGATCCAGCTTGGCCAGCCGTCCTTGCGGACCTGAACTGTGTAGGCGAGCTCGTCGTCGTTGGGGTCAGACACGTCCCACCGCACAGTCAGCCGGGTTTGCCGGGTGGTGCCGTCGGCCGTGCTGACGTCGGGGATCTCCAGGCGGTTGATCTCGGGGGGAAGGTTAATCGAGCGGAACGAGAGCGCCACGCTCGAGAGCTCCGGCGTGCGCTGGGGGTCGCGGGTTGACAGCTTGACTCTGTACTGGACGAACCGGCCGGGGGGCGATTCGGCACGCGCGGCCGCGGGGTCGGTCTGTTCGGCGGACCAGGCCGACCAGGTCTCGTCGGGTTCGCCCACGTTGCCGCTTCTGGCCTGCACCGCGACCGAAGTGCCGGCGGGCGAGTCGGCCCGCCACGAGAGCGCCCCGAAGCGGCTCAGAAACTTGGTATCGTAAACCTCCGAGACGAGTTCGCCCTGGCTCACGAATCCCGACGAAAGCCGGACGACGGTTCCGGGATCGCCCGTTCCCAGGAGAATCTCGCCGTCGGGCTTGGCCAGGAGCGAGAGAATCTGCCCGTTGTCGAGCTTCGCCAGGGGCGTGCTCTCCGCGACCCGGTCGCGGACCTCGTAGAGCTGTCCGTCGGGGCCGGTGCCGACGAGCAGCCGGTCCCCGGACCAGCAGAGGGCAAAGACCAGGGCCTTGACGCGGAAGATCTCGCGAGTCACCCCGTCGGTATCGATCCGGTAGACGGCATTGTCGCCGGGGGAGATCGGCTTGGGTGCGGCGGAGCCGGCTGCCGGGGGCTTGGGCGCGGCCGGCCCGCCGCCGGCCGACGACGGGGGAGACTGCGCGCCCTTGCTCTGCTGTCCCGCCTGTTCGCCACGATCTGTCCGAGACACTGGTATCGCACTCCGCTCGCCCGGCTCTTGACCGTCGTCGCGCAAGGAGAATAGCGATGGAGCACGACTCGCCCCTCCCCCGCCCGACTCGGCGGCCGTGCCGGCATAGAGTGATCCGTCGGGTGCCAGGAGTAAAGTCCGGACCTCCGACTGTGGTGCGTCGTAGAGGACCGACACCTTGCCCTCGCGGTTGATCCGGTAGATCAGGCCCTCGCCGTCGCTGCCAGCATACACGGTGCCGTCGGGCGCCAGGGCGACGCACAGCAGGTGGGTGGCCTTGCTATCGAAAACGAGCGACCACTTGCCGTCGCGGGAGCGCTTCCAGAGCTGGCCGGCCGGCCCGGTTGCCGCGAACAGGTTGCCCTGGGCGTCGGCGGCGAGGTCCCAGATGTACTGCACCTTGGGATCGGGACGGGAGGCTGGATGCTGGGGATCGGTGACCTCGATCACCTGGCCGTTGGGCCCCGTGCCGACATAAACTTTGCCCTCGGGCGTGGCGGCCAGGGAGAGCGCCTGGGTATCGGCCGCGTCGAGCGCCACGGTCCAGGCGGCTCCCTCCTTGGTGGACTGGCGAAAGACCTTGCCTGCGTCGCCGGTGGCCGCGAAGACCGTGCCATCACTGGCGCGGGCAAGGTCCCACACCCGCTCGGCGGCCAGCGGCCCGGTCGGCAGCAGCGCCTGCCCCAATCGGGCGTGCCCCTGGTCCGAGATCACCACGCGCTCGCGGTGATGCTTGGAGAACGCGGCGGGCCCTTCCTGACGCCAGGTATCGAGCTTGGCCCAGGCGGAAACCGCGCCCGCCAGAGTTGCCATCAGCACCCAGATGCCCCACCATGGGGCAAGACCCACTCTGGCACACCGCTCCGTCCGCACCCGATGTTTCATGTCGTCCTCGTCTCTCGTTGAGCTGGGCAATGCGCCCATCACTGCAACGATAGCGAGATTCCGGCATCCTTGGCCACCGTGAACCGCAGGGTCTGTGAGCCCTCGACGACCCATGAGGTCTGGCCGATCGTGATCAGGTCCGACCGGATCGGCTGGGCCGGAGACTCCCTCTTGGAGGCGAAGGCGGCCCTGACGCTGCCCGGCAGGTTGGGCAGCTCTTGCCCTTGCACGGCCAGGCCACGTTCGGGCGTGGGCACGTGGACGTAGATGGCGGTTCGCTTGGGCTCGGTCTGCATCCGGATGGTCTTCATGAAGCCGGCCAGGTCGCGCGGTTCGGCCAGCGGCGGATCGTTCCGGAAGCGACGGCGGAGGCTGGCCGCCACGTCGTTGAACACGGCCTCATAGGCGCCCTCGGGAAAGTCGTCAGGGATCGTGATGACCAGCTCGACCGTCTCGCGATCGCCCTGGTACGGCTTCAGCGTCACGAACGCCTTCAGCTCCTTGCCCGGCTCGATCGTGTCGGAGAGCAGCCGGACCGACTCGATCACCGCGACCTTCCGCCCTGGCTCGATCTCGACCTCGCAGTCGATGGCCTCGATCCGCACCGGGGCCATGGGGTTGCGAACCAGGAGATTGGCGATCGAGGCCAGCGGGCTGAACAAGGCCGCCGCCCCCATCTGCCCGGTGTAGCGCGGTCCGCTGAACGTGTCGCTCAACGTGATCGGCGGGTAGCCCCTGAGCTGGAACGTCGCGCTCAAGCGGGCGGTGAGTTCCTCCGGCAGGTTGCCCTCGGTGTCGATTGCACTGGTGAGCACCGACATCAAGAGCGACGGCAACAATACGGGCTCGCGGATCATCTGGACCTTGTAAAGACGCGAATCAGCATAGCGGCCGGTCTTGACACGCACGCTCACCGGCAGCATGTCGGGCTTGGGCCCGATCCGGCCGGCAACGCCCGTGCTGACGTCGGTGTCGATGACGCCCACGACCCGGAGCGGAGATCCCATCTTCATGCTCACGCTGGCGCGGGGATAGACGGTGTGGATGAAACCGGTCATCATCGGCATGTCGCAGGAGCCGAGACTGAACATCGGGTGCCCGAAGCCGTAAACCCGATTGCCCTCCACGTGCGTGACCGTGCCAATCCCCGAGAGATCAAAATCGCCCATCACCATGGCGATCGATAGCGGTGCGCCCGCGACCAGCGGAGATCCCGCCTGCTCGCGGATCACGTGCTCGGGAGCGAGACCTCCAGCCATCGGGACCATCCCGAGCGGCCGCAACTGGGTCTCCAGTACCGACAAAGCGCGAGGACTGAACCCCGACGCCGCAAGCGGCGTCACGATCGGCGTCATCCCGGCCATCGCGCCGCCAGAGACGCGCAGCGGAGCAAGTTCTCTTGCGGACTTTCGTTCCTCGAGCGCTAGCCCATCAATCTCCGGCAGGATGGACATCCGTGCGGCGTGGATTCCCTTGTCAGGAGGGAGGTCACGGGCCTCGGCCGCAAGCCGGCGGTCATTGGCCCGCACGTACTGCACCATCTGCTGGAACGGGGTCACGCCGGCGATCGGGTCCTTGGCGAACTCCCAGGCGAATGCGACAGCGCCCAACAGCTTGCCGTCGATGTAGATCGGGCTGCCGCTCATGCCCTGGATGATGCCCGCATGCTCCAGGTTGCATCCGGTCAGCCGGCAGAGAACCATGTCACGCCCTGGACTCACGTCACGCATCACCCCCAGCACCTCGGCGCCGAACTCCTCGAGCTTGGTGCCCACCATCACCGTCTTCCCCACCCCCTTCATCCCGGGACGGAGATCCTTGACGTCCCAGTATATCTTCGGATCCGGCTCGTTCGATAGGGCCGGAATGCAAGCTCCCAGCACCATCACGATCGCCAGCAACCGGGTCGAAATGTCCCCTCGGAGGATCGACTTTGGGCGCATCGCACGGGGGCTCCCTGGCACGAGTTGAGACAGGTTAGGAAGACCAGGAAATGACTGAGCAAGGGAGAGGCGGCGCGATTCCGTGTGTGCAGACGACGTCCAAGGCACTCAGGAACCAGTCACACGGATGAGGCGGTGTCACATCGCCAGAATCGGCGAACGGATGAGCCGTCCTCATCGACGAAGGCGCGTCCGGGGATTTGCTCCATCCTGGATCATCTCTTCTTATATTAGGTCAAGCCTAGCATCGAGTCAACGAATGGTTCCCATGACTTTCATTGGCGGCTTACGAATTTCTCTTGATTGCGCGAATTTTGCGGGTGGTGCCAGTCGAATCAGCGGTTTCGGCGAGCATGGATTCACTCTGGTCCGCGCGAGGCCGCCGAGTCGGTCGGACCGTCAGTCTGTCCTCGGGAACGGGCAGCGGCTTGTCGGGCTTGCTGGCGGATGGCCTCGATCGATTCGCGGAGCATCTCCCCGCGGTGCCGTCGTGCGTAGGCACGGGTTGCCAGCAAGTCGGCCAGGGCCAGACGTAGCAGCACGATGATGAGGGTCAGTACCAGGAACCAGAGGGCAAGGAACAGAACGTTCGCCCTGCCCGTGGCCCGGGGTTCGATGCCAGAGCCGGCCGGAGCCAGGACCGCGATGGCGAGCAAGACTCCCATGCCAAGACGGCGTCGCATGTCCTGGTGCCAGACGTGGACGTTGTCGGCCGGCGACAGGTTGGGTTCACGGGCTTTCCGCTCATACCATTCCCGCAGCCCGAGAAAGAGCGCGATCAGACAGAGACCGGCGGCAAGACCAACGCTGGCCGAGGGTATCTCGTCGGCTCGCGGCATCAGTGCATCTCCCGGAACGCAGGGACGAACAGCCGGAGGGCCCGGCGCTCCGGGCAAGAGTCGAGGCCGTGAACGTTGTCGCCAAAACCGGCTGGTCAATCAAGACCTCGGGCCACGATCGTCGGCCATGAAGCAGGACCGACCCGGGCGTCGAAACCCTGCTCCGCCTCAGTATTGGTCGAGCTGCGTCAATTCGTAGTTCCGGGGACACCATACCTGTGCGCCGTGAACCGTGTGAGGTGTTGGTCTTCAGTGGGTGCGAGTCCCACCCGGCAACTGGGTCGCTCCAGCCGGTAGCTATCGGAGCGGCGGTGGAG
>JBEKTN010000299.1:0-11017 GCA_049516015.1 Isosphaeraceae bacterium | reverse complement strand
GTCTGGGTAAACGGGCGATTGGGCAAAACTCCTCAAGTCTTCCCCAGGATCAGAGGTTCTGCAAACCGTCGCGTCGACCTTCACCTCCCTCTCATAGCTTCAATTTCCGGCCGGCGGCAAGGAGACGCAAGCAAGTGTGAGATGAGCCGGATCGGTCGCGTTACTCCGAGCGCTGGGCGTGATGTGATCGATAGGAGAGCTTGCTTCCTGTCCCTCCTGGCTCAAGCGGCAGTCTGGCTGCTTGAACTCCGCGTTTCTCGGACTTTTCTAGACAAGTTGCGGCCCATTTGTTCAGGCCCTGGATACCTAACTCAACGCGCTGCCAACACTTCCTGTCCGGCTCGGACCGTTTCAGGCTGTTTGAACTCCGCGTTTCTCGGACTTTTCTAGACAAGTTGCGGCCCCAGCTTTTTCAGGCCCTGGATACCTCACTCAATGCGCTGCCAGCACTTCTGTCCTCGCTCTGGGCGTTTCGTCTGTTTGAACTCCGCGTTTTCCAGACATTTCTAGACAATTTTCGGTTCATCTGTTCAGGCCCTGGATACCCAGTTCAGCGCGCTACATCGACGGTTGACCCCGACGATCCACCGAGGTCGTGCTCGAGGAACAACCTCTGCCGGCAGCTCGGTGGTCGCGTGATGCGAGACGAGAAGATCCTCGGCGACTGGCTGCGAACGCATATCTGCTCGGTGGACGTCCGCTTGCGGGAGTGCGTCGGTTCCAGGGGTTGACCGGAGCTGCCGAAAACCTTTCACGCACGCGGCGAGCAGGTAGCCTCCAGCGGAGTCAGGACGTCGAGGCTGGCGGGCGTCGGCAGGCGCAGCGGCGCGGGCGCCCAGGCTGGCAGATCGCAGAGGCCGCCGCCGAAGAACGTGTGGTGCCAGAGCTGGGTTGTCAGCACGCAGGTGAGGCTCAGGTCCATGATGATCCGCTTGGGAGTGATCCGCGGGAAGCGAACCAGGCTGGCACGCTCGCGAGCCACGCCCTCGGGGTCGAAGTAGCCGGTGGCCTCGAGCGATTCGCGGGAAAGGAGTTGATCGACCCAGTGAGGACGGCTCTTGTCGAGAAACGCCTCGGACCGGCTGGCGCGAAACATCGTCTTGGGCCGGTTGGCGATCTTCACCGGCAGGGTCCGCGCGGCCACTTGGCGGAGCAGCCACTTGTCGGTGAACCGGTGCAGCTTGTACTCCGGCGCAATCGTCGTGCTGAAGGCGATCACATCGTCGTCCAGCAGCGGGTAACGGGCCTCGACCGACGAGTTCATGGCCACCCGGTCGCCCTTGCCGTTGAGCAGCAGGCCCGCCAGCATCACCTTGTATCCGACGTAGAGCGACTGGTTGAGCGGGGCCCAGTTGCGGAACCGGTCATGGTGGATACCCAGGTCGTCATAGATCGAATGATCGCCGAGCTGATGCCACATGTCCCCGGAATAGAGGAACGACCGGGCCTGTGCGAGCAAGTCGTAGATGTCTTGCTGGGCCGTGCGAACTCCCTGGATCGGGAACCGGGCCGGCAGGTGTGCCCGGTCTCCGCCCATCATGCCCAGAACCAGGCTCCGGATCGCCCCGGGGATCGTCGGCCCGAACCGGCGGAGGAGGATGTCGCGGATCTTCTGCGTCTTGAACCAGGCATAGCCGGCCAGGGCCTCGTCGGCCCCCTCGCCGGTCAAGACGACCTTGTATCCCTGCTGGTGCACCGCGCCGGCCAGGCGCATCAGGCAGGCACAGGCCGAGTCCATGACCGGCCCTTCGGCGGCGCGGATGAGCTCCGGGTAGGCATTGACGATATCGGCTCGGTTCAGAGTGATCGTTGTCAGCCTCGAGCCGAGGGCCGCGGCCGATTCGGCCGAGTGCGACCGCTCATCGGGGCCGGCCCGGTCCAGCCCGATCGTGAACGAAGGCACGGCGTAGCCCCGCTCGCGCGAGCTCAGGCCCAGCACGACGGTCGAGTCCAGTCCGCCGCTGATGTAGCTGACCACCGGCACGTCGCCCCGCAGCCGGCGCTCGACGGCCAGCCGCATCAGGTGCTCCAGCTCGTCAACCAGGGGCGTGGGGTCGTCCAGCTTGCGCTCGCTGCCGGCATCGGGAAAATCCAGGTCCCAGTACTGCTTGAGCTCGACCCGGCCGTTGCGCACCAGCAGATAGTGCCCCGGCGGGATCATCTTGATTCCCTCGAAGAAGGTTCGGCTGGTCCCCGCGCAGAAGGTATTGAAAAAGAGGTCGATACCCTTGCGGTCGGGTCGTGCCTCGATCATTCGCGAGGCGAGCAGCGCCTTGATCTCCGAACCCCAGAGCAGCCAGCCGTCCACCTCGGCATAATGCAGCGGGCAGATCCCCACGCGGTCGCGGCCCAGGATCAAGGTTCGCGTCTTGCGGTCCCAGAGCGCGACGGCGAACTGGCCACGAGTTTTGGCGAACATTCCCTCGCCCAGGTCCTCATACAGGTGGACCCAGAGCTCGGTGTCGCACCGAGTGGAGAGCGTATGGCCGCGCGCCAGTAGCTCCTGCTGGAGCTCGGGATACTCGAAGATCTCGCCGTTCTGGGTCACCCAGACCGAGCCGTCCTCATTGCAGAGGGGCTGGCGGCCGCCCGTGAGATCCACGATCGACAGCCGGCGCGCCCCCAGGGCCAGTCCCGGCTCGATGTGGATGTGCTCGTCGTCCGGTCCGCGGTGGGTAATCGCACCGGTCATCGCCAGTAGCCGAGATGCAGGAAACTCGCGCTGAGCTCTGAGATCGATTGCCCCGGCAATTCCACACATGGTCTCATTCTCTCCAGGCGTCGTTACTCACTCCCGGCCACGCAAGCTCGAGGGTAAACCGCTCGAACTCTTGGTCCTGAGAACCGTCTAACTATAACATGCAAGACCGTCTCAGGTCGAACGGCGGAAAATGGGAGGGATTTGCGGGACTTGCGGCCCGTCGCTTCGCGAGAGCAGTGGAGCAGTTGAGCAGGAGATCAGTTGAGGAGAGAGACTTTCTTCTCAACTGCTCAACTGTCTTACCTCTCCTGTTCTCGCCAAGGGCTCGACGACCAGCCTTGGAGGTGTTCTTCCATGGCCTTGACGTACTGAGCCCGGTCGTAGAACAGGAACGCCACGAAGATTCCGGTGAGTGCGCCGCCCACGTGGGCGAGATAGGCGACCCCGCCGGATTCACCGAGCTTGCGGAACGACCCGGCGCCGAGCCAGACCTGTAGGAGGATCCAGCCGCCGATGACGACGACGGCCGGTAGTACGGTGATGAACCGGAAGAGCAGGACGCGGATCTGGTGGTGCGGGAACCAGATGACGTACGCCCCCATGATTCCGGCGATGGCCCCGGATGCTCCCAGGGTGGGAATGATCGAGTCGGGCGCGGCGGCAATCTGGGCCAGTGAGCCGACCAGGCCGCAGGCCAGGTAGACGATGATGTAGCGGACTGTGCCCAGCACTTCCTCGACGTTGTCGCCGACGATCCAGAGGTAGAGCATGTTGCCGATCAGGTGCATCGGGCTGCCGTGCAGGAACATGGCGGTGAACAGGGTCAACCAGACGGGAGAAGGGCCGGGTGCGTGGGGGATCGCGACGGGCTGGCTCTTGACCTCGATCACCCGCCGGCCCGTGGGATCACGCGGATCGATCATGCGAACGACGACGGGGGGCTTGAGCGCCGGTGCAACAAGGTCCTCGTTGTGCGTGATCTCCCAGGGCGTGCATGCGAACGCCATGGTGAACTGTTCGCCCCGCTGCACCTGAACGAGGTAAACCAGAACGTTGATGGCGATCAACGTGTAGGTGACGACCGGGGTGATGCGTGTGCGATGCAGGTCGCCGAGGGGAAGCACCATGGCCCAGCACTCGTCTCAAGGGGCAGGACAGAGATCGACCCGGGGTCGGGGGCACGCGGCACGACCGATCCCTTTCCGACAGCCAGAACATTGTACGCGGATGCGCCTGGGAACGACACTCCACGTCCCGCCTTTTCGGGGGCGGCCGCTGCCTTGGGTCTGGGCACCCTCGCGGCGAACTGAGGCAAGGCCCATTCAGGCCCACATCGGCCCGATCTCTCCGGTCGCGGCCGAACCGTCCGATTCAATTTTCTCCCACTCACGGCGAACCCGGGAAAGGCCAAACGCGCAGAGCTCGAACTCGTCGCTCAACCGCCGCAAGACGCTGCCTCGATCGTCCGCCGTGCTCAGGGTGCTGGCCAGGTAGTAAGATCGCTTCCCCTGCTGTTGATAGCTGATCAGGCAGTCCGGCGACTCGGAACCCTGAAGCCTGCCCAGCGCCTCGGGATAAACGCCCGTCCAGAACAATGTGTAATCGCCGACGTGGCGATGACACTCGCTGCGCCGCCGGTCATCATTGGCCGATTCGGCCTCGGCCACCATCCGGGTGACATGAACGATCGGCCGGCCCTGCTTGTCGCGGACCCGCCAGACCATCTGGCTGGGAACGAAACTGGCAAGCAAGTCGGCCACATAGCCGACCAGCGAGGGATCACCGATCCCCAGCTCGGTCATGAATGTCGATTCGGTCAAGCCGCGAAAGAGCCGGTGAAGTGGATGAGACTTGGGAATCATGCGTGTCCTATCCATCCTGGGCGATCCTCACCCGAAAGGACGATCCTGGTCAACAAACCCGACACGAGAAGGGTCTCGAACGCTGATTTCCATGGAGGTGAAACAAACGACTTTGCCAACGATGAGCAAATTTTACGCCAGATGGGCAACCCGGTCAATAATTTTTCCCGCAGGGTTCTTTCGCGGAGCGTTGAGTCGCGTCCCGGCGGACCGGGGCCACGGCCCGGCGGGACACTGGGCGACCGGCCTTGAATGGTCGTCAGGCCCGCTTTCGAACTGACCGCCAAGCCGGTACTCGCGACCGCTCCCCCGGTTGCGATCGCCTGATCGGCTTGAAGAAACAAGAGGTTCCTGGCATGATAAAGTCAAGTCACTCGAAGAGAATTGATCGTTGACCGGGCCATGCCCCGCCGCCTGGGGGCCAGAGCCGCTGGCCCGGTTCAGGGATGAAATCAAGACGACGGCGAGCACCCAGGCATCCGACTCGGTTGCGGATCTCGTGGTCGTCTGCTCGTCGGGAGGGTGTTGGTTGCGAATCACGTTCCACGGCGCGACCCGGCAAATCACCGGAAGCGCCCATCTTCTGGAGATTGGTGCCTATCGTCTGCTGCTTGACTGCGGTTTGTTCGATTCCGAGCGCAGCGACCCTAACAGCCTCAACCGCCAGCTCTCGTTCGATCCTCGTGCGCTGGACGCGGTGATCGTCTCGCACGCTCATAACGACCACATCGGCCGGCTTCCTTACCTGGTCAAAGGGGGGTACAACGGCCCGATCTACACCACACCCGCCACGGCCGACATCACCGGCATCATGCTGCGCGACAGTGCGCGGATCCAGCGCGAGGAGGTGCGCAATGCTCACCTGCGTCATCCCCACATCGAGACGCCCGACCCTCTGTTTGACCTGCTGGACGTTGAATGGGTCGTCGAGCGGCTGGACCGGGTCCGATACAACGACCCCCGCGAAATCGTGCCGGGCGTGACCTTGACCTACCTCGACGCCGGGCACATCCTCGGCTCGGCGATCGTCCAGCTCGATTATACCGAAAATGGCCGCAGCCGGAGGTTCGTCTTCACCGGCGACCTGGGCCGGCGCAACACCAGCCTGCTTCCCGACCCGGCCCTGGTGCGCGATATCGACATCCTTGTCTCCGAAAGCACCTACGGCAACCGCGAGCTCGACTCCTACGACCGCCTGATGAAGCAACTCCATGCCATCGTCGCCCGGGCCACGCGGCTGCAAAGCAAGATCGTCATCCCCGCCTTCAGCCTGGGCCGCACCCAGCGGATGGTCTTCTGCCTCCAGGAACTGTTCGCCGTCCACAAGGTGCGGCCGATCCCGATCTACGTGGACAGCCCCCTGGCCAACCGCCTGACCGAAATCCACCGCGACTATCCCGACGCCTATACCCCCCACGCGCGGAGCCTCATGGACCGGGACCCTCTTTACTTCGGGTCCAAATACGTCGAACTCTGCCAGAGCTGGGACGACTCGCGCCGGCTCAACCACTTGAGCGGTCCCATGATCATCATCTCGTCCTCGGGCATGTGCGAGGCGGGCCGGATCCGCCATCACTTGCGGCACGTCGTCTCCGACCCGTCAAGCGCCATCGTGATCGTCAGCTTCCAGGCCGAGGGGACGCTGGGCCGGAAGCTTTCCGAGGGCGTCGAGCGGATCCAGATCCTCGACCAGTGGTACGACCTCAACGCGGCTGTCTACGTGCTTGACGGCTTCTCCGGGCACGGCGATCGCAACGACCTGGCCTGGTGGTTCGAGCAGACCGGCGGCAACATCGAACACGCGTTCCTCGTCCACGGTGAGCCGGAATCGATGGAATCGCTATCTCCCCTGCTCCAGCCCCACGTCAAGAGCCCCGTTGTGTTACCCGAAATGCACGCCAGCTACGAGGTCTGACGAGAACCGCAGGGCTTGCCTGCTCCGGCCACGCGCCGGTTTGAACATCAAGGAGGCAGTGTCCGGGCGATGCGGAAACCGTAGACGCCGAGCTGATTGTAGGGGGGTTTCTGCTCCCGATTCTCCGTCGTCAGATCGAGCCAGGGATCGAACATCAGAGTCGCTCGCCCTCGACAGCTCGCCCGGATTACTTACTCGCACGCAGGCAGGCCTGATTATAACCGTGAGAGAGTGTATCGGGGATGGTTGAGCGACATCCTGAAGATTGGCGGTTTCAACTGGTCGGGACTGTCGATCCGCGGGGCGGTTCTCAGAGCAGGACAGATGACCGTCGCTCCAGTCACGCCTTCCCACAGGTCACGATGGAGGTGGCCGAGTTGAGTGGCCCTGGCTTCAAGAGAGCGTCTGATGTTCTTCGAGCAGGTCCATCGAGAGTTATGAAGCCGGGAGGTCCCGAATCGCCCCGGCCAGCTCGCCGACGAACTGTCCGATCTCCTTGACGACCTCAACGCGGGGCCGGTTCACTGCCTCGGCGAGCCGCCGCACCAGGGCGCTGCCGACGATCAGGCCGTCGGCTACCGGGGCAAGCTCTCTGACCTGCTCGGGAGAGCCGATGCCGAAGCCGATGCAGATGGGCAGCTCGGTCTGGGTCCGCAGCCAGGCCACGTTGTCGACCAGGTCGGCAGGCAGGCTCTTGCGTTCGCCGGTGATCCCGGCGACGGACACGTAGTAGAGGAAACCCGTGGTCAACCGGGCAATCTCGACCGCCCGGTCGCGCGGGGTGGTGGGGGTGATGAGCTGGATCAACTTCAGCCCGCGCAGGGTGGCCTTGTTCATGAGCGACTCGGATTCCTCGACGGGCAAGTCGGGCACGATCAGGCCGTCCAGACCGGCGGTCGCCGCCTCGTTGAGATAGCGATCCACGCCCAGCCGATGAATGATCGAGTACGAGACCATCGAGACCAGCGGTGTGGCGTTCAGCTCCTTCGAGCCTTCCGCGCGCAGCGTTCGCAGAGTCTGGAAGATATGAGCCACCCTGACCCCACGTTCCAGGGCCCGGTGATAACTTGCGGCGATCACCGGCCCGTCGGCGATCGGGTCCGAGTAGGGGATGCCGACCTCGATCAGATCGGCCCCGCGCTGGATCAGCTCGCTGATCAGCAAGGCCGTCGTCGCCAGGTCGGGATCGCCCGCGGTGACGAACGGCATCAGAGCACGGCGCTGATCATTCTTGAGGCGTGCGAAGAGACTGTCGATTCGGTTCATGGTTGTTTCTTGGGTAGTGACCAGTAGCCACTGGCCAGTCAATCGAAGGCAGATGGCAGAGCAAAGGGCTTCCCGGTCTTCACTGACCACTGGCCACTATTCACTCGCCAGTCGCCACCTGTGCCCAGCCACTCGCCACCTGTGGCCGGCCGCTCGCCCCTCTTCACTGATTACTGGCCACTGGCCACTATTCAAATCGGCTCCCCTCGCAACCTGGCGACCTCGTAGGCGTCCTTGTCGCCGCGGCCGGAGAGGCAGACGACAAGGACCTTGCCGGGTCCGAGGCGGCGAGCCTCCTTGAAGGCCTGGGCCAGGGCGTGGCTCGACTCCAGGGCCGGCAAGATGCCCTCGCGCCGGGCCGTCGTGTGGTAGGCGTCCAGGGCCTCGGTGTCCGTGATATTCTCGTAGCGGACTCGCCCCCTGTCCTTCCAGTAGCTGTGCTCGGGCCCGACGCCCGGATAATCGAGACCGGCCGCGATCGAGTGCACGTTCTGGGTCTGACCGTCGTCGTTCTGAAGCACGTAGCTGAAGCTGCCGTGAAGCACGCCCGGCCTGCCCTGGGTCAGGCTGGAGGCATGGTCGCCGGCCTTCATCCCCCGTCCTCCGGCCTCTGCGCCGACGAGCTCGACCTCGGCGTCCTCGATGAACGGATAAAAGATGCCCGCCGCGTTCGATCCTCCGCCCACGCAGGCGACGACCGTGTCGGGCAGCCGGTCGAGCCGCTCCAGGAACTGCTGGCGGGTCTCGCGGCCGATCACCGACTGGAAGTCGCGGACGATCATCGGAAACGGATGCGGGCCGACCACGCTGCCGATCGTGTAGTGCGTCTCCCTGGACGATCCCATCCAGTCGCGCATCGCCTCATTGGTGGCGTCGCGCAGCGTCCTCGATCCGGTCGTCACCGGCACGACCGTTGCACCCATGGTCTTCATGTTGAAGACGTTCAATCTCTGACGGCGGATGTCTTCCTCGCCCATGTAGACCGTGCATTCCAGGCCAAACAGAGCGCAGGCCGTGGCCGTGGCAACGCCATGCTGGCCCGCCCCGGTCTCGGCGATGACACGTGTCTTGCCCATCCGCCGGGCCAGCATCACCTGGCCGATCGCGTTGTTGATCTTGTGGGCGCCGGTGTGGTTCAGGTCTTCCCGCTTGAGGTAAATCTGAGCACCGCCGGCAAACTCGCTCAGCCGCTCGGCCAGGTAGAGCGGCGAGGGACGGCCGACATAGTGCTTCAAGTAGTCGTCGAGCTTGTTCCGAAAGTCGGGGTCGACCTTGGCCTTCTCGTACTCCTCGAGAAGCTGATTGAGCGCGTCCATCAGCGTCTCGGGCACGAACCGGCCGCCGAAGGCGCCAAATCGCCCCAGATGGTCGGGGACCTGGTGCAGCCCGCGCATGGGGATGGTGGCGCCAGGAGAATCCTTCGCGGTCTCGGCGTCGCTGGTCGTGGGCATGAGCGTTCGATCCCTCATCTCGATGCTGATCGAGCCAGACATCGCCGGGCGGCTCGAGCGGCCTGTTTTGAATCAAGACAAGGTGCATTGTCCCGAGCCGTAAGTCGATCGGTCAAGAGGGCATTTGGCGCCGACCGATCAGGGCCGTTTCCTGTTCGAGGCGGGATTGGCGGTAGCCGGAAGACAACGAGCCGCGGATGAACGCGGGTCAACGCGGATCAGAAGAGAAAGGATCGATCGATTTCTTGAGATCGTTCCCTCCCCGACTGTTCCCGTCTTTCCACTCGGCTCCATCCGTGTGCATCCGGGTTCACGTGGGGCCAATTCCGGATTCCTCCCCATTGTTCCCGGCTATCGCTGTCCCATCCGCGTGAATCCCCGGCTCATCCTCTCCAACGACGGACCATAGATATAGTCCCGGTCCTCCTGTGACATTTCCTCGCTGGGTGCCTGAGGCGGCGGGTCGCCGCTCTCCCCGTCACCACACCCACCCGACCTCATCTCGCATCCGTCATCCGCCATTCGCCATTTGTCATCTGCCATTTTTCCTTCCCCATTCCCCGTTCCGCATTCCGCATTTTCTAGCGGAAGGGGCCGCCCACTTTGTGGCACCAAGGAACCGTGGGTGGCCCCTTTCGCCCAAGCTCTGCCTGGGCGACATCCTGATCGAAAAACCCCAACGGTGAGGATCTCCTTTCGAACCTCTGGGAGTGCGATTCGCACGACTGGACCGACCTCCGGGAGTGCGATTCGCACGACTGGACCGAACGGCAGGTCGTTCCCAAGCCGTTACCCTCGACCACTTTCCCCAAATGACATGGCCCGATCTATGCCTTCGGCCAATCGCGTCGAACGCCTCATGTCTGGTCGTGGGATGGTCGACTGTAAGAGATACTGGACGGTTACATTTGGCCTGGCCCAGCCCAGGGAACGTTCCAGGTCGATCTGCCCAAGGAGGGGGTGATACGGAATGGCCCGCGTGCTGGTGGCTCGATTCGCCTGGCTTTTGATCTTGGCGGCGGGGGTCTCCGCGGGCGCCCAGGAGCCGGGATCGCGCGTGCCGGAAGACACGCCGAATGCCGGTGTGTCGCAGCCGAGTTCACCCTCCCAGGCGACAGAGGAAGCGGCACCGACCGAACCCCAAAAAAAGCCAGGCGCGACGGAGCGTAGTGTGCTCGATCGGTTGTGGGCGACCCTGTCGCAGGAGGAAGACCCCGATGGCCCGATCAGCACCGACCGGCCCACCTTCACGCCCGCGAACACCGTCGTCCCGCGCGGGCGACTCCAGTTCGAGTCGGGCTTCACGTTCAACAACGAGCCGATGTCCCCTGCCCGTACCACGCTGTACGACCTCCCCGAACTCGCCATACGCTATGGGCTATTCAACCGGGTTGAACTCCGCACGTACTGGCTCGGGCAGACCTGGACCCAGACGCAGTCGCGGCCCGGTGGACCATGGCGGCTCGGCGGTGGACTGAGCGACATGGAAGTCGGCTTTCAAGTGGCAGTTGCTCACACACGACAAGGAGAGGAAGTGGATCCCGACCACGGCCCTGATCACATCGATCTACGCCTCGACGGGTGGGACGTCGGTCCTCGGGTCTCATACGGTTGAGCCGTACGTCAATCTCATTTACGGCTGGAGCCTCACCGACAAGCTGACGCTCGCCGGCAGCACCGGCTATCTGAACATGCGAGTCACCGACCTGGGCCGGGGTCGACCCGCCGATAGCTTCCAGCGGTATCACCAATCCCTCGTCGCCTTCTTTGCGGTGAACAAGCGGACGACACTCTTTTACGAGTGGTATGTGTGGATGTTCAC
>JBEKTN010000298.1:0-11021 GCA_049516015.1 Isosphaeraceae bacterium | reverse complement strand
CGCTGTATTGGTCACAACACTATTGAAAAGTCGCAAAACTGAAGGGCAAAAGTCTGGGTTTGCTCAGTATATGAAACTTTCCATATGACCCAGGTTCGCTATTGTGATGCGTAAGCCCTGCCGTGCTCAAAGATCAGCCGCAGCAGATCGATGAACCAGCCAATCTGGTCGTCTCCCATCTTGAAGGCATCGGTGTTCGCGATCAGCACGCCGGATCTCGGCGCGATCCAGGCCGGTAGGCAGTTCTCCACGAGGAAGACCGGCTTGCCTGGAAAGCGGGGTTCCACCTGCTCTTTGAGCTGGGGCGTCGAAACGGTGATGGCGGCCGCCCCCGACATCAACGACTCGGGGAACGCAAGCAGATACTTCGCTGGTATCCGGGACGAGATCGAGAATTCCGGCAGGTCCCAGATCAGATCATCGAGATCGATCAGGTAGGGGACCCCGGCCGACAGGCAAAGCTTCTGGAGCTTCCGGAAATAGAAACCCGCCTCCTCTCGATCGAAGACGGGGATACCCACCCCGATTTCCTCGTGGCGGAACATTGTCTTGACGGTGATTTTTCGTTGACGAGCCGCCGGAGAATAGAGGGAGCTAATGCGCACCCAGTGGAACGCCCGGTCCTTAACCGGGAAATAGAACTCCATCCCGCCGCTCTCTTCATTGTTCATCTGGCCGCACCCCGTGAAGTCGGACATACCACGCGCCTCGTGCCCTGTGCAATGTTAACGGCAACCGCATCGCGGAGGCCACGCTCTTCCCTGCACTCGAGATCCCCCGTGGGGCGTGGGGCAACGCCGGTAAGCATTTTTTTTCGACAAAATAGGGGGTTTTGGCAGATTTTTGCCCAGCGTAGGTGACGGGGGATGAATGGGCAGCGATCCGCATGCTAAGAAACCCTGAAAAAACAGGGAATTTACACGTGCTTCCAATTCGCCGCCCACCCAGAATGCTTAACGGCGTTGCCCCACGGCCCACGTCCCACGCCCCACGCCCCACGATCCGACGATCGTGCAGTCCTACTCGAATTCGGGATTTCCGGGGGCGACTTTGCCGGCGTATGATTCGAGCAAGGCACACTCCTGGTCATCTCCACAGATCCGCGGCGCCGGCTTGATGGGACGGGGGCGAGTTACCGTTCCGAGCGGGCGGGCCGGTGGCCGGTCAACCGCAAGCCCGAAGGAGGATCACCGATGAGCGAACGACTTCCGCGCCGTCAGTTCCTGCAAGCGGCCTCGGCGCTCGGTCTGGGTGCAGGTCTGGGGCCCTGGGATTCACTCAGCGCGATCACCCCCGCCACGGCCGATGAGGCGAAAGTAGGGCCGGAGATGGTCCGCTATCGGCCCGACATCGAGCCGGTCGTGCGCTGGATCGAGGAGACCCCGCGCGAGCAGGTTTTCGCGAAGGCCGTGGCCCAGCTCAAGGACGGGCTGTCGTACCGCTCGCTGCTGTCGGGCCTCTTCCTGGCGGGTATCCGCAACATCAAGCCGCGACCGGTCGGGTTCAAGTTCCACGCGGTGATGGTGATCAACTCGGCCCATCTGCTGGGTCAAACATCGGCCGTCTCCGAGCGGCTCCTTCCCATGTTCTGGGCCCTCGACAATTTCAAGGCTTCGCAGGCGGAGGACGTCCGCCAGGGTGACTGGGCGCTGGGGCGGGTTGACGAGTCCCGGGTGCCCAGTCCGCATCGGGCCCGGGCCGAGTACGCCCAGGCCATGGAAGCGTGGGACGCCGATGCGGCCGACGCGGCAGTCGCCGGGCTTTGCCGGGGCACCGGCGCGGCCGAGACCATGGAGCCGATCTGGCGGATGGCCGTCCGCGATCAACGCAACATCGGCCACAAGCCGATCTTCGCGGCCCAGAGCTGGCGGACCCTGCAAGCGATTGGCTGGGAACACGCCGAGCCGGTGCTCCGGTCGTTGACTTTCGGCCTGCTCGATCTTCAGGGAGACCGGCCCAGGCCGCTGGGTCCCTATGACGCCAACCTGGAAAACGCGCGGCAGGTCCGCGAGGACTGGCAGATCGGGCGTCTGGATCCCGGCGCGACGCGATCGTTGCTCCAGACGATCCGCCAGGCGAGCCCGGAAGCCGCCGCGGCCGAGGCGGCCAGGATCCTTAACGAAGGAGTCGCGCCCGGCGCGCTCTGGGACGCGGTGATGCTCTCGGCGAGCGAGCTGATGATGCGGAACCCGGGGATCATCAGCATCCACGCCACGACCGCCGCGAACTCGCTGCATTACATCTTCCACGCCAGCGGTGACGACCTCACGCGCCGGCTCGCATTACTGCAGGCTGTGGGCTGGCAGCCGCTCTACCGCGATCGGGCCAAGTCCGCCAATCTGATCGAGATCGACACGCTCAAGCCCGCGGAGCGCATCGCCCTTGGAGATGAGGCCGTCGGCGAGATCTTTGCGACGATCAACGACAATCGCGGCCAGGCCGCTGCCAAGACCGTGGCCTATCTCGATCGTGGTGGATCGACCGGCCGGCTTTTCGACGCCGCCCGGCGGATGATCTTCCACAAGGGAACGGACAGCCACGACTACAAGTATGGCGCGGCGATCTGGGAGGAGTGCCTCGCGGCCACCGAACCGAAGTGGCACGCACCCCTCGCGGCCGCGGCAATGTTCAACCTGCCGGGCGCAACCACGCGCGACAGCCCGCTCATGATCCGGGCGCGAGAGGCCGTGTCCGGGGTCATGGGTTGATCGTCGCTGAATCTCGGCCTGACGAGGATTATCGTCTGCCGTGGCCCAGTGCCTTGTACGCTGCGACGGCCATCCGATCGCAAGCTTCGTTCTCGGGATGGCCGCGATGGCCCAGCACGTGCTTCACGTGGACATCGTGCTGGGCGAGTAGTTCGTCGAGCCTTTTCCAGAGGTCGGCGTTCATGACGGGCTTGAACCGCCCCCCTTCCTTGCGTTGCCAGCCTTGACGTTTCCAGTTGGGCAGCCATTCGCGGATGCCCTTGGCCACATACTGGCTGTCGGTGACGAGCTCCACGCGGCAGCGGCGCTTGAGCGTGGCCAGCCCCTCGATCACGCCGGCAAGCTCCATGCGGTTGTTGGTCGTCTCGTGCTCCGCGCCCGAGGCATCGCGCTCCTGTCCAGTTGCCGGGTGCTGAAGGATGTAGGCCCAGCCGCCCGGGCCCGGATTGCCACTGCAGGCCCCGTCCGTGAAAAGCCTGACCAGGTCGGCAGGTGCCGAGGCATCCGGTTCCATGACTTGATCCTTCAAGTTCAGGTGGATCGGGGCAGGTCGCGTTCGCGCACAGGGCCGGCCCCTACTGATAACTCGTAGGAGCCGGCGCTGCCCGGAGATCGGTTGCCCATGATCGGCCTCTTGCCAGGAACAGTCAAGCGCGAGTCTCAGTATTTCCGGACCACTCCCACGAGAACTCCCAGGACATTCACGTGATCGCGGAAAATCGGCTTCATGGCGCGATTGGCCGGCTCGAGCCGGAACCGGTTCTTATCGCGGTAAAGCTTCTTGAGCGTGGCCTCGCCGTCGTCATCCCGCACCGCGACGATCTGGCCGTCGCGCGCTTGCGCCTGCTTCTTGATGATCACGAAGTCGCCATCGGCGATGTGCTCCTCGATCATCGAATCTCCGGAAACCCGCAGAGCGAACTTGTCGCCGTTCTCCGTCCACTCCGAAAACGTGAGCTCGTCGTGTTGCTCGATCGCCTCGATGGGCTGACCGGCGGCGATCCGACCGACCATCTTCACGCCGATGGGGTGGCCGGTCGGTGAGTCCTCGAGCAACTGAATGGCCCGCGACATGTTCGGCTCGCGGTGGATCAGTCCTTTCTTCTGCAGGGCCTTGAGATGGCACATCACGCCGTTGGGGCTTTTGATCTGAAAGTTCAACCCGATCTCACGGACCGTGGGCCCGTAGCCCCGCCCCTGAATCTTGCTGCGGATGAAATTGTAGATCTCGCCCTGCCTGGGTGTCAGTGAATCCATGTCAGCCATCGGTAAACTCCTGTTGGCTCGGGTTTCTTCGTCCGGGAGAGACTGCGTGTGCGAACGCGAATCGCCTGCCACACGGACGAACACTACCTGACTCTTTGGTTGCTAATGTACACAGGTTGTCTAGCGCACGCCAGAACATTTTTCGTGGATTTTTCAGAATTCTGCTCGCAAGCCGGCTGGCCGTGTTCGCTCAGGTGTCGCCAGGGTCTTGAGTCTTGGGCTGGCAGGCAGTAGATGTCGGGGAGCGGATTGACGGGTTTTTTCGACGTGGAGCATCAATGCCGTGTCTACCACGATTCGTGTTCTGGCCATTCACGCCCATCCCGACGATGTCGAGTTTCAGTGCGCGGGTACGCTGGCCTTGTTGCGGGAAGGGGGAAGCGAGGTGACGATCGCGACGATGACCCCTGGAGATTGTGGCAGCGCCGAGCACGACTGCGCGACCATCGCCGAGATCCGGCGCGGAGAGGCGCGTGCATCGGCAGCGCTGATCGGAGCCGACTATCTCTGCCTGGAGTTTCGCGATCTAGCCATTTTCAATGACGACGACTCGCGCCGGCGTGTTGTGGAGGCTCTGCGCCGGACCCGGCCCGATCTGGTCTTGACCGCGCCGCCGGTCGATTATCACTGCGACCATGAGATGACCAGCCGGCTGGTACGGGACGCTTGTTTCGGGGCGTCGTGCCCGAACTACGCCACCCGGCAGTGGGACCCGGCTCCTCCGTTGCGGGGGATTCCGCATCTTTATTATGTCGATCCCATGGAAGGCGTTGACCTTCAGGGCCAGCCCGTGGCGGTCGACTTCCACGTCGACGTGACCAGCGTCTTCGAAACCAAGATGCGGACGCTCGCGTGCCATGTCAGCCAGCGTGCGTGGCTACAAGGCCAGCATGGGATGGACGAGTATCTGGCAAGTCAGGCGAGGTGGGCTGCCCATCGGGGCAAGGAGATCGGTGTCGAGAAGGCCGAGGCGTTCCGCCAGTACAAGGGACACCCTTACCCGCAGGACAATTTGCTCCTGAAGTTGATCGGGCAGGACGGTCGCGGCCGTCCCACCGCGAGATCGAAACCGTCGTGATAGCGAGGCTCACGGCATGGCGTAATCGATGAGCTGGGCGATCATGCTTCTCAGGTCGCGGCGGTGCACGATCCGGTCGACGAAGCCATGTTCCAGCAAGAACTCGCTGGTCTGGAAACCCTGGGGCAACTGCACGCGTACCGTCTGCTCGATGACGCGGGGGCCCGCGAATCCGATCATGGCCTTCGGTTCCGCGACGATGATATCACCCAGGGACGCGAAGCTGGCCGCAACCCCTCCCATGGTGGGATGGGTGAGGATGCTGATGAATAGTCCGCCTTCCCGACGGTAACGCCCCAGAGCCGTCGAGATCTTGGCCATCTGCATGAGGGAGAATATCCCTTCGTGCATTCTCGCACCGCCCCCTGATCCCGAGACAATGATCAGGGGCAGCTTCTGCCGCGTGGCCGCCTCGACGGCCCGGGTCAGCTTTTCGCCGACCACCGAGCCCATGGATCCCATGATGAAGTTGCTGTCCGTGATTCCGAAGACGATCCGGATTCCCTTGATGAAGCCCTGTCCGACCAGGGCGGCCTCGTTCAGGCCGGTCCGCTCCTGCTCGGCCTTGAGTCGCTCGGGATAGGGACGCCGGTCATCAAATTGCAGCGGGTCGGCCGGCAGCAGGTTCGCGAACCAATCCTCGTAGGTATCTTGATCCAGGAGTTGGTTGATTCGCTCGACGGCTGTCACGGGAAAATGGTGGTTGCACTCGGGGCAAACCTTGTCGTTCTGGTCCACTTGCTTGCGAAAGAGCGTGGCGCTGCATCCATCGCAGCGCATCCAGACTCCTTCCGGTACCCGTTTTGATTCCGAGTGCCCATGCCAGGAATTGAGCGACTCTCCCCCCCTCTTGGCCATGGGCTGACTCCTTCTTCCCCGTTACAAACGACCCGTTCGGACGCTTTCTCTGATTCGACTCATGTTTCCGTCAGGGGCGGGCAGCTTCTTCGTGGTGCGCTGACACAGTCTCGTTCTTGCCCTGGATTGTCAAGAGAAGCCATTGGCCAGCCAGTCCGGCGGGATGTCGATGCGCTCGAACCCGCAGCAGGGCGAGCGTTCGTCGAGCTGCGGACGGGAGCCGGGTTTGAGGATGCAGGAGATCAGGCGGGCGAGAGGTTCACCGACAACCAGACCGAAGGAATCGCCGTCCTGGTGCCTGCGGACCAGAGGTTTGAATGCCGTTTTGACCCGCTCCAGCGCGTCGGCGACGGTCTCGCCCTGCGGCGGGCAGATGGTTCGCGGATCCTCGATCCACTGGCGGAAAAGCTTGGTGTTGCGCCGCTTGATCTCCTCGATCTGCAGACCCTGCCAGAGACCTTGATCGAGGTTCCGCAGCTCGTCGATCCGTCTGGGGCGAAGGCCCAGGGCCTTGCCCACGATCTCCGCGGTGCGGATGACGCTCTCGCCCGGCCCGCAATAAAGAGCCGAAAGCGGAGCGCTGTCCTGAGTGGCGGCCAGCGACTCGGCCAGGCTGGCCGCCTCGGCGCGTCCTCGGTCGCTCAAGGGGATATCAAGAATGCCCTGAACACGGTTCTGCTCGTCGTAGAGTGTCGCGCCGGGCCGGATCAGTGTCACTTGTACCATCGAAACGGACATCAAGTTCCCAAGACTCCGCAGTCCCGAAAATACCACCCCTGGCTCGAGAATCGGCACGGTCGGGCTCCGCGGCCAACAGCTTATCATCCCAAACAACCCTGTTTTCGACAACGCCCAACCCTGCCGGCTTGCCGGCCAGGTTGCGCCCGCCGTTCGCGTATACGCTGGGATCTTGACTGTGGAGGAATGAGACTGGCCGTTCCGCCGATGAAATTCAGCTCCCTCTCTTCAGTATCACTGGCCACTGACTACTGGCCACTGGTCACCTGTTCTGTCACCGCTCGCCACTCGCTCCCGACCGAGGGCCGGAAATTGGGTTTGTTTTCCCGGCTCGATTTGGCGTTTATTCGTTCTAAGTCGCAAGATGCCAATGACTAACACCACAAGCAAATTGGCTTTGTTCTGGCGCTTTTCTTTCACACCCAGCTCCCTTCCCGCCGCTCTCACTGGCCACTATTCACTCGCCACTCGCCACTCGCCACTCGCCACCCGCCACTCGCCACTCGCCACCAAGGCCACTGGCCACTGTTCTCACGCCCCGACCGACGGAAGGTCAATATGCTACGAAAAGCTACGTTTTCCCGGATTTTTTCAAATTTCGAAAAAACTGGTTTCGACGCAAGATATTAGCTCAAAAAGGCTTTCGGCTATTTGTCCCTTAGCGTGCATTCGCAGTGGTTTAGGCACAACGGTATGAACTCAAATGAGTTGCGGCATATCCAGGTACGTAGCTCATTTTTTCAAAAGTCGCCGTTTTACCCCTTTTTCTTGGCATTTTGCCCCGATTTGGCCTCATATCAGCGTTGACACATGAGTGAGCCTTCCGCTGCTCCGACAACAGTGGGAAACGAGGTTGGCTCACAATGTCCGCCAGCATCCCCCGCCCCGTCCTTCGTTCTCCCGCCGCACGCTCCGCGCCCCGCCAGCGGGATCAGGTCGTGCGCAGACCCTTCCCCGCTGGCTACTGCCTGACACCGACAGCCGACTTGTCAAAGACCGAACGAGGCCCGATCTCGACGAGCGGTCCGTCTCTATTCAGTATGTCACCGAACCAGGCAATTGTTTCGGACAACTCAATCCGTTTCTTCCCGCTCGCCGCCGCCCAACCGTTGGCCATTCGCTCGTGGCCGGAGGCCCTCAACGCCAGGGGCTCCAGACGTGCCGCTCGGATGCCCATCAGCCGCAATGTCTGATCTCTCCTTGCTCTCCCTGATTTCCCGGAATTCGCCCAAGCAGTTAGGTATGGTGTCCCCGGAACTCCCGAATCGCGACGACCCCGCGTGCCACGTCCTTTCGGTGGGGAGAGCCTCGCCCAGCCCTTTCGGGCCGATTTCCGGTGAGCGAGGCTTCCCACGAGCGTCGTCCTGGCCTGTCTTGCCCTGGATAGGGCAGGATCCATCCTGCCGGGAGACGGTCGATCCCGCGAATCCTGCCCGGGGATCAGGCGATCGAGCTCCCAAACAGCTTCTTCTGAATCGGCAGTGTGGAATCCGCGAACAGGGACCGGATGATCGCGCCCCGCTCAAGCAGGACATCGACGGCTTGAGGGTTGTTGACCAAACGGCCCGATTGGGTTGACTGGGGAGAGAGAAGAGGTCGGACCGCGGGGTTGGTGCCTTGGCCCAACACCCGATGAGCGATCCCGTTGGAGGAACCGCTGTCCGCTTGAGCCCACCCGGAGAGGACTTCGTCCAGGACGGCCACAGCGCCGTTGTTGCCGGTCAGTCCACTGGCGGCACCCTGGGCGAGCGCCAGTTGTGCCGCCCGGTTCGAGAACGGGACACCCGCATGGGGGCCCTCTGCACCGGTGCCTGGGTCTGGGATATTGGGGTCTTGCGTGGTCACGGTCCGGTTGGTCACGTCCGGTGCCAGCGGTTTGTACTTGGGCGAGTTGGTGTGGGTGCTGGGGCTCCGATCGTGGGCGTAACCGGCCCCGGTGCTCGTTACCGTGAAGGAATCGAACACGCTCGACATCGACACATCCATTTTACCGCCGGAGCCCGCCCCGGTGTTCGTAAGGGTCGTATTCTGCAAGGGGCCGACGGTCGGGCCCGAGTAGGAAGTGCCGGGCCCATGGTAGGCGACCAGGTCGTTTACCAGGAGGTTGGCCACGGGAGTGCCCAGGCCTGTGACCAGGTTGTAGCCGGAGGCCGCGGAGTAACCGTTGTTGCCGCTGCTGATGACGTTGTAATCGCGCTGGGGCAGGCTGTAGAGGGCTTGCTGTGTCTCGGTGGGGCTGGAGCTATTGAGGGTTGGCTCGCCCGCGGCCGCGCGCCCCTGGTTGGCGAGGGCAACCAGGCCAGCCCAGCAAGGGGCCGACAAGCTCGTGCCGCCCACGATCTCGAACGGGTTGGTGGCAGGCAGATTGTACGGGTCGGCGATCCAGGCTCCGGTGGCCGGGTCGGCAACCAGGGAGACGTCGGGAGTGGTCCGGCCGCCCGTGGTCTGGACCTTCTCCTGGTACGCGGGCTCGGGTTCATAGAGGCTGATTCCCCCGCCCGAGCCGATCAAGGCGCCCACGGAGTCTGAGTAGTAACCCCATCCCGCCTCGCTGTGATAAGAGCCGTCGGCGTTGAGGGTCAGGCTCGTGCCGCCAACCGCCACGACGTTGGGCGAATAGGCGGGATACTCGGGATCGGCCGCTCCATAGTCGCCCGTGCTGGCAACGAAGGTCACGCCAGGCACGTTGAAAACGCCGTCGTAAGCCGCCTCATCGCTGGCGAAGACTGCCTGGCCTTCGGGGAAGCCCCAGCTCATGGACACCACCGACACGCCGGGTTGGCTGGCGGCGGTGGCCACGCCGGCCATCAGGTCGGAAAGCGACTGGCCATTGGCTTCGACGAGGACGATCTGGGCCCCCGGGGCGATGGCATGGGCCCACTCCACGTCGAGCGCTTCCTCGACTTCCCAGTTGTCGGTGCCGGCCCCACTCGGGTCCGTGGCGGGTAGGGATGTGGATTGGCCATTCTGATTGAGCACCCTCAAGAACGACGACGACGCTCCGTACTGCTGGTACAGCGTCGGTCCGGTGGGCGTCAACCCGAACTGGGAGTCGAACGCGTCCAGGGCCAGGTAGATGCTCGGATCGTCGTAGGCAGCGACGATGGCAATGGTCTGGCCCGTGCCGTCCAGCGAAAGATTGTTGATGCCGTAGGCGGCACGGATCTGTGCCGGGGTGTAAGCGACCGTCCCCGTGGGCGCGTTCAAGCTCAGGCTGTTCGCCACAGCATTGCAGCTCAGTGTCAGCGTATCGACGACGATCGAGACCGGGTTCGAGGTACTGCCGACCTGGGCATTACCGCTCTCGACGAGTTGCGCTTTCTGAGCGTAGATCGTGCCGGCCATCCCCTGCGCGACGTTGCCGCTGAGGGTCAGAGCTCGCGGGTTGTTGCGGTCCTGGAAGATCAGGAGCCCAGCGTACGTCCCGGTGGTGGGCGCGCTCAAGCTGCCGTTGCCGCTCAGGGTGATGCTGCCGTAACAGCCTTTGCTGTTGCTGGTGTTGTAGATCGTCACCCCCGACCCCTTGATCCTGGCATTGCAGGACACGGCGAACCCGCCGCCCTCAATGATGTAGACGCCGGCATTCATGGTCAGGCTGGCGTTGCACGAGACCGTGATCTGGCTGTAGACGCCAGGATTGATAGTCGCCGTGGAATTCCCACTGAGGATCTCCGAGATAGGGGTGCCTGAGTAGGTCGGGACGGTCAATCCGGCCAGCGGGTCGGCCACCGCCGCCGCGCCCGTGACCGGCGCGGGATTGAAGCTCGCGTTGCCGCTCTTCTGGACGCCGCCGTGAACGTCGATCACCTCTGCTTTGACCGCGGCGTTGCCACTGGCCGACAGCGCGGAAGACGAGCTGGAATCAACATAGACACCACCCGGGACGTTGATGCTCGCGTTACCCGCGAGGGTGAGAGCTCCGCCCGCCGTTTGGTCCAGAACGAAGATCGACCCTGCGAGACTGACGGCATTCGAGATAATATCGGTGACGGTGCCGCTGGCATTATTGTAGTTACCGATGGCGTCGGTGAAGGTCCAGGTGTCCGTGTACGTGCCGGCGTTGGTGTGGGTCGTGCCGCTGAGGTTCAGGTCGCCGACGAGGTTGACGCCGCCCACGCCGGTGGCCGTGCCGGTGGCCGTGTGGCTCTTGCCGTCGTAGGTGACGCTGTAGGGCGTAACCACGATCGTCGCGTTGGCCTTGGCGATGGAGTCTTTGACCGTGCCGCTGGTGTTGCTGTAGTTGCCGGTCGTGTCGGTGAAGGTCCAGGTGTCCGTGTACGTGCCGGCGTTGGTGTGGGTCGTGCCGGAGAGGTTCAGGTCGCCGACGAGGTTGACGCCGCCCACGCCGGTGGCCGTGCCGGCGGCCGTGTGGC
>JBEKTN010000297.1:0-11032 GCA_049516015.1 Isosphaeraceae bacterium | reverse complement strand
GCCTGGGCGATCCCCAGCGACCTCGCCAGCCGGCGAAAAGGTCCAGCGTGTCCGCCGCCGCAGACCAGCAGGTGGATCGGCCGGGCACCAGCGCGGTTCCTGGCCCCAAGTGCCCGCAGCAGCGGCCTCAGGCCCTTGAGTGCGAAGTTGTGGCCCACGAACAGGCCGACCAGGTCGGCGGGGTCGAGTCCCAGCAGGTTGCGGAACGCACACCGCACCGCGCCGGGCTGACTGACCTTGACCCGTGCGGGATCGATGGCGTTCGGTATGACGTGAATTTGCTCGCGCGGAACGTGGTGGAAATGCTGGAGATGCCGCCTGACCATGTTGCTGACCGCGATGACCCGGGCCTGGCGATCAGGTGCATACTGTCGGTGCTCGATCGCCCGGTAGATCGAATACCTGGGGTTGAGCATCTTGCCCAGGACATACAAGCGGCGCCAGAGCGGGCCGGCGAACCGGCGGGAATTGGCTTCCAGGCTGCCGGCGTGCACACCCCCCTGGGGAATGATCACGTCATGTGCATAGGTATTGATGAACCCGACGGTGCAGTCATATTCCGCCTGATCGAGTGCGGCCGCGGAGTTGAGAGCGAAATTCCAGATCTGCTGCCGCCGGCTGTGGCCAGGCGCGGTCACCGCGATGCAACAGACCTCCGGCGGTAGCGAGCCTTCCTTCCAGCTTTCCGCGTAGAGATCGACCTGGTGTCCGGCCCGGACCAGACTCCGGCAGAGGTCAACGATGTAGGTCTCGGCTCCGCCTCGCGTGGGGTCGATGCGTGGGAAGTTCAAGGCCAACCGCATGGTTCCGCTCTCCCTGAAAGGAGCCGCCGATTCTCGACCACGTCGCTATCTTATAGGTATTCGCATCTCGACCAGCTCGAACTGGAGGCTTTTCGGACCAGGATTGGCGCATCCACCGCTTCAATGCCGTGGATCCTCACGTCAAGAGTCCTCAGGTTCTGCCGCGATTATGCTCCAGGTAAGCCGCGGCTTTGAGCTGGACCATGCGGGCCTGCCATCGCGGCGAGCGCAGCGAGACCCGGCGGCGGTAATCTTTCCAGAAACGGCGGATGTCCCGACGCTCGATCCCGGCGATGCCCACGGTGGAGTAGAGCAATTGGCCCAGGTCCTTCCAGCGCCAGCGGTCGGGCCAGAGACGGTGCTCGGCCAGGCGATGGAGGTCGATCAGGGTCAGTCGGACGTCGGCCGGATCGTCCCGAAGTCGCTCGAGATCCAGGTAAAAGTGGCAAAGATACAGGTCTTTATGGAAGACGCGAGCCGTGTGCAAGGCAGCGGTGATCCGGGCCATCTCGGCGATCAGCCGCCGCTTGAGCGACTCGAACGCAGCGGGCTCCAGCTCGTCCGCCAGTTCGGGCAGGGCGACGTTCAGTTCCTGGCAGCCGGTGAGCTCGGCCACCATCAGGTAGCTTTGCAAGCAGGCCCACGGGCCGATGCGCTCGCCGGTCGCCACCACCTCGGGAACCGGCACACCCAGCGCTCGCGCACGTTCCAGGTGGACCCATTCGGCCGCGGCCGGCGAGTGTCGCCCGGCCGGATCGAAGAGTGCGGCCAGCCTGGCCAGCCAGGGAAGCCGGAAATGCCGCTTGAGATAGACGGCGACCGGGCCAGCCGACGACCCGGCGCACTGTGCCGTCCCCGAAGCTCGATCGGCGGCCGCCGCGGGATGAAAGGCGACCCGGGCCGTCGAGCGACCCTGCTTGGCGTGTAGGCGGTCGCGGCTATCCAAAGTCATGACCGAGGCGTCCAGGTCCGGCGGCAAGGCAGACTGGTAGCGCGGGTCGATCCAGGACCAACGCACGCCGCGCACCAGGCGCTCCCAGAGCGAGCCGTACCTCACGGCATCAGGCCCTCCCACGAGACGGGCCGGTGGAACCGGTAGATCCGCGCCCCGACGTTGCGGTCGCTCACGAAAACCGGGAAGTCCTGGACCGGAGTGGCCGCGTAGGCCAAGAGCGCATTCAGCGTGCGGGCCCGGGGGCTCTTTGCCTCGAGCTCCTCGTGACCCACGACCATGTACGCGAGGTGCGAATCGGTCAAGGCCTGGCGGACGTGCCAGTAATCATAACCGGGGGCATTCGCGATGAACCGCGCCCAGCCGCGCGTGTCGAGAACCATGTCGGAGGGACTGGCGTGCTCGGCCAGCCAGCGACCCGAAGCCCAGTGGCCCCACCGGGTCGGATGGCTCGGCCGAAGCTGGTAGACCACCAAGGTCAAAGTGACCAGTCCTGACGCCAGGATGCATGTCGTCCAGGCGGTCCGCTGGCTCCAGGGCAGCTTCACGCCCAGCCCGCGCAGGCAGACGAACGTCCCCGCCGCCGCCCAGGGAACGGATATCAAGACCAGGGGAAGCAGATGCCGTCCCGAGAGATACCCCAGCTCCGCCGTGTGCCGCAAAAGCGCCAGCACGAAGACGCCGCCGAACACGGCAAGAACCAGCCGCTCAGACCCTCCCCGATCGCCGGGATCCCGGTCCCGGCAAAGTTTCACGATGAATCGCTGCCGCACCAGGCCCCAGATGGCCATGACGGCGAAACCCCAGCAGAGCTCGTCCCACCATTCGCAAGCCATCCAGCGCACGGCCCGCAGCGGATGGCGAATCGCTGTGCGGTCCGATTCTTCCTTGGGCGAGAAGTCCCACCGCGCATCATTCAGACCCTTGGGCAACAACTGGGGGACGGTACGGATCATGACCCGCTGCGAACCCAGCGAGGCCGCGTGGCGCAGTGCAAGTTTCTCGGTCACCTGACCTTTGATGAGTGCGTAACCGCCCACGAACACCAGCGCCGAGAGGCTCATTGCCGGCAGAGCCCCCGAAGCGACCAGGGCTCGGAAGTCCCACGAGCGCATCCTGGCGAAGACCCAGGCCAGGCCGAGGGCAGCCGGTGCCAGGATGGCTTCGGGCCGGGCCAGGTATCCCACGCCGCCAGCCAGGCCGGCCGCCACAGCGGGCCGCCAGTCGCCAGTCCGCAAGGCAACGGCACCCCAGCGCAGACAAAGCAAGACGGAGAGCAGCCCGAGACTGTCGCTCAAGGTATCGTGACCCACCTCCGCGGGCACTGGCAAGAGGGCGTAGATCGCGACCGCAATGCAGGCGATGCGCTCGTCAAAAATGGTTCGCGTGATGCCGTATAATGGAAAGAGAAGCAGCAGCGAGGCGAGGGCCGCGACCGACTGGGCCGCGATCCGCCAGGTATCCGGCCCGGGGCCGGCAAGACGCGCGAAGAGCGGCTCGACCGCGGCAATGAGCGCAGGGTAAAGCGGGTGCTGGTCCGTGTCGCGGACCACGTCCGGCCAGGGATCGTTCTGGAACTGGCGGGCGATGCGGATGAACTTGAGTCCGTCCTGGGCCGGCAAGAGCGACCGCGCGATCGAGATCCCGTGCACGACCGCCGCAAGCAGGACGACCGCGAGCAGGATACGGCGCCCGGCCATCCCGATCCTCCTTGCCCCTGGGCCAGAACGTTGAATTGAACAGGCAGTGCGCGGCACGATCCCTGGCCGCGCACCGCATTATAAGAGGCCGAGTTAGGCCGTCAATGGCAACCGAGATGAGGCCATGCCCCCATGCCCCCGGCCCAGGAAGGATATAACCAGGTCGTGATCCAGCCTGTCTTACCCAAAACCCGGTCGCAATTCACTATGTCCCCTTGCGCTCCCCTGACACTTCTTCCCGCTTCTTTTCCCGCTCAGCCCGAGCCGCCGCCCGGCTGGTAGAACCTGGCAAAATCCCCCGATCGTGGTAATCTAGGGCAAAGGAGCATAACACTATGACAATCCATTTACCCGAGCATTTAGAGCGTTATGTGCACGACCAGGTGCAAGCCGGTCGCTATTCGACCGAGAATGAGGTCATCAGCGCCGCCCTGGAGCGACATCGGCAGGCAGAGCCGACGCCCGCAAAGACCACCTGCCAACCCGAAATGACGCCGGAGGAAATTGCCGACCAGGAGCTGCAACACCGACTGCTCGAAGCCGGGATTATCAGCGAGATCAAGCCGCCGATCACCGACATGACGCCTTACCGGAACCGCCATGCAGTCCCCATCCAGGGCGAGCCGATTTCTGAAACCGTCATCCGCGAGCGTCGCTAACGGTGGCGGCCTATTTCCTCGACACCAGCACGGTTCTCAAGCGATACGCGCAAGAAACCGGCACCGCCTGGGTGCAGGCCCTGGCCGCTCCGACTGTCCGGCATTCGCTATTTGTCGTGCGGATCACGCTGGCCGAGACGGTAGCCGCCATCACGCGGCGGGAGCGTGGCGGCTCGATCACGCCCCAGGACGCCGCGACCGCCGTGGCGGATTTCCAGCTCGATTTCGCCCGCCAATACCGCGTCGTCGAAGTGTCGGCCGGGCTGGTCGCCCAAGCCGCGACGCTGGCGAGAAGGCACGGTCTGCGCGGCTATGATGCCGTGCAGCTCGCGGCGGTTCTGGAAATCCATGCCACCGACCCGTCGATGACGCTGCTCTCGGCCGATGCCGAACTCAACACCGCCGCCCTGGCCGAAGGGCTTTCGGTCGATGACCCCAATAGCCATCCCTGACCCATGGCTTGGCTATCTCCTCGCCTCCACCGGGCCGGCTCTCCAAGGACCGGCATCCGGCCGATAGCGAGTTGCCGATGCCGCCAGGGGGAGAGGCAGACCGGGCGGAATCCGAGTAGAATGGCCATTGTTCTGACCTTTGCCCCACGGCCGCGCCTGATCCGGAGTTCGGATCGGCTTCTGTTCGACCAGGTGATCACCATGGCAACTGTCACGATCGAAGTGCCTGACGAAGCGTTCGCCGCTCTGCACCGTTCTCCTCAGGAGCTTGGCCGCGATATGCGGCTGGCCGCAGCCATGGTCTGGTATACCCAGGGGCGTATCTCGCACGAGAAGGCCGCCTCCTTCGCGGGTGTAAGCCGGATCGATTTCATCGACGCACTCGCAACGGCGAAGTTACCCTCTATCCGTGTCGACGTGGATGAGCTGATGGAGGAGGTCGAACTCGCCCATCAGGCGCATTGTGAACACGTCACCCCTGGTCTTTCTCGTCCGAGCCGGTCTTCCGGAGATGCTCCGGGCGGGAGCCAGTGAGGTTGTTGTCCCCGAGCCCGTCCTCCGTGAACTCGAGGCTCATGGGCCCGACGATCCCACGGTTGTCCCGCATCCCAGCCCGACGGTATCATCGATTTGATTTGGGGGAAAGCACGCCTGCGCGACCGATGCGACGCCGTGATCGCCCATGAATACCATGGGGGGCAAGGCGTGTCCCACTCGGAGGCCGAGCGTCGGGCTGCAGACACCGAGCCACGGATCACCGATGGCGCCAAGTGCATCCTGCGTGCGATGGCGGAAGGGGAAGATGATGCTGCACAATCTCACCATAGGTCATCTCGATCCCGCCGCCATCGTCAGCGAGCGCCGCATCGCCCTCCTGCGCCCACTGGAGATAGACGTCGTTCATCGCCTGCTCAAGGAGCTTGGCGGTATTGACAAGGATGGGAGCCCAACGCTGGAGCGGGGCAAGGTCGAGTTCCGTGATGGATATCTCGTCTGCCCCTGGCGCATCGGGGGTTGGCACAACCGAACGGACGAGGAATTCGCGCTCCGCCTCCAGCAGGAGACGGGATGCGTCCTGGCCGACCGCGAGCATTCGCGGATCATCGAGCCGGAGCAGCTACAGGGGCTGAATGGCGCAGCAGTGTCGGGTCAGGGAGCCCGGGCGAGGTAAACCATTCGCCTCGCGCGGGGACTCCTCGGTGCCCTCTGGGCGGATGGAAACGAACAACCCGGTTGCGCACCGAATCGTCAGTGGCCGGCTCGAGCTGCCCCGCCATGGAGGGAAAAGGGGTCGTGGAGGGATAAGGGCTCGTCACTGGAGAGTGGAGGGAAAAGAGGTCGTCACAGAATAGCGCCTTCTTAACCCCTAAGCCGCGTGCATCAAGCGTCCACCTGCATGTCCTCGAGGCTCCTTCGCCTCTCAAACGGTCGATATCAGTGATGCCCCCCTTTCCCTCACCGGATACAACCTTCTTCATTATCCGCTCCAGGTCTGACTTTTGAATTCTCGACCAACGATGAACCGTAGATCGCCAGAGGCAATCCCTTTACTCTCGTGGAACGATCAGTCATCCACACGCCGCCGTTGCGCTGCTCATATCTACGAAATAACGGAGATAAGAGACTGCAAGTGCGACTCGGCAATCACTTGGGTTCCGTCCTCCAAGTCAGAATCCGTAGCCCGTATTGATCGGCGACGGACTGCTCCAGCCCGTTGCGGGTGCCAGTCCCAAACATCGCGCACTCGAGCAATTCCCGGAGCGGTGATCGGGGGGCTTGGTTTACATCTTCAGCCCTTGTAAGCGGGAGACCGCTCTGCGCCAGGGCCGCGAAGTCGAACGGAGGGTTCTTCGCCGGGGCCGCGATGACGACCAAGCACTCGGTGCCGAACGGGGGTTTTTCGTCGATCTCTCCCGGCGGGGGTGGGGTCGTCAGCGTCTCACCCGGATTGAGGCTCTTACCCACCTCGTTCGCCCGGGGGTAGAAGGGGTGAATTCTCAGATTCGTGCCGACGATCAAGAGAGTCACGTCCACTCGCGTCGACGGGCTCTCGTTGCGGACGCGGAACGAGATGAGATTACCGGGCCGAAACACCCGGCCCCCAGGCGGGGCAGACATGACCTCAACAGGAGATGAACGATCCTTCTGCAGCAGCACCTCCACCTCGACGTCCACGTCGGAGCCGCCGCGATACCGTTCCGCTTCGAATCGGCTGGCCAAGCCGACCAGGTTGCGTGCCCGGAAAACCTTCTCGAGGTTGTGGCGAAGGCACTCGCCCAGCAACCGACTATTCGGAGGTGGGAGAGGGAACGGAGGACGGTTGCCGGAAGCCTCGAAGAGCTCAACTCGGTCGTCATGGGATCGCAAGAGCCAGTCCGCTTCCCGGGGGTCGTTCACCAACTCCACCAGTGCAGTCTTCGCATCGGCGATCGGCTGCAAGGCAGTTCGCAGGACTTGGCGTGATGGTTCTTGCCCATCCGATACCTGGATGGCCACCTTGAGACGCCGCAGCCCGTACTCGATGAAGACCGTTCGGCACGAGGAGAGCGAAGCGAGCTCGCTGGCAGCGGGAGACTCTCGGTAGGCACAAGGCCGGACCGTCGCGTCGAATGGCCGCGTGGCGGAGACGCGTACGTGACCCAGCAGCTTCGGCTCCTGTTCACCTCCCGCAGGCGACTCCACCGCCAAGATGCTTCCCGGGGTCAGGCCGTGCAGGTCCCCCGCGTTCACTTTGTAGCCGTCCTTGTCACGGGTCAGCAGCCAAGCAGACCGCATCGGCTTTTCCGTTCCCAGAACAATCCGATCCTGACCTTCACCCTCGATGAGCGGCGTCGGCGAGCCTTGCGGCCTGCCGGCGTATCGCACCTGCGAGCGCTGGACCAACTCCCGGTAGGTCAGGGGCGCCTTCGATGTCGCCGATTTGGTGAGGATGTCTACCAATGTGTAGGTGAGCAGCCCGTAATACTTGGCATCCGGGGCTCCTTGAGGTTGTGGGCTCTCGGGCGTCTGCTCTTGGGGTCGGCAGGCGTACACCGCGACAATGTAGCTGGATGGCTGCGGCGGTACGAACGCCGGCTGCTTGACCGACGACCCGGCGTTCGTCTTTCCCTGCCGCTGAGCCGCCAGCTCTTGGGCCTTGTCCAGCTCCGCGCGAGGCACGAGCATCCCCGGCGGTAACTCGCGGACAACTTCAGTTCCCCGGGTCATCGTGCCGGAGTGACAGCAGTCGAAAATCACCCAAATATAGGCCCGCTTGGCGGCAATCGCGCGGAGCCAGGTCCCGATCTCGTTGTCCACGATCGCGTTCGGCACGCGCTGAGGAAACCCCTTCCATACGCCCACGTCGGCGGGAAGGAAAATCTCATCGATTCCATCGGGCTCGGGGTATTCCGGGTCCGGGGGGATCGGTTCCGGCTGGCGCGCTCCATGACCTGATAGCAACACTACAACCTGATCACCTTCGTTGGCCTGCTCGGCCAGTCGAAAGAACTCCCGCTCGATGTTTGCTCGGGTCGGCCGTCGGGCCTGGGTGCCCTCGTCTTCGGACAAGGATACGATGCCCTCTGGTGGAAACTGGTAGCGTTCCTGCAATAAGCGCCTGACGAGTTGCACGTCGTTGGCCGGGCCCAGGAGGTGGTACTGCCGGTCCAGGTTGTCGTACTTCGTCACGCCGACCAGCAGGGCACGTCGGTCGGTGTACTTTCCAACCGGAGCGGGGTCGGTCTTCGCGGCTTGGTACGTTTCAACCGGATCCTCGGTAAGACGTGAGATTTCAAGTACACTCGCCGCGCGGGCCGCCGAGGAAGAATCCGCCCCACAGTCGGAGCCGACTCCGAACCCGAAGACGATCGCCACGGCTGCTTTGGCGGCCCAGCGCGGCAAAAAATTTCGTTTCATGGTTCATTCCTGAAACCAGGGAGGTCGCTGAAACCGACCCCGGAAACCCGGCAAGGGGGCATACGATCTTCAGCCCACCTTTTATCGCGCGGTGCCTCTCACCGCCAATCGCCGGAGAGGACGAAGGCGGCCCAATAAAACGGAGAGAGTGGCCCTCGTTCCTGCCCCTTAGGATCGGGTCGTTTCAGCCCGCCTCTCAGCAACTCCGGGTGTGCCGGCGCTTCTCGAATTAGCCACTTCTGTGCCTCTCGAAGAGCTTCGAGCTTCCCCTTCCTATTTCCCCACAGGTTCCTATGAAACCGGGTCATTAGCGCTTGGGTAGTTGCGTCTGGCACTTTCCAGAGGCTGGTCACGGCCGTCCGCGCGCCTGCCAGTTGAAAGGCCCGCTGCAGCCCCAGGACACCTTCGCCGCCCTCAACCTTGCCCAGCCCCGTCTCACAGGCGCTGAGCACCGCCAAGTCGACCCGGGCCAAGTCCAGATCCGATGCTTCCAGGGCGGTCAGGAATGCGTCCCCCTGGCCCACAGCCCCGTAGTTGGCCCCGGCGAACACCAGCCCAGACTGCAGCGCCGGGTTGGACACCACAAGATCGCGGTGGGACAGAATCGCCTCCAGGGAGTGCAGCCGCCTCGGGGGGAGGCCCTGCTCCGGCTCCGGCTCGGGGAGGAAGAATCCGTGGGTGGCCACCAGGAGGTGGGAGCAAGCCGGTGCCCGGCTCACGAAAGCCGCCTTGGTGGCGTCCTTCCCGGTGAGCAGCCCGGCCAGCTTGCCGGCGAAGGCGGCGCGGAACATCTCGTGAATCGCGGCGGCCTCGGCCTCGGTCCCCGGCAGGGGCGCGAAGTGGTTGTCTCGCCGGGTTTCCCCGGCGCGGGGGGGAGGCACGTCGAAGTCGATGTTCCCGATCACTAGCGAGGCCGGGTCGGCCGGCGGGCCGACCCCGGCCTGTAACAATTCCGGCAGGAGCTGGGGGACGGGGACGGTGGCGAAGGCTTTCTCGTGGACCAGGAAGGTGCCCTCTTTCGACCCGGGCAGAGCGGCCAGCGGCAAGCCGTTGAATGGGCCATCGGGGGACACCAACACCACGCTCACGTCTCGCAGGTGTTCGGCCAGCGGCTCCCACAACCGCTTCCGCAGCTCCGCGCCTGGGTCCGCGGTACCTGCCTCTGGCATCTTGCCGGCGCCGTAGCTGGCCCGCCAGCGGTCGATCAGTTCGGCGAGATCTTTCGACGGCCCCAGCGGGATGGCCTCAACGCCGGTCTGCTCCGGCCGCACCACTAACGCCACCACTCGCTGCTCCAGGGAGTGCTCCTCTTGTCCCTCGGCCGGAGGCTTGACATGCCAGAATTCCACCAGGTCGATGAGAGCCGTGCCCCGGGGCAGGGCCGCTCGCACTTCGTTGCCGCCGATCCAGGCCCGGGTCTGGACGGCGCGGTAGACCCCACTCCGCTCGACCAACTGCCGCTCCAGTCCGGCCCGCTCGTCGGAAAGGCTTCGGATCAGGGCCGCCACGTCCTCGAGAGAGGTCCTGCGATCCCCAGGACGACTTTCTACGGACAGGCCGACGAGCTCGCGGCTCACCTCGCGGAGTCGGTCGAGCAGCTTCACCGTCTCCGGGTCGGCGGCGTCGCGGGCCTGGCGGGCCCACCGCTGCAGGGTGGTCACCGACCCTTTGACACGCACCACGCGATCATAGGCAGAGGCCGGCTCTGCTCTCGTGATGAGAGTGGCGTCAAGCAGGTTGCTGAGACACATCCTGGCCAGGGCCGCCGTGGCGAGCTGTTCCTGCTCGGCCTGGGCGACGGCCAGCCGGAGCTGTTCAGCCTGCAAGAGATCGGTCGCCTCGGCAAGGCCTGGAACCGCATCCCCGACACCGACACCTGCCGTCAAGCTCAGACGTCCGAGGTTATTCAAGGAAAATGCGATAAGGGGGTGGTCCTGAGGCAGAGCCTTACGGAAGATGGCCAGCGCCTGCTCAAAGCTCTGCTTGGCCGCCGCATGCTCCCGCAACGCGGACTGCACCACCCCCAGGTTGTTCAGACTTTGGGCGATAAGGGGGAGGTCCGGAGGCAGGGACTTGCGGCAGATGGCCAGCGCCTCCTGATAGCACTGCTTGGCCGCCGCATGCTCCCGCAACGCGGACTGCACCACCCCCAGGTTGTTCAGACTTTGGGCGATATCGGGGTGGTCCGGAGGCAGGGACTTGCGGAAGATCGCCAGCGCCTGCTCATGGCTCTGCTTGGCCGCCGCATACTCCCGCAACGCGGACTGCACCATCCCCAGGTTGTTCAGACTGCCGGCGATATCGGGGTGGTCCTGTGGTAGGGACTTGCGGAAGATGGCCAGCGCCTGCTCATAGCTCTGCTTGGCCGCCGCATACTCCCCTAACTCATCCTGCACCAGCCCCAGGTTGTTCAGACTCGTGGCGATATCGGGGTGGTCTGGAGGGAGGGCCTTAGGGAAATCCCCGATAATAATTTCATCTTGATTCGCGATCTTGGTTCTCCGTGATCCGAGGTCCGTTAGATCGATTGAGGTTGGATGAGGATTTCATACTTGGGGAGGATCTTGTC